>JBDLVH010000068.1:0-75568 GCA_039804865.1 Actinomycetota bacterium | reverse complement strand
CACCCGTTCGCCACTAATCCACCGGAGCAAGCTCCAGCTTCATCGTTCGACTTGCATGTGTTAAGCACGCCGCCAGCGTTCGTCCTGAGCCAGGATCAAACTCTCCGTAAAAAATGTTTTCCGACCGAAGCCGGAAGTTTTTTCGAAAGCCCCGGAAAAAGGGGCATTCAAGTTTGATCTGACTAAATCAGATTGTCTGACAATCTGTCTAACCATATAAATGTGTAAGGTCTAGCTTCTTGCGAAGTCTAGCCAAACTATTGGTATCGACATTGTGCACACTGTTGAGTTCTCAAGGATCGGATGCTCTCGGGAGTTTGCATTTCTGCTTTGCCTCCGAGGCAACTTTTCTAACTTACCTGTATTTCTTTCGCTTGTCAAATCCGACTCGCCGAAATCTTTTCGAGGAAGTTCAATCATAAACAAACATTGGAACGCCTACAAGAGGGAGTTTCTCTGAGAGATTTGATTGGTTGCAACATGAGCTTCAGCAACCTTCAGGATTCAGAACCTTCTTGGTTTTCGCTTTGTGCTTTGGGCAACAAGAACAACATTACGAGAAGGTAACGGTGAAGTCAAATCCCCGTAACCCGCACCCCTACATCCCAGTATTGACGCGGGTTTCCGGCCCGTTGGATGGGGCCAAATTTGGCGAATTTCGGGCAATTCGTGAAATTTTGGTCAATATTTTTTTGAAAAACTTTGAAATTGGGGGTTGTTTTGGACCCCCAGATAGGCCGAAAGCCCTGTATCCACACGGATCCAGGGCTTTCTGAAGATTTTCTTAGCCGGCGAAAATTCCAGCCAGAGTTTTCTTGCCTCGACGCAATACTGCGTATTTACCCAGCAGTAGGTCATCCAGGGTTGCCGCCACATCGGTGACCTTTACGTTGTTTACATAGACACCGCCACCATCAATGGCACGGCGGGCATCAGAGGTGCTGTCGCAAAGACCGGTGTCCTGCAGCAACTGCACAATGGCGGTTCCCTTGATTGCGTTGGTGTTAGGAAGCTCGCTCAGTGCCGAGACCAATGCATCTTCGCTTAGCTCTGCCAACTCACCCTGTCCGAAGAGTGCGGCCGAAGCTGCAATTGCACCAAGGGCTGCGGCTTCACCGTGCACCAAGGTGGTTACCTCTAGAGCCAGACGCTTCTGAGCTGCACGGCGGAATGGCTCCTCCGCGACGGCCTTGGCGAATTCTTCGATTTCGGTGCGGCTGAGGAAGGTGAAAACCTTTAGGCGATCAACAACATCGGCGTCGTCGACATTTAGCCAGAACTGGTAGAAGGCGTATGGGCTGGTCAGCTCTGAGTCGAGCCAAACTGCGTTGCCCTCGGACTTGCCAAACTTCTTGCCATCGCTGTTGGTGATCAGTGGGCTGGTTAGTGCGTGCGCGCTCTTACCCTCTGCACGGTGAATCAGGTCGGTGCCGCTGGTGAGGTTACCCCACTGATCGGAACCGCCGGTCTGGAGGATGCACTCGTAGCGGCGGAACAACTCTAGGTAGTCCATGCCCTGGAGGATCTGGTAGCTGAACTCGGTGTACGAAATACCGGCGTCGGAGTTTAGACGGGCCGAGACCGCATCCTTGCTGAGCATCTTGCCAACGCGGTAGTACTTACCCACATCGCGCAGGAAGTCGATTGCCGACATAGGCGCGGTCCAGTCGAGGTTGTTGACTAGGCGAACTGCATTGCTGCCATCGGTGCTGAGGAAACGACCGGCCTGCTCCTCAAGACGCTTGACCCATTCGGCCACGGTCTCTTTGGTGTTGAGGGTGCGCTCAGCGCTTGGACGTGGGTCGCCAACCAAACCGGTGGCTCCGCCAACCAGCGCAAGCGGCTTGTGGCCAGCCAGCTGAAGGCGACGCATCAGCAGCAACTGCACCAGATTGCCGAGGTGCAGGCTTGGCGCGGTTGGGTCGAAACCGCAGTAGTAGGTGATGGACTGGTTGGCCAGCAGGCCGCGCAGCTCCTCCTCATCGGTGGACTGGGCTATAAGCCCGCGCCACTGAAGCTCTTCCCAGATGTCGGTGAAGCTGGCGTCGTTGCTCTGGGTTGCCAGAAGTTCTTGGTTTGCCATTACGGACGGCCTTTCGGGTTAACCGAGTCGGTGGGCGTTGAGCTTGCGAATAGCGGTGATCTGCTCGAGAACTCGAGGCAGCGCAGTTCCGCCGGCACCGGCACGGGCACGAATGGAGCCCTGAACGGTTAGCACATCGCGGACATCTGGGGTTAGGTGCACCGAAATTGCCGCCATCTCGGCGTCTGGAACCTGGTGCAGCTCGAGGCCGTGCTGTTCGCAGTAAGAAACCAGGGCACCGGTGATCTCGTGGGCGTCGCGGAAGATAACCTTCTGCTTCACCAGCCACTCGGCCACATCGGTGGCAAGGGAGAATCCAGCAGGCGCCAGCTCTTCCATGCGCTCAGTGTTGAAGGTCATGGTCTCGATCATGCCGGTGAAGGCAGGCAGCAGCACAAACAGGGTGTCGATCATGTCGAACACTGGCTCTTTGTCTTCCTGCAGGTCTCGGTTGTAAGCCAACGGCAGACCCTTGAGGGTTGCCAACAAGCCGGTTAGGTCACCGATGAGGCGACCCGACTTGCCGCGCGCAAGCTCTGCCACATCTGGGTTCTTCTTCTGCGGCATGATCGACGAGCCGGTGCTGTAGGCATCGGCCAGCTTGATGTAGTTGAACTCGGCGGTAGCCCAGGCGATGATCTCCTCAGAGAATCGCGAAAGGTTGATGCCGATCATGGTGGCGATAAAACCAAACTCGGCAACCACATCGCGGCTGGCGGTGGCATCGATGGAGTTGGGGGTCGGTCCGGCTAGCCCAAGCTCACGGGCAACCAGGTTTGGATCTAGACCCAGGGTGTTGCCGGCAAGCGCTCCTGCGCCATAAGGCGAGAGCATGGCACGCTTGCGCCAGTCGTCCAGGCGCTCTAGGTCGCGCTGGAGTGGCCAGGCGTGCGCCATCAGAGAGTGCGAAAGCAAAACCGGCTGCGCGTGCTGGAAGTGGGTGCGGCCTGGCATAGCAACACCCAGGTGCTCTTCGGCGCGCGAGGTGATGGTCTCGATGAGCCCACCAACCAGCTTATCGAGGTGAGCAGCTTCGTCCAGCAGGTAGATGCGGATGAGGGTTGCGATCTGGTCGTTGCGGCTGCGGCCGGCACGAACCTTGCCGCCCAGGTCTTTACCGGTGATCTCGATTAGTCCGCGCTCGAGCGCCGAGTGCACGTCCTCATCGGATTCCTTTGGAAGGAACGAGCCCTGCTCGATTCGGTTCCAAAGCTCGCTCAGATCGCGGTCCAGCTTCTCCAACTCGGCAACCGAGAGGTAACCGGCCTGCTGAAGTGCACGGATGTGCGCCTTAGTGCCACGGATGTCGTACTTGGCTAGACGCCAGTCGAAGTGCACCGAACGGCTGAGTGCGGCCACCGAATCGGCAGGGCCACCCGAGAAACGTCCGCCCCAGAGGGCACCGGCTTGCGAGGCGTGTTCAGACATAAGAATCCTTTGGTTTGAAACCTAGTTTATTTGGAGGGTAAAAATCAGGCGCGTTCGGCTAGCCACACCAGCAGTGCCTTCTGGGCGTGCAGGCGGTTCTCGGCCTCGTCCCAAATTACAGACTGCTGGCCGTCGATGACGTCGGCGGAAACCTCGTAGCCGCGATAGGCAGGAAGGCAGTGCAGGAAGATTGCGTCCGACTTGGCCTTGGCCATCAGCGCGGAATCGATGGTGAAACCAGCGAAGTCCTTGATGCGCTGCTCCTTCTCGTCTTCCTGGCCCATGCTGATCCAGGTGTCGGTGGCAACGGCGTCTGCGCCTGCGATAGCAACGGCCGGATCGGTGGTGACCACGATGGAACCACCCTGCTCGGCAGCAATCTCTTGCGCGCGGGCAACGATGCCAGCGTTTGGCAGATATTCGCTTGGCCCGGCAACAGCAACGTGCATTCCGGCGAGCGCCATACCGGTTAGGTAGGAGTTGGCCATGTTGTTGCTGGCATCGCCGATGTAGGCAAACTTGAGACCCTTGAGCGAACCCTTGTGCTCCTGAATGGTCTGAAGGTCTGCCAGAATCTGGCACGGGTGGTAGTCGTCGCTGAGTGAGTTGACTACCGGCACATTGCTGTTGGCTGCCATCTCTTCGAGGCCGCTGTGTGCGTAGGTGCGCCAAACGATGGCTGCAACCTGACGCTCGAGCACGCGAGCTGTGTCTGCCACCGATTCCTTCTTGCCCATTTGGCTGGTGGTGCTATCGATGACCATTGGGTTTCCGCCCAGGTCGGCTACACCCACGGTGAACGAAACCCGGGTGCGGGTTGAGGTCTTGTCGAAGATGAGGGCAACCGTCTTTGGGCCCTCATACGGACGACGGGAATACGGAGCGGCCTTCAGTTCCCGTGCAAGCTTGAGGATCTCGGCTTGCTCGGCTGCGGTGATGTCGTCGTCTTTTAGAAAATGGCGAACCATGGTGGCTCCTTAGTTTGAGATTAGTTAGGCACTACCAGGGTGCCCACACCGCTCTGGGTGAAGATTTCGAGAAGAATGCTGTGCGGGGTTCGGCCATCGATGACGTGAGCGCGTGGCACTCCCCCGATTACTGCCTGGAGACAGGCCTGCATCTTTGGAATCATGCCCGATTCGAGCGAAGGAATCATCGCCTCCAATTCGGTGGCAGTGATTTCGGAGACCAGCGAATCCAGGTTTGGCCAGTCGCTATAGAGGCCGGCAACATCGGTGAGCACCATCAGCTTTGAAGCACCGAAGGCGATTGCGGCTGCAGCGGCAGCGAGGTCTGCGTTTACGTTGTAGAGCTCGCCGTCGGCACCCGGAGCCACGGTGGAGATCACCGGAATCTTGCCCTGGTTTAGGGCATCTAGAACCACACGCGGATTTACTGTGTTGACTTCACCGACATAGCCAATGTCGATTGGACCTTCCTCGGATTCGAGGTAGGTCTTCTCGGCACGGAACAGGAACGAATCTTCGCCCGACAGAACAACTGGGTCGCCGCCGGCAGCAGCGATCATCTCGGCAAGCTCAGCCGAGATCTGGTTGCGCAGCACATCGCGCACCACGCCGATGGTCTCTTTGCTGGTGACGCGCAGGCCGCCCTTGAACTCGCTGGCAATGCCACGCTCTTTGAGGGCAGCCGAAATCTGTGGGCCACCACCGTGAACCACAACCGGTTTGATGCCAACCCAGCGCAGGTAAGCCATGTCTTCGCAGAACGCGCGCTGCAGCTCGGAATCAACCATGGCGTTGCCACCGAATTTGACGACGACGATCTTGTCGTGGAATTCGCGCAGCCAAGGAAGCGACTCGATTAGAGTGGCCGCCTTGATGCTGGCAAGCTGCTGATCTGGATTTGCGCCCGGGATCATGACGAGTACTCGCTGTTCTCGGTGACGTAGGCGTGAGTTAGGTCATTGGTGTAGATGGTGGCTGCGTCACTGCCCGAGTTGAGGTTGATGCCGATGACCACCTTGCGCGGAGTCATGTCTACCAGCTCGCGTGGCTGGTCTGGCTGACCAAGACGGCTGACGCTGATGCCGTTGATTGAAACATCGATGTTGTACGGGTCGAACTCGGCCTTGGCGGTGCCCACGGCGGCCAGGATACGACCCCAGTTGGCGTCGTTGCCGTAGACAGCAGCCTTGAACAGGTTGTTGCGGGCAACCACGCGCCCAACCTCTACTGCGTCAGCTTCGTTGGCTGCACCGGTGACGGCGATTTCGATGTCGTGGGTTGAGCCCTCGGCATCGGTTAGCAACTGCTGAGCAAGGTCGTGACAGACCTCGGTGAGCAGCAGCTGGAATTCATCGACGGCTGGAGCCACACCGCTGGCACCGGAAGCCATCAGGGCAACGGTGTCATTGGTGCTCATGCAGCCATCGGAGTCAAGGCGGTCGAAGGTAACGCGGGTGGCGTTGCGCAGCGCTGCGTCTAGGACGTGGCTTGGCAGGTCTGCATCTGTGGTGATTACTACCAACATGGTTGCAAGGCCTGGGGCAAGCATTCCGGCACCCTTGGCCATACCGCCGATGGCCCAGCCACTAGGGCTGACGCGGTTTGCGGTCTTGGACACCGAGTCGGTGGTCATGATCGCCTCGGCGGCTTGCACACCATTTTGGTCGGTTAGCGAAGCTGCGGCGGCGGTCACTCCCGCAAGAAGCTTTGGTCGGTCTAGCTGGTCACCGATGAGACCGGTGGAGCAGACCAAAACGTCGCCCGCGGATACCTGAAGTAGCTCGCCCACCTTTTCGGCGGTTTCGTGGGTGGTCTGGAAGCCCTCGGAGCCGGTGTAGCAGTTGGCGCCACCCGAGTTAAGGATGATGGCGGCAATCTCGCCATCGGCGATTGCCTGCTTGCTCCAGAGCACTGGATTGGCGAGGCAGCGGTTGGTGGTGAAAACTGCGGCTGCGGCGGTGCGCGGACCCTGGTTTACCACCAGGGCTACGTCTTTGTTGCCGTTCTTCTTTAGCCCCGCGGCAACACCTGCGGCTACAAATCCCTTGGCTACGGTTACGGTCAAGGCGCTACTCCATTTACGTTTAGTCCGGTTTGCTCTGGCAAACCAAGTGCAATGTTCAAAGATTGGATGGCGGCACCAGCAGTGCCCTTCACCATGTTGTCGATGGCGGTGACCACAACTGCGCGTCCGGCGTGCTCGTCTACGGCAATACCGACTAGACAGGTGTTGGCACCAACCACGCTGGCGGTTGCAGGGAACTGTCCCTCAGGCAAAAGCTGCACAAAGGCTTCGTTGCCATAGGCCTGCTCATAGGCCTCGCGCACCTGAGCGGCGGTAACGCCCGGTAGCAGCTTGGCGGTGTTTACAGCCAAGATGCCACGGCTCATTGGAACCAAGACCGGAGTGAAGTTAATGGAGACGGTGCGACCTGACGCGTGACGCAGGTTCTGCTCGATCTCTGGTGTGTGACGGTGCACTCCCCCAACGCCGTAGGCAGCCGCGCTGCCCATCGCCTCGGATGCCAACAGGTTGGTCTTGAGGGTGCGTCCCGCTCCCGAATAACCAACCGAAAGCACACTGACTAGGTCGTGTGGCTCGAACAACAACTGCGCGAGCCCCGGTGCTAGACCAAGGGTTATTGCGGTTGCGTTGCAGCCCGGAACGGCTACCCGCTTGGCGCCAACCAGGTTGCTGCGCTGCTTGTCCTTGCCGCCCTCAACCAAAAGCTCTGGCATGCCGTAGTTCCAGTGTCCGGCGTAGGTGCCGCCATAGAACTTGACCCAGTCGGCTTCGTGCTCCAAGCGGAAATCTGCACCACAGTCAAGCACAAGAGTCTCAGGGCTCAGCCAGGCGGCCACCTCGGCACTCTTGGTATGTGGCATGGCTAGGAAAACAACATCGTGGCCGGCCAGGGTGCTGGCATCGGTGGCAACAAAGACCTTGTCTGCGTATTGACGCAGGTGTGGGTGCAGGGCGCCAACCGTTTCGCCGACATTGCTGTTGGCTGTGATGGTCTTGAGTTCAAGCTGAGGGTGCTGCGAAATCATGCGCATGAGCTCGCCGCCCACGTAGCCGCTGGCACCAGCAATGGCAACCGAGTAGACCATGTTGATTCCGATCTGGCAGCCTATCTGCCGTTGCTAGCGAATGACTTCTAGTATGCCCTTAGCCGCGGATTACCGCACCATAACGCTGCTGTGCCACGGCCACACCGGCGTCACGAGCCTCAGAGGCCTCGGCCTGGGTGAGGGTGCGATCCGGTGCACGGAAACGCAGAGCAAAGGTGAGCGACTTGTGACCGGCATCGATGCCCTGGCCACGGTAGTCGTCGGTGAGCGAGATTGCCTCAAGCAACGAACCGGCGCCTTCGGACAGCGCGGCCTGGAGATCTGCTGCAGCCACGGTGTCGGCTACAACCAGCGACACGTCTTGAGTTGCTGCCGGGAAGGTGTTGATTGCGCCGGCCTGAACCACATCGGGGGCAAGTTGTCCCAGCTGATCGAGGTTCAGCTCGAGCACGCCAACACGGCGAGGCAGGTGAGCCTCGCTTGCCAGTGCCGGGTCAAGCTCTCCGGCGTAGCCGATTACCTGGTCGCCCGCGGCGTTGGTTACAAACAGTTGGGCGGTACGGCCAGGGTGGTAGCCCTTAGGCGAAGCCTGGCGCACCTGAATCTGAGCGCCGATGGCCAAACCAATGGTGCGGGCCGCCTGGATTGCATCCTCGTAGCCACTAGCCACCGACTTGGTGCCAACCTGCTGCTGCAGGCGGTCTCCAACAAACAGCGCTGCTAGGTGCTTTGGCTGTGCCGGAATAGTGCTTTCGAGGGCTTCGATCTGCTTGCTGGTTGGAAGCTGGCCACCAACCGGAAGCTTTGCGGTCTTGGTCACAGCCTTGGCTGCGTGGAATACCGAACCGAGCTCGAATATGGCCAGGTTGTTGAGACCGCGCGAAACGTTGCGAGCCGCAGCATCGATGAGCCCAGGAATCAGCGAAATGCGCATGTTGCCAGCCTGACCCTGCAGCGGGTTGGCGAGACGAACCGCAATCGGTGCGGTCTGGGCGGTCACCTTGGTTGCTTCGATGCCGTGAACCTCAACCAGGGCCAACTGCTCATCGGTGACGAATGGGTAGTTGAGAACCTCAACCAGACCGGCCGAGGCTAGCGCGTTGGCGATGCGACGGCGCTGCTGCTGGGTGCGGGTTAGGCCGCGGCCCGGAGGCGCCACCGGAAGACGAGTTGGGATGCGGTCGTAGCCGGTGATGCGCGCAATCTCCTCGACCAGATCGGTCTTGTGAGTGAGGTCTGGACGCCAGGTTGGCGGCACCACGTTGAAACCGCCGTGGACGTGCTCTACCTGACAGCCGATGGCCTGAAGAACCTGCACGATTTCGAGAGTCTCGTATGCGACACCCACGTAATCGGTGGCGAAGGACTCTGGCAACCAGATGTTTGGCTGTGGCTGGTAGTTGCGGTAGTCGGCGCCAAACCACTGGGCCTCGCCGCGCGCGTGAACCTCAAGCAGCTGAACCACTCGGGCAACGGCAAACTTAGCCACCGAGTGGTCTACTCCGCGCTCGAAACGCTTGGAGGCCTCTGAAGGCAACTTGTGACGTCGGGCGCTGCGGGCGATTGAGATCGCATCGAAGTTAGCAGCCTCGATGAGCACGTTGGTGGTCTCGAGGGTAACCTCGGTGGACTCGCCACCCATTACGCCGGCCAGGCCGATTGCACCCGAGTTGTCGGCGATTACAAGGTCTTCGATGTCTAGCTTGCGTACTTGACCATCGAGGGTCTTCAGGGTCTCGTTCTTCTTGGCGCGACGGACGGTAATTCCGCCCGAAAGCTTGTCGAAGTCGTAGGCGTGCAGTGGCTGGCCCAGTTCGAGCATCACGTAGTTGGTGATGTCTACCACCAGAGAGATTGAGCGGATGCCTGCCAGACGTAGACGTGAAACCATCCACTGCGGGGTTGGACGGCTGGCGTCGATTCCGGTTACCTGACGAAGCACAAAACGGGTTACACCAACGCGGTCGCGGATTGGAGCCTGATCGTCGATGGTCAGCTCGAAACCGCTGATGGATGCCGGTTCAACGTTTCCTACTGGGTCGCGGAACTGGCTGCCGGTGGCGTGAGCGTACTCGCGGGCAATGCCGCGAATGCTTAGGCAGTAACCACGGTCTGGAGTGACATTTACCTCGGCTGCTTTATCGTCAAGGTGCAAAAGCTCGAGGGCGTCTGAGCCAACCTTTGGGTCTAGACCCATTTCGGCTAGACGCAGGATGCCGCTGTGGTCCTGGCTGCTGCCAAGTTCGGCGCGGCTGGCCATCATGCCATCGGAGACGTGACCGTAAGTCTTTCGTGCAGCGATGGCGAAGCCACCCGGAAGCACGGCACCCGGAAGGGTGACTATTACCTTGTCGTTTACCTCAAAGTTGCTGGCGCCACAGACGATGCCACGAACGGCCTCGCCACCATCGGCAGCGATTTCGCCAATTGGAGCAACCTGAACCTGACACCAGCGAATGGTCTTGCCATTTGCCTGCGGCTCTTCAACAAACTCGAGAACCTTGCCAACCACGATTGGACCCTGGATGTCGAAGTCGCGAACGCCCTCTTCTTCAAGGCCTACCTTGACCAATTCGGCCATTACTGATTCTGGGGTGGCATCGCCCGGAAGATCTACGTTTTCTGCCAGCCACTTAAGTGGAACGCGCATTTAGAGCACCAATCCAAACTGCTCGCTGAAGCGAACGTCGGCCTCAACCATGTCGTGCATATCTCTGACGTCGTTGCGGAACATCAGGGTGCGCTCGATTCCCATGCCGAAGGCGAAACCGGAATAGACCTCTGGGTCGATGCCGGCTGAGAGCAAAACATTAGGGTTGACCATTCCGCAACCGCCCCACTCAACCCAGCGGGCACCGCCCTTGGCGCCGGGATGCCAGACGTCTAGTTCGGCCGATGGCTCGGTGAATGGGAAGAACGAAGGGCGCAGGCGAATCTGGGCTTCAGGGCCAAACATGCTGCGCGCAAAGTGCTCGAGGGTGCCACGAAGATCTGCCATGGTGAGGCCCTTGTCGATGGCGAGGCCTTCGACCTGGTGGAAAACCGGGGTGTGGGTGGCATCAAGCTCATCGGTGCGGAAAACGCGACCTGGGCACAAAACGTAGATAGGAATCTGACGCTCGAGCATGGAACGAACCTGCACCGGAGAGGTGTGAGTGCGCAGCACGAGGTGGCTCTCGACCGGCTCAACAAAGAAGGTGTCCTGCATCGCACGAGCCGGGTGGTCCTCGTCGAAGTTGAGGGCATCGAAGTTGAACCACTCGTTTTCGAGCTCTGGGCCCTCGGCGATTTCCCAGCCCATGCCAACAAAGATGTCGCTGATCTGCTCTTGGAGCAGAGCAAGCGGGTGACGCGCGCCCAAACGAGCGGTGAGTGGGCTTGCGGTTACGTCGACGGTTTCGGCGGCCAGCTTGGCACGCTCTTCGACTACAAACATCTGAGCCTCGCGAGCCGCGTAGGCCTGGTTTACGGCGCCACGAGCCTGACCGATTAGTTTGCCGGCTTCAGCCTTAAATTCTGGAGCCAACTTGCCAAGCTGAGCATTGAGCGCAGCGATCTCGGACTGGTCGCCCAGAATTTGGGTGCGAGCGCTCTTTAGGGCTGCTAGGTCTGCTGCGGCTTCGATGGCCTGGAGGGCCTTGGAAACGACGGCGTCGACGTAGTCTTTGGAGACTGGATTGGACTCTGACATAAGGGTTTAAGTCTACCTTCAGGGCTCTGCTTGGGGCCGAAGCTGGACTTCTTAGCCCACAAGCCGTTGAGCGGAATTAGTTTGCGTTCTGGGCGAATGCGCTCTGATACAGGCACACGCTGGCAGCTGTTGCGAGGTTGAGGCTCTCGGCCGGACCGTAAAGCGGGAGGCCAACAACGCGGTCAACCGCGGCCAGAGTGGCGGGTTCGAAACCCCAGGCTTCATTGCCAAACACCCAGGCGGTTGGTGCCTTCAACGTGCCGCCAGGCAGCTCGGTGATTAGCTCTCCGCCACCATCGGCTGCAAAAACCTGTAGGCCGGCTGCCTGCAATGCTGCGATGGCCTCTTCTGCCGGAACATCGATGGCAAATGGCAGGTGGAAAAGAGAACCGGTAGTGGAACGAACCACCTTCGGATTGTAGACATCCACGCTGTTGCTGCTGAAGATGACGGCATCGGCACCAGCGGCATCGGCTGCTCGCAGCACGGTACCGGCATTGCCAGGATCGCGCACCTGAGAGAGCACCGCCACCAGCTTGGGTTTGCTGGCGAGGATTGCGTCCAAAGAAACGTGAAGTTGCTGACAAACGGCAACCACGCCCTGTGGGGTGGAGGTATCGCACATTGCCTCGAGAACGCGCTCGGACACCAAGACCAACTCAACGCGGGCGCGCTGGGCACGCTCGAAGAGGTCTGGGTACTTTTCTACGCATTCTGGGGTGGCGTACAGCTCCACGATTTGCTTGGGGGAATCAAGGACCTCTTTTAGACCCTGCGGCCCCTCAAGCAGAAAGAGCCCGGTCAATGACCGGGCGTCTTTCCGATAGAGCTTCGCGACCCCTTTGACCACACTGGCCTTGGGATCTAAAAGCATCGAGCTACTTGACCTTTGGAGCCGAGGTGTCTGCTGGAAGTGCAGCCTTGGCGCTTGCAACCAACTTGGTGAAGGTTGCTGCATCGTTGATTGCCATGTCTGACAGGATGCGACGGTCTACCTGGATGCCAGCAAGTGCTAGACCCTGGATGAAACGGTTGTAGGTCATGCCGTTGGCACGGGCTGCAGCGTTGATGCGCTGGATCCAGAGACGACGGAAGTTGCTCTTGCGGTCGCGACGGTCGTTGTATGCGTAGACCAGCGAGTGCAGCATCTGCTGCTTGGCCATACGGTACAGACGCGAGCGCTGGCCACGGTAACCGTGTGCGCGCTCTAGGACTGTACGACGCTTCTTCGCTGCGTTAACAGCGTTCTTTACTCTTGCCATTTTTTTCTAAGCTCCTATGTAAACGCTGGCGACTAGTGGCCGAGCTGCTTCTTGATGGTCTTGAAGTCTGCTGCCGAAACAACCTGGTCCTGGTTGAGGCGACGGGTACGACGGCTCGACTTGTGCTCTAGGTTGTGGCGCATGTTGATCTGCTGCTTCATGAGCTTGCCGCTACCGGTGAAGCGGAAACGCTTCTTGGCACCCGAGTGGGTCTTCTGCTTTGGCATTACTTTCTCCTACTGGTTCGGGATCCGGATGGACCCCTGGTTGCTATTCGGCCGAATCGGTGGATTCGGTTGGTTCTGCTGCTACCGGTTCCTGCGCTGCAGGCTTCTCGGCGGCACGCTTGGCTTCGGCCTTAGCCTCTGCCTTGTTCTTTAGTGGACCGATGACCATCACCATGTTGCGACCATCGATGGAAGGCATCGACTCGATCGCTCCAAGAGTGTTGACCTCTTCGGCAAGCTTCTGAAGCAGCTTCACACCCATCTCTGGACGTGACTGCTCGCGGCCACGGAACACCACGATTACCTTCACCTTGTCGCCGGCCTTGAGGAACTTCTCAATTTGGCCGCGCTTGGTGCCGTAGTCGTGGGCATCGATCTTGAGTCCGAATCGAACGGTCTTGAGCACGGTGTTGACCTGGTTCTTACGAGCTTCGCGCACCTTCTGTGCGGCTTCGTACTTGAACTTGCCGAAGTCCATGATCTTGGCAACTGGCGGCTTTGACATAGGTGCTACCTCGACTAGGTCGAGGTCCTGTTCCTGAGCCATGCGCAGTGCTTCTTCGATGCGGACAACACCAATTTGCTCTCCGGCTGGGCCTACGAGGCGAACCTCTGGCACGCGGATGCGGTCGTTGATACGTGGATCGCTGATCTGTTGCTCCAATGACGTGACGAATGGCCACGTCTTGCGGCGGAGCCTAAAGACGCACAGAACTGAAAGTTCTAAAGCTAACCCGGCCGTCTATTAGAGCGACGATCGCGGGTGGGAACTGAATCCACTTCTGACCAAGGCGAACCTCGGAGCCGTGGGTTAGTCTATCAGGGTTAGTTGGCACGAGTAAAGCCCCGAGCAGAATCGAATTAGAAGCAATGTCCGAAAACCACGAAATCATCTCCGACATTGCCGACGTTCCTGCGGTTGAGGTTGTAGGCCGCTATTTCATCGAGCTTTTGAACCTGGCCGCCGTGCACTGTGGGCTGTCCGAGGATGGCCGCGCGGCCGATTTGGATGAGGCTCGCAAGTACATCGATGCCGCTGCCGGCATGCTGACCGCGGTTGCCGGTTACATGGGAGACCAGCACGCACGAATCTGGCGCGCCGGGCTTCGCGAAGTGCAGCTTGCTTTCCGTGAGGCCTCGGCCGTCAAGGATGCACCTGGTGCGGGCCCTGGCGAGAAGTACACCGGCCCAGTGGCCTAAGCCCACTCACTACCTGGGCAACACGCTAGATGTTTTGGGCGAAGCCTAAATAACCTTCACCGCGATGGAATCGACGCCGCGGACAATCTCTGGGCTTTCTGCCCAAGCCTCACCTAGCCGAGCAACGAGGGCATTCAAAGCCGTTTCGTCTGCACTACCCGGCACCAGCTTTAGGAACACAAGCACCTCTGGGCCCTGCAGTCTGGCGGTTGGGTCACCATTCTGGATCGCGTAATTCTCAATCTGTGGCTCAGCATCGATAGCCGCAGCGAACGCAGCCTTTATGGCCTGATTCTGCGCCGGGTGCCGCCAAGGTAGATTCTCTGCGATGGCTCGAAACGCGGTTTGGCGAATGGCGAACTCGGTATCGCTGCCCGGATCCAGAATGATGCGGCCATTTTTCTCGCTGGCTGCGGCCAAGGCAACTCGGCTGGCCTCGATTGGAACCGGTCTGGCTTTGGCGTCCCAGCGTTGCATTGCAGCAACCGACGAGAATACCGGCAGCGCAATCTGACCATCGGGGCTTGCCACCGAAACGATGTTGAGGTCTGCGCTCTTATCGACGATCTGACCGTGTGCGCCAACCCCAGTTTCGCCCACATGAGCCACCAGCGGAACCAGCAGGCGCGCGGACTTGATGGCCTCGATTACGGCTTCCGGGCCGGCGGTTTGCGCCTTGAATGCGGCGAGCGCCGTAATCAGGTTGGCATCCGCAGAGCCGTCATCACCGGCGTGCGGATTGACCTCCAGCTGACGACCCTCCCAGGGCACACCGGCAGAATCGTGGAAGCGATCCGGGTTGATGTGCGGGTGAGTCATGACGGGTTTGTTGGCTTACTTACCGTTGGCTACGGCGAGCGCCTCTTCGAGAGTGAAGCGACCGGCGTAGAGGCTCTTGCCGAGGATGGCGCCCTCTAGGCCAAGCTGAACCAGAGCGTATAGGTCGGAGATGTCCTGCAGGCTACTGATTCCGCCCGAAGCCACAACCGGCTTGCTGGTGCGTTCCATAACCTGCTTCAGCAGATCGATGTTTGGTCCGCGCAGGGTGCCGTCCTTGGTGACGTCGGTTACTACATAGCGGGCACAACCGGCGTCTTCAAGGCGGGCCAATACCTCCCAAAGGTCTCCACCCTCCTTGGTCCAACCGCGAGCAGCAAGGGTGGTGCCGCGAACGTCCAGACCCACAGCAACCTTGTCGCCGTGCTTCTCGATTACGCTGGCGGTCCACTCAGGGTTCTCTAGCGCTGCGGTGCCTAGGTTGACGCGGGTGGCGCCGGCCTCGAGGGCGGCCTCAAGCGAGGCGTCGTCGCGGATACCGCCACTTAGCTCGATCTTGACGTTGCTGGATGCCTCAACCACACGACGGATTACATCGCGGTTGTCGCCGCGGCCAAAGGCTGCGTCGAGGTCTACCAGGTGAATCCACTCGGCTCCGGCGTTGATCCAGGTCTGGGCTGCCTCAACCGGGTCGCCGTAATCGGTTTCGCTGCCGGCTTCGCCCTGGGTAAGGCGCACTGCCTTGCCATCTGCCACATCAACCGCAGGAAGTAGTTCTAGGTAGTTGTTCTGCATGACTTTTCTCTCTTTTGAAACAGGGTTTGGCAACGCACTGGCCAAACCTTAGAAGCTATTGATCCAATTGGTCAGGAGGCGAATGCCGGCCTGGCCAGACTTTTCTGGGTGGAACTGGGTTGCCGAAAGCGGGCCATTTTCTACCGCGGCCACGAAGCGACTGCCGTACTCACCCCAGGTGACAATTGGCTTGGCAAACGCTCCCCCGCCAAGCTCTGGGAAGGTCTGCACGCCATACGAGTGCACGAAGTAGAAGCGCTCGTCGGCTACACCGTTGAAAAGCACCGATTCAGCCGGAGCCTCGACAGTGTTCCAGCCCATGTGCGGCAGCATCGGTGCGGCTAGCTGCTCTACAACGCCAGGCCACTGGCCCAAACCCTCGGTGTCGATTCCGTGCTCTACCCCGTGCTCGAACATCACCTGAAGCCCAACGCAAATGCCAAGCACAGGCTTGCCAGCCACTAGGCGCTGATCGATGAGCGCGCCGCCCTTTACGGTTGCCAGTTGACGCATCACGGCATCGAAGGCACCCACGCCGGGAACAACCAGACCATCGGCGGCCAAAACTGCGTTGCGATCTGCGGTGAGCTGAACCTTGGCACCCGCAACCTCAAGAGCCTGTGCAACGGAGTGCACGTTACCCGAACCGTAGTCGAGAACGACTACCGTGGGTTGGCTCACAGGGCGCCCTTAGTGCTTGGGATGCCAACCACGCGAGCATCTGGCTCTACAGCCTTGCGGAATGCACGAGCAAAGGCCTTGAACTCGGTCTCTGCGATGTGGTGTGGGTCGCGGCCGTCGAGCACGGTGACGTGAACGGTTAGACCTGCGTTGTAGGCAATAGCCTCAAAAACGTGACGAACCATCGAACCGGTGAAGTGGCCACCGATCAGGTGTAGTTCGAAGCCAGTGGGTTCACCCTTGTGAACGAGGTATGGGCGGCCCGAAACATCAACCACTGCGCGAACCAGAGCATCGTCCAGCGGAACAGTGGCATCGCCGTAGCGACCAATGCCACTCTTATCGCCAAGTGCCTGCTTGATTGCCTGACCCAGCACGATTGCGGTGTCTTCAACGGTGTGGTGAACATCGATGTGGGTGTCGCCGCTGGCGTTGACCTTGAGGTCTACCAGGGAGTGCTTGGCGAAAGCGGTGAGAAGGTGGTCGAAGAATGGCACGCTGGTGTTGATCTCAGACTGGCCAGTGCCATCGAGGTTGATGCTCAGCTCGATTGAGGACTCACTGGTCTTGCGGCTAAGCGCGGCGGTGCGACTCATCGTCTCTACCTTTCGAAAATGCGGACCCTTACGGGCATTCTCCAAGTTTACTTGCCGAGCACCATTCGCAGGGCGTTGAGGAAGGCTCCGGTCTCGGCTGCGGTGCCCGCGGTTACGCGCAGGGTTCCGGGGATACCCACGTTGCGAACCAGCACGTCTTGGTCTAGCAAAGACTGCCAGACTGCAGCCGGGTCGGCTAGGCCTCCGAAAAGCACGAAGTTGGCATCGGTGCGATAGACGTCCAAGCCCATTTCAACCAACTCAAGAACGATGCGGTCGCGCTGAGTGCGAATGTCGTCGACGTTGGCTAGCAGAGCATCCGAGTGTGCCAGAGCGGCCTCAGCCGCAGCCTGAGTGAAAGCACTGAGGTGATAAGGCAGGCGCACCAGCCTGAGGGCATCGATTACAGCGGGATCTGCCATCAGGTAGCCAACTCGGGCACCGGCAAAGGCGAAGGCCTTGCTCATGGTGCGGCTGACCAGCAGGTTTGGGCGGCTAGCAAGCAGGTTGATAGCCGTTACCGACGTATCGTGAGCGAACTCTGCGTAAGCCTCATCCACCACCAGGATGCCGCCGTACTCGGCTACGGCATCGTAGGCGGCCTCGATAACCTCAAGGCCAAGCGGAGTGCCAGTTGGGTTATTTGGCGAACAAAGCATGACGATGTTTGGCTGGTGCTGAGTGATTGCCTCAGTGACCAGCTCGGGGCTTAGTTCGTAGCGATTGGCACGCTGGATGGCAATGTAGCCGGTGCCAGTACCCTCCGCGATTAGCGGATACATGCTGTAAGTGGGAGCAAAGCCCATGGCAGTGCGGCCTGGGCCACCGAATGCCTGGAAGATGTGCTGGAGGACCTCGTTGGAACCATTGGCTGCCCAGATTTGAGCCGGGGTGACCCCGCGCTGAATGTAGTTTGCCAGGGCCTCGCGCAGACCGGTGAACTCACGGTCTGGGTAGCGGTTTACCGAAAGCACGGCGGCGGCTAGGCGCTGCACGATGTCGATGGCAACTTCTTCTGGGATTCGGTGAGTGTTCTCGTTGACGTTTAGAGCAACTGAGACATCTAGCTGAGGTGCGCCGTAAGGCGTGCGCCCTACCAGGTCGGCGCGGAGTGGAAGATCTGAGAGTGAGGTCACCCGTTAAGGTTACCCAATGCGATTAGTTGGCAGGAATCGCAATACGCTGACCAACCCAGACACCGGCGCTGCCGAGGTTGTTGATTACGGTGACCTGGTCGATCCATTCGCGTGGGTCTGTGTTTGGTGCATAGGTCTGAGCAAGCGACCAGAGGGTGTCTCCCGAGCGAACGCTCACGTAGTGAATGGCACCGACATTGGTGGTGCTCTTGTTGGTGGCCTGGGCACCGGCAAACTGACCAAACTGGTTTACACCGGTGATTACAAGGGCAAGCAAAGCCGCAGTGCGGACCAAGCGAGCCTTGCGGCTTAGGCGGAACTTTGGGCGGATAACGGCGGTGGTTGCCATTTGCTTGCCTTTCGGTAGTTTTCGAACATCTGTTTCGAACATCTGTTCGCTTATTTATAGAATAAAACCAGCTACCGACACTTTGTCAAGAAAAAATACAACATTTTTAGTAAATCTGTTTGATTCTTGACTTTCTTTCGAATAAAGTTTCGATAAAAGGTACTGATTGAAGTAAATAAGCAACCACAGACATTTATTTTCAAAAGGCATCCAAATCGAGCTAGAAAGAGGCAGCGATGGACGACACCCAACTGAGTGCCCGCCAGCGACAGGTGCTAGACGCCATCCGTGACCTGCGCAGCCAAAACGATATGCCGCCAACGCTTCGCGAGATCGCTGAGGCAGTGGGTCTCAAGTCGGTGGCCAGCGCCAAGTACCAGATCGACCAGCTCAAGAACATGGGCTACCTAGCCCAGATCGACAACGTTTCGCGCGGAATCAGCCTGGCAGATTCTGGTGAGCGCCAGCAGGCTATGCAGGAGGCCGAAGCCAACAGCAACGTGGTCACCGGAGCCTTCCGACGCGTACCACTGGTTGGTCAGATTGCAGCGGGTATCCCTATCACCGCCGAACAAAACGTCGATGAGTGGCTGACCCTACCGGAGAGCCTCATTGGCAAGGGCGATGTGTTCTTGCTGAAGGTAAAGGGTGAGTCGATGATCGATGCAGCCATTTGCGACGGCGACTACGTTGCCATCCGTCAGCAGCAGAATGCCGACAACGGAGATATCGTTGCCGCCGAACTGGATGGCGAGGCCACTGTGAAGGTCTTCAAGCAGCGCGACGGCCACACCTGGCTGCTCCCCCAAAACTCGGCCTTCGAGCCAATTCTGGGCGATCACGCCAAGGTAATGGGCAAGGTAACAGCAGTCTTCAGGTCGCTGTAGCGACCTGAACATATGCGGAGTCGTTCGCTCTAGCCGTGCTCCATAAAGCGGTTTAGCTCTGCGGCTATTTCCTTCTTTACGTACGCCTCAATGTAGGTGCCGGTTTCGCGGTATTCCATCTTAAGAATGCGTCCACTCAGGTGAATCTTGCTCACCAGGTCTCCCCTGTCATAGGGAACGAGGCTGTGGGTAAGCACATCTGGCTCTGGCAGACGCTTTGCGATGACGGCCATCAGGTCGTCCATGCCCTCGCCGGTTCGCGCCGAAACCTCTATGGAGTTGGGTTCAAGCCCACGAAGCGCCATGCGCTGTGCCTCATCGGCCAAGTCAATCTTGTTGAACACAATGAGTTCGGGGATGTCTCTTGCGCCAACCTCACCGATGACATTGCGCACGGTGGCAATCTGACTTGCTGGATCTGGATGCGAGGCATCCACCACATGCACGATTAGGTCGGCGGCAGCAATCTCCTCAAGAGTGCTGCGGAAGGCCTCAACAAGCTGGTGCGGCAGATTGCGCACAAATCCCACGGTGTCGGCGATGGTGTACTGACGCCCGTCGGCGGTCTGACTCTGACGCACGGTTGGATCTAGCGTAGCGAACAATGCATTCTCAACCAAAACACCGGCCTTGGTAATGCGGTTTAGCAAAGACGACTTACCAGCGTTGGTGTATCCGGCAATGGCCACCGCCGGAATCTGCGTACGGCCGCGGTTGGCACGCTTGGCCTCTCGGGCTGGTTTCATTTCCTTGATTTGCTTGCGAAGCTTGGCCATGCGGGTGTTGATACGGCGGCGGTCCAACTCGATCTTGGTCTCACCCGGACCACGGGAGCCCATGCCCACGCCACCGGCAGCCTGACCACCGGCCTGGCGGGACATCGACTCACCCCAACCACGAAGTCGTGGCAAAAGGTACTCAAGCTGAGCAAGCTCAACCTGCGCCTTACCCTCGCGACTCTTTGCGTGCTGAGCAAAGATGTCCAAGATAACCGCGGTGCGGTCGATGACCTTGACCTTCACCACGTCCTCGAGCGCACGGCGCTGCGAGGGTGCGAGTTCGGTATCCGCAATGACGGTATCGGCACCACAGGCGGCAACAATCTGCCGCAGTTCATCGGCCTTGCCCTTGCCCAGGAAGGTGGCGGGGTCAGGTGTGGCTCGTCGCTGCAGGAGTCCATCGAGGACCTCGGAGCCAGCGGTCTCGGCCAGTGCAGCCAGTTCGCGCAGCGAGTTCTCTGCCTCTTCGGCGTTTCCGCTCCAGATGCCAATCAAAACTACTTTTTCGAGGCGAAGCTGGCGATACTCAACTTCGGTGACGTCTTCAAGCTCGGTGGACAGACCAGCAACTCGGCGCAGCGAGGCACGCTCCTGCAACTCAAATTGGTCGCCGTCATCCGCATGGTGCGAGTGCGTGGACTTATCGCCCAAGGCTGTGGCTCTGGCATCGCGTCCCAGAATGCGATTGATCACCGCAGCTGAGCGATCCGGCGACACATTGCTGGTCTCGGAATCCTCGGTCTCGTCGTCAATAAATTCACTCATCGAACTAACACTAACCCCGCCACTTGCATTAGTTTGGGCTTATGTCTTCGGAACACTATTTTTCGGAGACCCCAGGTAGCAACTTCAAGCCTCGGCCAATCTCTGTGGAGATTGCAGGCCAAACGGTAGAAGTTTTGACCGCAGGGGGCATTTTCAGCCCCGACCGACTGGACCAAGGAACCTCCGTTTTGCTCGCGCATCTGGAGGCAGCCCCTCCAGGCGGCAACCTGCTGGACATTGGCTGCGGCTGGGGTCCTATTGCCTTATCGCTGGCTACGCGTTCTCCCCACGCCGTGGTGTGGGCCATCGATGTAAACGAGCGCTCGCTAGAGCTAACTCGCCTGAATGCCGAACGCCTTGGTTTGACCAACATTCGCACCTGCAAGCCTGATGAAGTTCCGGCTGACCTGATTTTTGACGGCATCTGGAGCAACCCACCAATTCGGGTGGGCAAGGAAGTGCTGCACGAAATTTTGCTTACCTGGCTACCAAGGCTTGCAGCCGGTGCCGAGAGCTATCTTGTGGTTCAGAAGAACCTGGGGGCAGACTCGCTTCATCGCTGGCTGGAGAGCGAACTACCAGAAACTTTCTCCACCATCCGCGTGGATACCGCCAAGTCGTTCCGCGTGCTACGCGTGAAAAACCGCGACAAGTAACTCACCATCGGCGGAAAGCCAACTTGCCGTATTTTGGCGGGAAGTCTTAGGCTACGAAATCGGTGGCGGCCAACTCTAGTGTGCCTTCAAAAACTAGCTCGGCTGCGCCTGAAAGCCCAACGTGCTCGCCCTCTTCGGTGGCAAACATGCGCACACCAAGGGTTCCGCCCGGAACAGTAACCTGCCAGTGGTTTGGGGCGCCTGCTCCGGCCCAGTGACGGGTGGCAAGAGCCGCGGCCACAATGCCGGTTCCGCAGGATAGCGTCTCGCCAGATCCGCGCTCAAAGACGCGCATATCGATTGACCCAACCCCACCCGAGATCATTGGGTCGTGTGGAACCACAAACTCAACGTTGGCGCCAGCAGCCGGAGCGGGCTCCAAGACGGGTGCCTGGCTGAGGTCTAGCGCCGCCAACTCGTTCTTGTCGGCTAGCGCAACAACCACGTGCGGGTTACCAACATTGATGCCAAGCCCCGGACGGGCTACCGCGAGGTGACTGGCGTGAACCAGGGTCTCGTCTGCCTCGAGGCGCCAGCGACCCATGTCCACCGCGAAGCCTGCCATGTTCTGTTGCAGGTCGCGGACACCGGCTCGGGTGCCCACGGTGAGAGTTTGGCCCTGAGGTAACTGGACAATGCCCTTTTCGGTGAGGTAACGGGCGAATACACGCACACCGTTACCGCACATCTCTGCGATGGAGCCATCCGAGTTGTAGTAGTCCATGAACCACTCAGCCTCAGGGGCCTCAGCCAAAAGTTGCTGACCAGCTTCGATGTTTGCCGACTTCACCACACGGATGACACCGTCAGCGCCAACACCGAAGTGGCGGTCGCAGATGGCGGCGATTGCCGAGGTGGTGAGCGCGCGCTCACCCTCGGGGTCGAAGTACAGCACAAAATCGTTGCCGGTGCCGTGACCCTTGGTGAAAGCTATGGTGGTGCTAGTCATTGTTCAAGCCTACTTTTCAAACTGAGCTTCGACCAGCGCCAGGGCTTGGGCAAGCTTGGTTTCGTCGCGATAATCCAGCCAATTGATGCGCAGATCGCGGCGGAACCAAGACATTTGGCGCCGCGCATACTTTTGAGTAAGCCTCACGGTATCTGCGATGGCCTCTTCCTGCGAGAGCTCACCATCGAACTGGGCCAGAGCCTGGGCATAGCCAATGGCTCGCTTGGCGGTCTTGGCCTCGCGCAGACCATGGCCAATGAGGCCTTCAACCTCGGCTACCAGACCCTGCTGCCACATGCGCTGAACACGAAGGTCGAGGCGCTCTACGAGGTCTTCCCGCGGCCCATTTAGGCCAACCTGCAAAGATGGCTGCCATTCTGTTGGAACCTCCGGGAGTGCCGCCGCGAAGGGTTTACCAGTCATGGTGACAATCTCGATGGCGCGCACAGATCGGCGACCATTCTGCGGGATGATTCTGCTAGCCGCGATTGGGTCGAGGGCAGCCAACTTGGAGTGCATGGCGATCGGACCAATCTCCAGCAGTTCTGCCTCCAACTGAGCGCGAAGAACCTCATCGGTGCCGGGGAAATCGAAGTCGTTGAGAACTGCAGCGATGTAGAGCATGCTGCCACCCACCAGGATGGGCGTAATGCCCCTTGCCTGAAGATCCTCGATGAGCGGACGGGCTAACAGCTGGTAGTCGGCGGCACTGGATTCATCGGTGATTTCCAGGTGATCGATGAGGTGGTGAACAATGCCGTGGCGTTCGGCAAGAGGTAACTTGGCGGTGCCGATGTCCATGCCTCGATAGAACTGCATCGAATCGCAGTTGACTATTTCGGCTGGGCGGCCGGTACTGATGAGGTGCTGAGCGATTGCGATGCCTAGATCTGATTTACCGGTACCGGTTGGACCTACCACGGCAAGCAGTGGCGCTGAGTTTTTGGCCTGCCCTGTCACTGGCGGGTCTTTGGTTTGCTGAGATTTAGCAGTACCTTGCCAGACTTATTGGTGGACGGAGCAGGAACGCCACAGGATGCGGCTTGTGCCTTATCCCAAGCGTCTCCAGCCCGCGTGCGGCGAACCTCATACGGCGAACCCGCAGTTGCGTTAGCAAGCAGGAAGTAAGGCTTGGCGTCGGTTACCCGCACCGTGACGAGGTCTCCCGGGCGAGGGATTTGGGCGCCCTCTGGAATCTCGAAATGGACCAAACGGTTCTCTCGCGAGCGGCCCGACATGCGATTGTTGGCGGCGTCCTTGCGGCCCTCGTTATTTGCTACGAGCACCTCGACCAGA
Organism: Actinomycetota bacterium; assembly: GCA_039804865.1. Taxonomy (GTDB): domain Bacteria; phylum Actinomycetota; class Actinomycetes; order Actinomycetales; family Microbacteriaceae; genus Rhodoluna. The sequence goes on along the minus strand of JBDLVH010000068.1, from coordinate 51,971 downwards.
TTGCCGATTTCTCGCTTGTTTTCTTCCCAAACGATGTCGTTGCACAGTGCCAATAGCCGTTCGTAGCGATCCTGCACTATCTCCTTTGGCAGCTGGTCTGGAAGATCTGCAGCTGGAGTTCCTGGTCGCTTGGAATATTGGAAAGTAAACGAAGCGGCAAACCTGCTTTCACTGACCACGCGCATGGTCTCGAGGAAATCTTCCTCGGTTTCGCCGGGGAATCCAACGATGATGTCGGTTGTGATTGCGGCATTTGGAATGCGCTCGCGAACCTTTTGGATGATGGATAGGAACTTATCGCTTCGATACGAACGTCGCATCTCCTTGAGAATTCGATCGGATCCTGACTGCAGGGGCATGTGCAGCGAAGGCATCACCACTGGGGTCTCAGCCATGGCATCTATTACGTCGTCGGTGAATGCGGCTGGATGCGGACTGGTGAAGCGCACGCGCTCGAGTCCGGCGATGTTACCGGTGGCGCGAAGCAGCTTTGCGAAGGCACCCTTGTCGCCAAACTCAACGCCGTAGGTGTTTACGTTCTGACCAAGCAGCGTGATTTCGACAACTCCCTCGGCCACCAGGGCCTCAATCTCGGCCAAAATCTCGCCTGGTCGGCGATCCTTTTCCTTGCCACGCAAACTTGGGACAATGCAGAAGGTACAGGTGTTGTTACAACCGACACTGATGCTTACCCAGCCGGCGTAGGTGCTGTCGCGTTTGGTAGGCAGGTTGCTCGGGAAGTGCTGGAGACTCTCGGCGATTTCTAACTGTGCCTCGTGATTGTGTCTGCTGCGCTCAAGCAGTGTTGGCAGCGAGCCAATGTTGTGGGTGCCAAAAACCACGTCTACCCATGGAGCTTTTGCAAGGATAGCTTCGCGATCCTTTTGAGCCAGGCAACCGCCAACCGCAATCTGGAAATCTGGGTCTGCCTGCTTACGCGAAGCTAGCTGAGCTAGGGTTCCGTAGAGCTTGTTGTCGGCGTTCTCGCGCACCGCACAGGTATTGAAGACGATGATATCTGCCTGGCCACCGGGCTGTACCGCCGAGTAACCGGCACCCTCAAGCAATCCGGAAAGTCGCTCGGAATCGTGCACGTTCATCTGGCAACCATAGGTATGCACCTGATAGCTGCGAACTTTAGGCTGTGCCTCGGTTGCGATAGTCATGACCGTGCAATTTTATGCGGACTCGCGCTCTACAACTGAAATGGCCGTGGAGATGGTGGATCCACTAAAGCCACGGCGCCCCAAGAATCCCATTAGCCTGCGCTGGCGGGCCTCGCGTGGTAGCTCACTTACTGAGCGCCAGCGCTTTCTGACCAAAGTAATGGCAAGCTCAATCTCGTCTTCGCTCTGGATTGGTTCTAGGGCTGCCTCGATGTACTCGACTGCCACCCCGGCCTGCGACAACTCCCGCTTGAGAGCGGGCTTGGCAAGTCCTCGGCTGAGGCGACGGTCATGAGCAAAGACCCTGGCAAAGGCCGCATCGTCGATTAGGTGCACTTCCTCGAAACGGTCGAGGATGGCAACAGCAATCTCTTCGGGCACCTCTTTTTTGGCAAGCATTTGCGCCAGTTGGTGCTTGGTTCGAGGGCTGAGCGAAAGCCGGTTGAGCACCAGATTGCGAGCACGCTCTTCCCATTGCTGCGGGGTTAGCGAAAGGTCCGGCTCTTTCGGGCCGGACCTTCTACTTTTGAATGCCATGAACTTCTAGGGTTCTTGAAATTACTCGTTTACCGCTACTGGAGCATCTGCCTTGAGGCGAGTGTTAGAGGCCTTGGTATCCACAACTGGCTCTTCGTCGGCAAGATCTGCAACGGCACGAGGAACACCAATGCCAAGCTTGGCCTTAATCTTGCGCTCGATCTCGTTGGCAACCTCAGGGTTGTTGAGCAGGTAAGAACGCGAGTTCTCCTTGCCCTGACCCAGCTGATCGCCTTCGTAGGTGTACCAGGCACCGCTCTTCTTGACGATGCCCTGGTCTACACCGAAGTCGATTAGGCTGCCTTCGCGGCTGATGCCAACGCCGTAGATGATGTCGAACTCTGCCTGCTTGAATGGGGCAGCCATCTTGTTCTTAACGACCTTGACACGGGTGCGGTTACCCACTGCGTCGGCGCCGTCCTTTAGGGTTTCGATACGACGGATGTCTAGACGAACCGAAGCGTAGAACTTTAGGGCCTTACCACCGGCGGTGGTTTCTGGGCTGCCGAAGAACACACCAATCTTCTCGCGAAGCTGGTTGATGAAGATTGCGGTGGTCTTGGTGGTGCTTAGCGCACCGGTTAGCTTACGAAGCGCCTGCGACATGAGGCGAGCCTGAAGACCAACGTGCGAGTCTCCCATCTCACCCTCGATTTCGGCCTTTGGAACCAGGGCCGCAACCGAGTCGATTACGATGATGTCGATCGAGCCGGAGCGAATGAGCATATCGGCGATTTCAAGCGCCTGCTCACCGGTGTCTGGCTGGCTGACCAGCAGTGCATCGGTGTCTACGCCAAGTGCCTTTGCGTACTCTGGGTCTAGCGCGTGCTCGGCATCGATGAACGCCGCGATACCGCCGGCGCGCTGAGCGTTGGCGATGGCGTGTAGAGCAACGGTGGTCTTACCGCTGGACTCTGGGCCGTAAACCTCAACAATGCGGCCACGTGGCAAACCGCCGATACCCAGGGCCACGTCTAGAGCGATGGAGCCGGTTGGGATGACCTCAACCGGTGCGCGCTCGTCTGAGCCAAGGCGCATTACAGAGCCCTTGCCAAACTGGCGGTCGATCTGTGCGAGAGCGGTCTCTAGCGACTTTTCGCGTTCTGCTGGTGATGGCATTGCGGTTCCTCTGAATTCTGGCTTGGCCCTAAGTTTGCTAATGCTTAGAAACTAACTCCACCCTCAGACATTTTGGCTTTTGCAGATTTCTCTGTTCAAAACAACTGTCTGAGCGCTTGAGATAACTCTAGCAATTTTCGAACAGATTTTCGAAAAAACTCAGGCAGATTTTTTTGGCGTGTTGCGTCCCTGCCAGCGTTCCTTGGGAACGTCGGAGGCCACACAGATGGCAATCCATACTTTTCGAGGGTCTTCGCCGGCCTTAATGGCGGCCAATGCAGACTTATCGCCAAACTCGGAGAGAATCAGATCGTTGAGCAAAACCGCTGCGAAGGCTGCGCCAAACTCATCGTTCATGAGTTCTTGAAATTTGCTTAGGCGCACCTGTGAAGTTTAGGCCAGAAGCTTAGTTGCGAACGAAACCCGCACGTGGGCGTAGGTTAGCCGCCGAACCACCGGTGGTCATGCCGCTGCTATGAGTAGCAGGCTTGGCACTGTAGTTGGCCAGGAGCTCTGCAGGAACGGTATCTGGAATCTTGACACCCTCAGAAAGGGCAAGGCGGTCTGAAACTTCGCGCATGATGACCGAGATTGGGACATCTAGGGCATCTGCCAGCGAAGCGAGGATCTCGGAGGATGCCTCTTTCTGACCGCGCTCTACCTCGGAAAGATAGCCAAGGGCTACAGAAGCACGACTAGCGACCTGGCGAAGGGTGTGCCCCTTGCGCTGACGAAAATCGCGAAGAACATCACCGATTTCTTGACGAACTAGAACCACGATGCCCCTCCCTTCTGACCGATTGCCGATGTTGCATTTCTGGAAACTTTACCCATGCTAACAGCCGATTCTGACAGTTTTCTGGGAGTGTCCGGTGATTGTGACCAAAGATTCACAGAAAGGTTAAACCGCCGAAACAGGCAAAAACTTCCAAGCTAGTCGGCCAGATGCTCCAAAAGCAGATTCAACGCAGCCACACAGGTCTGCTCCCTGATCTGACCGCGATCGCCAAAGAACTGAAGATCCACAGACTGCACTTCGTCATCGGTGGCAAAACCGATGTGCACGGTTCCAACCGGCTTTCCCTCTTGCAGGTCGGGGCCCGCCACGCCCGTTGTGGAAAGCGCAACCACGCGGGCATCGTCGATGTCTGGAACATTGTTGAGAAGACCTCGCGCGCCTTTGGCCATGGCCTCGGCGGTTTGGGCGCTAACTGCCCCATACGTGCTGAGAGTCATGGTCGGAACCGCGAGCAGCTGATGTTTGGCGGCATCATGGTATGCCACCACCGCAGCCAAAACCACCTGCGAGGCGCCAGGCACATCGATGAGACTGGATGCCAAGAGCCCTCCGGTCAATGACTCGGCGATCACAAGCTGAATCTTGCTGTCGCGACAGACCGCAACCACGCGCTCGGCGAGCGCCCTTAGCTCATCGGCCACGGTTAAGCTTCACCTCGGCCCAGACGTACTGCAAACCGGTAAAGACGGTTACCGCTACCGTAGTCCAAAGCAAAACAGCCTTGAACTGCCAGGGAATGCCGAAATCAGGTGCTAGTAGCAATGGGATTACGATGCCCTGCAGGGTGGTCTTGAGCTTGCCACCGGAGCTGGCCGCAATAACTCGACGACGAACAACAACCAGTCGGTAAACGGTGATGCCGATTTCACGAATCAGAACCAGAACCGTCACCCACCAGGGAATGTATCCAAGCCAGGAAAGCAGGAAGAAGCCGGCGCCGGTTAGAGCCTTATCTGCGATTGGGTCGAGGATCTTGCCCAGATTGGTGACCAAACCCTGACGACGGGCTATTGCGCCATCCACACCATCGGTGGAGATTGCCAAGACGAAAACGCCGACACCCCACCAACCCGATAGCGAGCCCTGTGGGAAGTGCAGCTCTAGCCAGACAAACAGCGGCACCAGCAGGATGCGCGCCACGGTGATGGCGTTTGGGAGGTTGTATGGCGAAGGGTGCTCGGCCTTAGGCTGGTCGCCCTTGCCCGCAGATGACTTACTCACTCGCCACGACCGGTCAAGAACCAGGCGTCTTCGGAGTCTTCGTCATCGTCGCCACCGGTTGGAATGAAGTCCTTGAAATCACCCGCGGCCATCTGACCCATCTGCGAATCGTCGATTAGGTCTGCTGCGGCAAGAACCGCAGGCGTTGCCTTGGCTCCCGGCTCGCCTCGCAGCTGTGCCAAAACCATTGGCAGGTCTTCCGGCTGAACCAAAACCTCGCGTGCCTTGGATCCCTCCGATGGCGCAACCACTCCCCTGCTTTCCATCAGGTCCATGAGGCGACCAGCCTTGGCAAAGCCCACACGCAACTTACGCTGCAGCATCGAGGTGCTACCAAACTGCGAGTTGATCACAAGTTCGGCGGCCTGCAGCAGCACGTCCAGGTCGTCGCCGATGTCGGCGTCTACGGTGGCCTTGACCACGGTCTCCACCACATCGTTGCGGTATTCCGGCTGCATCTGAGCCTTCACGTGCTCAACCACTCGGTGAAGCTCGTTCTCGGCAATCCAGGCGCCCTGAACACGGATTGCCTTGCTTGTGCCCATCGGACTAAACAGGGCGTCACCCTGACCGATTAGCTTCTCGGCGCCCGGGGCGTCCAAAATAACGCGGGAGTCGGTAACCGAAGAAACGCTAAATGCCAGGCGGCTAGGTACGTTGGCCTTGATCAGACCGGTCACAACATCCACGGATGGGCGCTGAGTGGCCAAGATCAGGTGAATACCCGAGGCACGCGCCAGCTGGGTGATTCGCACGATACTGTCTTCCACGTCGCGCGGGGCCACCATCATGAGGTCAGCCAGCTCGTCTACAACTACCAGCAGGTATGGGTATGGCTGCAGCACACGCTTGGAACCCTCTGGAACCTTTACCTCGCCGGCAACGATGGCGCGGTTGAAGTCGTCCACGTGCTTGAAACCAAACGACTCGAGGTCGTCATAGCGGGCGTCCATCTCCTTGACAACCCACTGCAGAATCTCGGCAGCCTTCTTAGGGTTGGTTACCACCGGGGTGATGAGGTGCGGAACACCCTGATAGGCGGCCAGTTCAACGCGCTTAGGGTCGATGAGAACCAGTCGAACCTCGGCCGGCTTGGCACGCATCAGCAGGCTAACGATCATCGAGTTTACGAACGAGGACTTACCGGCACCGGTGGCACCCGCAACCAGAAGGTGCGGCATCTTGGCCAGGTTGGCAACAACGAAGCCACCCTCAACGTCCTTACCAATGCCGATGGTGAGCGGGTGGGTGGCAGCGGCGGCCACCGGAGAGCGAAGCACGTCACCGAGGGTGACAATCTCGCGGTCGGTGTTTGGAATCTCAATACCGATGGCGCTCTTGCCCGGAATCGGTGCCAGGATTCGAACCTCGTTGCTGGCCACGGCGTAGGAGATGTTGCTGGCCAAGCGGGTGACGGCCTCAACCTTCACGCCCGGCGCAAGCTCCACCTCGTAGCGGGTGACGGTTGGGCCACGGCTAAAGCCGGTAACTGCGGCATCCACCGAGAACTCGCGGAACACACCCGAGATAGCCGCGATCATGGCGTCGTTGGCAGCGCTCTTGGCCTTAGGCGGAGTACCAGGAGAAAGCAGGTTGACCTGGGGCAAAACGTATGGTCGTTTTGGCGCGGCAGGCTTCTCGCCGGCAGCGGCCGGTGCAGTGTCTTGCTGCGAATCTGCGGAGGCAGGAGCCGTTGCGGTGGCGACTGGAACACTCACCGGAGCCGGAGGAGCAACAAAGATTGGCACGGTCTCTGCCGAAACCGGAGCAGCCGCAGCCTCGCCAAACAGCTCGTCGAACTCGTTGCCTTCTCCCTCGAAGAGCGCAGCCGGCTCGGAGTCGGTCTTTACCGCGGTGTCGAATGGCTCGGCATTGCCCTTGTCTTTGCGCCACCAAGGAACCCGAGTGCCATCAAAGGCATCGTGGATTTCTTCTTCCTCGACAACCGGCTCGATAACGCGAGTCTTACCCTCGCCAAACAGGTGAACCCAGAGCAGGCGAAGGCGCTCGCCGATTCGGGTTGGAGGGGTTTTGGTCATGATCAAAATGGCACCCACGGCGATCAGCGCGGTGATTGGCACCGAACCCCAGATGGTGAAGAGACTGAGGGTTGGCATGGCGATTAGCCACCCGAAGAGGCCTCCGGCCTTGGCAAGGCTGGCCACGCCATCGTTGTCTGATGGGTTTACCCAGTGGGTGAAATCGGTGGTGCCGGCAAAACTGTGCAGAAAACCAGAAATGGCAACGATGAAGAGCAACAGGCCAGCGCCAACGCGAGTGTTGTCGCGAACGCTAGAAGGGTGGCGGGCCAGGAAAACAGCGAAGCCGATCAGCACAACCGGAAGCACGTTACTGAAGCCACCGAAGAGCAAGCCGAAGGTGTAGGCATTGAGAACCTGGGCTACACCATTCTTGGCGAGGAACCACACCGAGATAACGCCGCCAACACCAAGCAAGAAAAGCAAGAACGGAACGCCGTCGCGACGATCTTCGCGCGCGACTTTCTCTTTACTTAGTGCACGGGCAGCGCCACCAAAAACGTGGGCCAAGACCAGCCAGGTGGCCGTAACAAAAGTGCCAAAACTACCCTGCTTGGCAGCTGTGCGCGGCGCGGCAGAAGTGCGAGGCTTGGCAGCCTTGGGTGCCGATCGACGTGCTGGAGCTGGTTTGCGTGTAGCCATGCTTCAAAAGTAACAGCCGCGAGCCCTACAGACCCGTAGGCACACGGCTTGCAGGCCAGCAGGCTAGCCCAGCACCACCACAGGAATTATCATCGGACGACGACGGTGAGCCTTGGCCACCCAGGTGCCGATGGTGCGACGGATGACCTGCTGCATGGCATACGGGTCGCGCACGCCATCTGCCGCAGCTGCAGCGAGCGCCTTCTCGATAGCCGGCTTCACGTTGTCGAAGACGTGATCCTCTTCGGCAAAGGCGCGGGCACGAATCTCCGGGCCAACCACAAGACGACCAGTGTCGGCATCGATGACGGCGAAGATGCTGATGAATCCTTCTTCGGCCAGAATGCGACGGTCCTGCAGGTCGTCTTCGGTGATGGTTCCAACGTTCTTGCCATCAACGTAGAGCATTCCGCATTCCACGGCGCCCACGATGGAGGCCTTGCCGCCAACCAGGTCGACTACCCAGCCATCCTCGGTGATGAGTACGTTCTCGGCAGGCACTCCGGTCTGCTCGGCAAGCGCGCCATTGGCCATGAGGTGACGGTATTCACCGTGCACTGGCATGACGTTCTTTGGCTTGAGGATGTTGTAGCAGTAGAGCAGTTCGCCTGCGGCAGCGTGACCGGAGACGTGAACCTTGGCGTTGCCCTTGTGCACCACCTTGGCACCCAGCTTGGTTAGCTTGTCGATTACCCGGTAAACGGAGTTCTCGTTGCCCGGAATGAGGCTGGAGGCAAGGATGATGGTGTCGTCCTCGCCCACCTGAATGTCGTGGTCCACATTGGCGATTCGGGCCAGCACGGCCATTGGTTCGCCCTGGCTTCCGGTGCACATGTAGACAAGCTCGTTGTCTGGGATATTGCCGGCCTTCTTGGCCTCGATCAGCACGCCATCTGGAACGTTTAGGTGGCCAAGATCCTGCGCGATCTCCATGTTGCGAACCATGCTGCGGCCGATGAGGGCAACGCGACGACCGTTGGCAACTGCGGCATCAACCACCTGCTGCACTCGGTGCACGTGGCTGGAGAAACTGGCAACTACAACCTTGCCCTTAGTGCGAGTAATGACGTTCTCGATAACCGGACCGATGTCCTTCTCGAGCGGTGTAAAGCCAGGTACGTCGGCGTTGGTGCTGTCACAAAGGAAAAGGTCTAGGCCCTCTTCACCGATGCGGGAGAACGCGCGCAGGTCGGTTAGGCGGCCATCAAGCGGAAGCTGGTCCATCTTGAAGTCACCGGTGTGCAAAACGGTGCCACCCGCGGTACGGATAATCACGGCTAGGGCGTCTGGGATGGAGTGGTTTACCGCAACAAACTCGAGACCGAAGCCCGCAAGCTGCTCCTTCTGCCCCTCTGAGACGCGCATCGAATAAGGCGCAATGCGGTGTTCCTTCAGCTTGGCCTCGACGAATGCCAGGGTAAGGCTACTGCCCAGCAGCGGAATATCGGCCTTGAGGCGAAGCAGGTAAGGCACACCACCGATGTGGTCTTCGTGGCCGTGGGTAAGCACCATGCCAACCACATCATCGAGGCGGTCTCGCAGGTAGCCGAAGTCCGGCAGAATGACGTCTACGCCTGGGTGGTGTTCTTCTGGAAAGAGCACGCCGCAGTCGACGATGAGGATCTTGCCATCGATTTCGAAGACGGTCATGTTGCGACCAATTTCACCGATGCCGCCAAGAGGAATTACACGAAGCACTCCGGGCTTTAGCGGCGCCGGAGCTGGAAGGGTTTGAACCACAGGGTTCCTTTTCTGTTATTTGGTGACCGAGAACTGTCTGGGTCGGAGTTCTATGCGCCCCTTCAGCGTCTGCCCGAAGGCAAGTGCCTAACGGGTGGTTCCGGCCACCTTTGGCAGGGCACCACCGGCAGCCGCATTGCGGTCTGGGCGGAAGTTGTCGAACGACAGGCCAACGATGGTCTTCACCTTGTCGATGTCGTTTTCGATGCGGGCAGCCTCGGCGTCCTCTGGGCCAACCAGTGGCAGACGAACGCGTGGGCTATCGATGATTCCAAGACCGTGCAGGGTGTACTTGCTGGCCACGGTTCCGGGAACGTGGGTCATCAGTGCGCGCTGCAGCGGCTCTAGGGTGTTGTGCACAACCAGGGCCTGGTTGAAGTCGTTGTTGTTGGTTGCATCCACCAGGGCGCGGTAGGCAGCAGGGGCAACGTTAGCGGTCACCGAAATCATGCCGGTGGCACCGATGGAGATGTGCGGCAGCACGTTGCTGTCGTCGCCAGAGAAGTAGATGAGGTCGGTCTCGTTCATGATGCGCGAAGCCTGAGCCAAGTCACCCTTGGCGTCCTTCACCGCAACGATGTTTGGGTGCTTTGCGGCGCGGTGGAAGGTGTCGTAGGCAATTGGAATGCCCGCACGACCCGGGATGTCGTAAAGGATGACTGGAAGATCGGTGGCATCTGCAATGAGACGGAAGTGGGTGAGCACACCGGCCTGCGAAGGCTTGTTGTAGTAAGGAGTTACCACCATTACGCCGTCAGCGCCGGCCTTCTCGGAGGCCTTGTAGAGCTGGATGGCGTGGGCGGTCTCATTGGAGCCACCGCCGGTGATGATCTTGGCGCGGCCGTTAGAGACCGACTTGCCAACCTGAACCAGCTTGATTTTCTCGGCGTCGGTGAGGGTTGAGGTCTCGCCGGTGGTGCCGGTAACAACAACGCCATCGGCGCCGTTAGAGATTACGTAGTCGATCAGCTTCTCGGTTGACGCCCAGTCAACCTCACCCTCGGTGTTCATGGGGGTGACAAGCGCGACCAGCACCTGGCCGAAGAGTTCTTTTCCTTTGAGCGACATGCCCTCTAGACTATCGGGTTGCCCCCGCAGGGCGCTACGGCAGTGGTGCCGCAACGCCTAACGACTATGGAGCTACGCGACCGTTCTTGTTGAACGCTTCGTAGGTGTGAGGCATCAGCTGGGCCCAGAACTCTTCCATCTTCTCGGCGCACATTTCGATCTCGCGCTGAGGGAAGCTTGGGAAGTGAGTGCCCTCACGCTTGGTGCGCAGGCTGAGGAAGTTCATCAGTGCACGCGAGTTCATAGTCACGTACATGCTGCTGTAGATGTTCAGCGGCAGAACGATACGGGCAACCTCGCGGGCCACGCCAGCCTCCAGCATGCGCTGGTAGCTCTCGTAGGAGTTGATGGAAGCACTGCGAGCCTCCTGCTGCACCAAAGCAATCTGCTCGGCGCTGCCAGGAAGGAAGTCGTAGGCGCCAGGCTTGCCAGTCTGAACGAGGTTGCGGTCGTCGCCTGGAACGTAGAACACAGGGCTCAGCTCCTTGTAACGACCCGACTCTTCGTTGTAGCTGGCAATGCGGTGACGCATGAACTCGCGGAAGACAAAGATTGGTGCCTGAACGTAGAAGGTCATCGAAGTGTGCTCGAATGGCGAACCGTGGCGGTCGCGCATGAGGTAGTTGATGAGGCCGCGGTCGCGCTTTGCGGTGTCCTCAGCGTTCTGTTCGGCCATAGCCGACTCGAGGGTTTGCTCACCCTGGGTGGAAACACGAGCCGCAAACAGCACATCGCTATCTGCCGCGCTTGAGCGCACCAGTTCTACGGTTACATCACTGCGAAAAACAACATCAGACATGCCAAAAGCCTAACGGCTTTTACCGTAATCTTTCGTCACCGTACTTAGTGGGTGCGCCGATGATTTACCCTTGAATCTATGTCCGTTGAGCTTCGAATTGCACTGCTGCTGGGCCTTTTGGTTCTGGTGGCAGTCATTGGCGTGGTCTGGAAGCTGCGCACCGGCACTGCCAAGAAGTCAGACTCGGGCAACCAGGTTGATCTGGCAGAGTTAAAGGCCGTGAAAAACGGCAAGCCGGTGACCGCCCTCACCACCAAGGTCACCTTCCTTCAGTTTTCCACCGATTTCTGCACCTTCTGTGGTCCAACCGCCAAGATGCTTGCCGCCCTCGAGGTTGCAGACTCAAACGTTACCCACATCGAGGTAAACGTCACCGAGCGCATGGACCTGGTGAAGAAGTACAACATCATGCAGACTCCCACCACCCTGGTTCTAGACCGAAAGGGAAACATACAGAGCCGCATTGGTGGCACCCCAAAGGCACACACCCTGATATCCGAGATAGGAAATTTCGACATCTAATGGCAACTGCAACTCAGATCGACCCACGCGGCCCGCGCTTTGGCGCTGCCATCATCAACGTTCTCAGCATCATCATCTTGTTTGTGGCCCTAGACCCGGCTAGCGAGGGCATCGCCTTCGACCTACTGCTAATCGCAGTGGCTTCGTTTGCCATTGGCACCATCTGGGGCAACACCAAGCACCCATTTGGTTGGCTGTTCCGCAAGCTGGTTCGCCCACGCCTGGCTCCCCCAGCCCAGCTAGAAGACTCGCGTCCGCCACAGTTTGCTCAGGGCGTTGGCCTGTTCGTTTCGCTGCTTGGCGTGGTGCTGCACATTCTCTCGGTGCCATTTGGTGTGGCCATTGCAGCAGCAATGCTGATTGGCGCTTCTACCCTGCAGGCCTACTTCGGCTACTGCCTGGGCTGCCAGATGTACCTTGGCCTAAAGCGCATCGGCGTTATTCGCAGCGCATAGTTTTAAAGGCAAAAGCCGCCACCCAGATTGGGTTGGCGGCTTTTCTTTTGCCCTACGACGGATTGTAGCCCAGCCACTTTTCGTTGCTGATGAGATAGCCGGAGGCCTGGTTGCCCACTAGCCTCAAGAAGAATGTGGCCGGTGCTTTGGCAACCCTGAGGCCGTTTACGTCATAGACGTAATGCCCCCGAACCTTGACCCAAGCACCAAAGCTAGTCAAGGTCACCTGCTGCCAATAGTAAACGCGTAGGTGAACATTGGAAACTGCTTTCGTTGGTTTCTCATTCAGCCACATTTTGAGACCGCCTGCCTGCAGATGGGAACACCATCGAGCCCTAGCCGGAGTGAAAATCGTCTGGTATTCGCGCTTCGAAGCGGCCAGATAGGCATCGATTCGTTGGTTCAACTGTGCCTGAGGAAGACCCTGAACAGTTAGGTTGGCCGCCAACTCCGGGCTAACCACACCGATTTTTTCCTCAGCCAGTAGCAGCTTTACAGTTGCCGACTTAACGGCAGCAACCCTGGGGTCAAAGCTGAAGGTGGTGAACGTGGAAGCGGCCCAAACTACAGCGCCAAATACAGCGGCCACTGCCACGGCAACAATGTATTTGCGCGATCCCCCAATCGACATTTGACTACTTTCCTGATCTCATCCGAAGCGCCTTGCGCATGCTGGCTCGGGCTCGGCGGCGGTCGCCGTTGGCATCGTAGGCCAGACCCAAATTGAACCAGCTGTGCCAGTCTTCTGGGGCCTTATCCACCTCGTTGCGGATGCGTTCAAATGCAGCCTCGGCGGCAGCCTTCTCGGGGCGGCCACTAGGGCGAATCGGGATATCGGTGATTGGCCAAAGACCCTCGGCCTCAACCTGGGCAGCCATCTTTTCGACTCGCATGCCAAAGCGCAGTTCGGCCCAGATTCCCCATGCTGCCAGGATGGGCAGCACCAAAATGAAACCGCCCATGATCTTGCCCACCAAAATAGGCTGCGACAGCAAAAGCATGCCCTTGCCGCCAAGCAGCCAAAGGTACATGAGGGTTAGCGCGGCCATTACCACCGCGCCCAGTTTGGCCTGCATGGGTTAGTTGCTCTCCACAACTGCCTGAAGGCCAACGGTCAGGCCGTTGGCGGCAGCGGTGTAGCGAACGCAGAGCAAAATGCCCTTGATGTAGGCGCGAATGGAGCCAACCTCGTGGTTGAGAGTTAGCACTTCGCTGTCGCCACCGAAGTGAACCTCCTGCTTGGCGCTTACACCAGCAAGACGAAGACTGTGGATTGGGATGCCGGCAACAACCTGGCCACGAGCCTCCTGACCTACGCCCGGAATGAGCGGCTGGGTCATGCCCTCGCGAGCAGCGGCGATTAGCTCTGCGGTGCGAACCGCGGTGCCCGACGGCGAGTCGATCTTGCCGGCGTGGTGGGCCTCAACGATTTCGATGGAGTCGTAGAACTTAGCTGCCTCGGTTGCAAACTTGGTGGCCAGCATCGAACCAATGCTGAAGTTAGGAATGATTACAGCGGCTGCGGCTGGTGCCTTCTGAAGCTGGGCTTCTAGGATGGCAAGCTTGCTGCCGGTCCAGCCGCTGGTGCCAACCAAAACCTTGAGGTTGTTGGCAATGGCAAAATCGACAACCTTTGGGCTGACATCAGGCAGGGTCAGGTCAAGCACCACATCTGCGCCAAGCACCTGGGTTAGCTCGCTCTTGGAGTCGAGGGCGGCGTGAAGTTTTAGGTCTTGAGCCGCGTCGATGATTTCTAGGGCAAGCTTGCCCATGCGGCCGGTGGCGCCTACCACTGCAACACTGATGGTCATTTCTTCTGCTTTCTGCTGAGTGCCCGCCGCCTTGATTGCCGCGAACCTCGTGAAACTATTTTGGCCTAAAGGCCCTTGAAATCGGATTCTTTGAGATCGCCAACCGCCACCAAAGTGCGTGGCTTCTGGGCAATGGCCTGGGCCAGGTCGCGCACTTCGCGAAGCGAAACGGCGTTGAAGGCCGCCAGGCTGGTGTCTAGATCCATGAACTGACCGTTCATTAGCTCGGCGGCGAACAGGCGACTCATACGCGCCTGGGAACTCTCAAACTTGAGGGCCAAACCACCGGTGATGTTGCCCTTGGCAAGCTCCAGTTCGGCCTCGGTTACGCCGTGCTCGGCAATCTTTTCCAGTTCGGCAAGCATGAGCTTAGTAACTTCGCCAGCCTTCTTTGGTGAGCAACCTGCGTAAAGCCCGAACACCGAACCATCGGAGTAGCCCTGATTGAACGAGTAGACGGAATAGGCCAGACCGCGCTTCTCGCGGATCTCTTGGAACAGGCGGCTGGACATGCCCCCACCCAGAATGGTGTTGAGGATGCCCATGGTGAAACGGCGTGGATCCTCGGCAACGATGCCCTGGGACCCAAGCAGGATGTTGGCCTGTGAGGTTGGGCGGTTGATTAGCTTGAAGTCGGTTGCGCGCTGGTAGTTGGTTTCAACATTGCTGCGGCGTTCAACTGGATGCGCCTTTGCACTCAGGTCCCAACCTGCTGCGGTTAGCGCCTTCTCAACCTGCTGAATCAGCGCGTTGTGGTCTACTCCGCCGGCTGCGGCGATTACCAAGTCTTGCGGGCGGTAGTTAGCCTGGTAGTGCTCCCAGACGGCTTCGCGGGTGACATCGGTGATGGTCTGCGGGGTGCCACCGATTGGGCGACCCAGTGGAGTGTCGCCCAGAACGGCCTCCGAGAATGCCTCGTGGGCAACGTCTTCTGGGTCATCGTCGTTCATTGCAAGTTCTTCGAGGATCACGGTGCGTTCGTTCTCGAACTCCACCGGATCGATCAGGCTGCTGGTAAGCATGTCGCCGATTACCTCGACGGCTAGCGGCAGGGCCTTGTCCTGCACTCGGGCGTAGTAGGAGGTGTACTCCTTGCCGGTGGCGGCGTTGCTGGAGCCACCCACGGAGTCGAAGGCAACCGCAATGTCTAGCGCGCTTCGGCTCTTGGTGCCCTTGAACAGCAGGTGCTCGAGGAAGTGGGTGCTACCGAAGTGCCCATTTTGTTCATCGCGCGAGCCAACGGCCACGCTGAACGAGATCGAGGCGCTGGCAGCGCCGGGCACAGACTCGGTTAAAACGCGAACACCGCTCGGGAGGACAGTACGGCGAACCATACTGCCTC
The DNA here is from genome assembly GCA_039804865.1 of Actinomycetota bacterium. Taxonomy (GTDB): domain Bacteria; phylum Actinomycetota; class Actinomycetes; order Actinomycetales; family Microbacteriaceae; genus Rhodoluna. The sequence goes on along the minus strand of JBDLVH010000068.1, from coordinate 36,711 downwards.
CCGAAGCGGTGAACGAGAGTTCGTTCTGGTCGAGTGGAAAAAGAACTTCAGTCATCTAAACCAGAACCTTGCCCAGAAATAATCTGGATAGTTGTTATTCGGCGTCTTCCTCGGCTGCAGCCTCGCCACCCTCAACAACTGGAGCAAGCGATAGCTTGCCACGGTCGTCGATCTTGGTGATCTCAACCTGAAGCTTCTGGCCTACCTCGAGGACGTCTTCGACGTTCTCAACGCGCTTGCCAGCCATCTTCTTTAGCTCGGAGATGTGCAGAAGGCCATCCTTGCCAGGAACCAGCGAGATGAAAGCACCGAAGGTAGCTAGCTTCACAACGGTTCCGAGGAAACGCTCGCCGATCTCAGGTACGTGAGGGTTGGCGATGTTGTTGATGGCAGCACGAGCAGCCTCAGCCGAAGGGCCGTCGGTTGCACCGATGTAAACGGTACCGTCGTCTTCGATGCTGATGTCTGCGCCAGTGTCTTCCTGGATCTGGTTGATCATCTTGCCCTTTGGACCAATGACCTCACCGATCTTGTCAACCGGGATCTTCACAGCGATAACGCGTGGAGCGGTTGGAGCCATCTCGTCTGGCTCGCTGATTGCCTGACCCATAACCGAAAGGATGTGCAGACGCGCTTCCTTGGCCTGGTGCAGTGCGCCACCAAGAACCGAGGCAGGGATGCCGTCGAGCTTGGTGTCTAGCTGAATAGCAGTGATGAACTCAGAGGTACCTGCAACCTTGAAGTCCATGTCGCCAAGGGCGTCCTCGGCTCCAAGGATATCGGTTAGGGCTACGTACTCGGTCTTGCCGTCGATGACGTCAGAGATCAGACCCATTGCGATACCTGCAACAGGTGCGCGAAGTGGCACACCAGCGTTTAGCAGAGCAAGGGTAGAAGCACAGACCGAACCCATCGAGGTGGAACCGTTTGAGCCTAGGGCCTCAGATACCTGACGGATTGCGTATGGGAACTCGCTGCGGGTTGGTAGAACTGGAACCAGAGCGCGCTCTGCAAGGGCACCGTGACCGATTTCGCGGCGCTTAGGGGTACCAACACGACCAACTTCACCGGTGCTGTAAGGAGGGAAGTTGTAGTTGTGCATGTAGCGCTTGGTGGTCTCAGGGCTAAGTGCGTCGATCTGCTGCTCCATCTTGAGCATGTTCAGAGTGGTGATACCCAGGATCTGGGTCTCGCCGCGCTGGAAGATAGCCGAACCGTGAACGCGAGGAATAACTGCAACCTCTGCGTCTAGCGGACGAATGTCGCGCAGGCCACGGCCATCGATGCGGATCTTTTCCTTTAGAACGCGAGTACGGACAACCTTCTTGGTAACCGACTTGTAGGCTGCAGAAATCTGGCTCTGCTCTTCTTCGGTTAGAACCGAAGCTAGCTTTTCCTTGACCGAAGCCTTGAGCGCGTCATCGGCGTCCTGGCGAGCGGTCTTGTCTGCGATTAGGTAGATGTTGCCTAGCTCTGCCTCGGCCAGCTTTGCAACGTGGTCGTAAACGTTGTCGGTGTAAGGCAGGAATACTGGGTACTCGCTGGTTGGCTTTGCAGCAACCGAAGCAAGCTCGGCCTGAGCGCGAACTAGCTCTGCGATGAATGGCTTGGAAGCCTCAAGACCTGCGAAGACAACGTCTTCCGAAGCAGCGGTGCCGCCAGCCTTGATTAGATCCCACGAGTTCTCGGTGCTCTCGGCTTCAACCATCATGATTGCAACGTCCTTGACGCCGTTGTCTTCGATGACGCGACCGGCAACAACCATGTCGAAGGTTGCGCGCTCTAGCTGCGAGTACTTAGGGAATGCAACCCACTGGCCGTCGATTAGTGCAACACGCACACCACCGATTGGACCCGAGAATGGCAGACCAGCAAGCTGAGTGGACATAGATGCAGCGTTGATTGCGATGACGTCGTACATCTCGTCTGGCTCGATTGCCATAACGGTTACAACAACCTGAACCTCGTTGCGGAGGCCATCAACGAACGATGGGCGCAGTGGGCGGTCGATTAGGCGGCAGGCAAGGATTGCCTCGGTGGTTGGACGGCCTTCGCGACGGAAGAACGATCCTGGGATACGACCGGCTGCGTACATCTTCTCTTCGACATCGATGGTCAGTGGGAAGAAGTCGAACTGGTCCTTAGGCTGCTTGCTTGCAGTGGTAGCCGAGAAAAGCATGGTCTCGTCGTCCATGTAGACGGCGGCGGCACCCTGTGCCTGCTGTGCTAGACGGCCGGTCTCGAAGCGAACGTAACGCTTACCGAACTTGCCGTTGTCGATGGTTGCTACGGCAAACTTGGTGCCGTCCATCAGTGGGTTGTTAATGTCAATCGACATATGGTTTTTCCTCTTTATCGTCTTTGTCTTCTAAGGTGCAGTGCTGCGGGGCATACCCGAACGAGCGCGCCAAAGGCCGCAGATGCAAATAAGGTTTTGGGCGATGCCCTTGGGAAACGCGCCAGTCTTGCGGCGCGGTCTGGTCTCCAGTGACAAACCTTGGGAGCTGCGATACCGCCGGCCCAAGACCTTCCACCGAGGACCAGCATCAAACCAATCACTCGTTTATAAGGTTATCAGCGGCACCTGACATTTACCAGAGAAACGGCTGGTGGCGGATGAACGCTTGGTTACTGCTTTGCAGTTGGCCTGGCCAGCATGACCAGGTTGGCGATGAAAACGACGATTGAAATCACCAAGTTGCCTTGAAGCAGCAGGTAGTAGGTTTGCAAACCCAGGAAGGCAACCACCGGAACGAAATTGAGCGCAAAAAGAGCCAGCGGAATGGCATTGATCCACAGCCAGTTTGGGCTGATTCCCGCATCGCGCAGGCGGCGGCTCATGGCCGCCCAAGTAGGGATACAGAGCAGCAACCCAGGGGCCCAGGCGATGTAGATCTCATAGGACCAGAGCCAGCTTGGCCAGTGGCCGCCCATGAACACACCCATGATTGCCCAGTAGCTAACCAGCCCCACAATCATGGTCAGCAGCCACCAGGCAAAGAACTCACCGCGAGTGAGTCTGCCGCGGTAGTCGAAACTTCGGGCAATCGGCCGCCCCAAAACCTTTAGAAACTCCATGACTCCCCCAAATTTATTCATTTGGCAATTGACTTGAAAAACAGCACCAGAGTAACGATTGTGGCTGAGAGGATTGCCAGCAAAGCAAAAACAACAGCGCTAACTGTGGCGGCGATGCCACCGCCTAGGTCAGGTCCGTTGAGAATCGGCACGTATTGCTGGGAAGCCAGTGACCTCATCAGTGAAACCCGGTTTCCGATGAAGAAGGCTAGTGGCAACAGATACCAGGCCAGAAGCCAAGGATTGAGCTTCCTAAAACGAACTGTCACTATGCACACCTCCCCCAAAGTTGAAAACAGATTAGAACGGGTAAAGCAAAACCCCCGAGATTTCCTCGGGGGTTTTGACAAAACTTCAGTTATCGACTGTTTGTCGGAGACGAACTTATCGACGAAGACCTAGGCGCTCGATCAGTGCACGGTAACGAGCGATGTCTACACCCTGTAGGTAACCGAGTAGACGGCGACGCTGACCAACAAGAAGAAGCAGGCCACGACGGCTGTGGTGGTCGTGCTTGTGCTCCTTTAGGTGCTCGGTTAGGTCCTTGATGCGCTTGGTAAGCACTGCAATCTGAACCTCTGGCGAACCGGTGTCACCTGGGTGAGTTGCGTATTCTTCGATGATCGAAGTCTTTACTTCTGGAGCTAGTGCCATTGTTCAGTCCTTTCAGATTGCTGCGCGGCGCCAAAATCTGGGTGAGATTGACTCTCTAAATCCGCGGCCGTTACACGGCAACCTTGTTAGTTTACGCTGATTTGCCCGTGGGCGCTAGTTAAGGCTGCTTGGTGTGCAAAGGTAAAGCGAACCGGCGCCCACGCTTGATGTGTCCGGCGTGCAGTTTGCGGTTACCCAGGACTCTATCTGGGATGAGTTGTCGCGACCCGATGCAGTGGAGTTGCTTCCAGCTCCGGACTGACCCAACGCTCTGCCCCCAGCTGATCCCGATGAGAGGACGAAGCGAAGCTGACCATCGGCAACGTAGTTCTTGAACTGAGCCAAAGTTGGCGATGGATCCGAGCCGTCGAAGCCTCCGATTGGCAGAATGTTGTCGCCGGTTTCGATGATGTAGCTGGCGGCAGCCATGGTGGTAAAGGTGGCCAAAAGGAATTTGGCGCCATTTCGGTGGGCCTGCAGGTAGGCGACAAGAGCTCGGTGATTAACCTGCCCAGCGCCCGCCATTCCAAAACCAGGACCGGCACCAACCGCGCCAAGCTGAGGAGAGGCAGCTCCCAAACCTCCACCGCCAAAGGTTCCCACGCTGTTTGTTGGACCTGCCAACGGGTTAATTGAAGACGGGTAGCTGCGGGTATCCGCAGCCCAAACCGCTGGGCTAAACACCAAGGCGGCAGCAATCAAAGCGGGAAGCAGAATCTTTGCCTTGCCGCGAACTCCAACCAAAATCACAATCACCGCGACGATGCCGATAGCAAACTGAACGACCGGTGCCCAGGGCATGTAGCTGGAGTACTGAATGCCCACGTACGCGGCCGAAATAACCGCGGTAGCAATGACCGGAATCTTGACCCAGGTCTTGTTACTGCGGCGAGCAGTGGCATAGGCGGTTGCCAATACCAATGCCATTGGCACTGCAAGTGCCGCGGTGTAGAACTGGTGCATACCTGCAACCACACTGAACATGGTGGCAAAGACGGCGAAGTAGAGGCTTGCAAACCACGCGGTTGGCGAGAAATTCTTTAGTGCAAAAATCACGATGACTGCCACGATGGTGGCGGGAATCAACCAACCAATCTGGGGCAAGAGCTGGCTGTTTAGCAGTCGCAGAAAGCTCGGTGATCCGCTAAAGGGTGGCGTGAAGCCACGCACTGTGCTGGCAACCGAAGTGCCGGAGGTGAGGTCACTAAAGCGACCGAGGCCGTTGTAGCCGAAGACCATTTCAAGCGCACTGTTTGTGTTGCTGCCACCGATGTATGGGCGATTTGCCGCCGGGGTAAGCATCACCGAAACAATCCAGACGAAAGACAGCGCGAGGCTGGTGAGGCCGGCTGCCAGCAGGTGCCAGATCTTGGTGACCCAGCGCTGATTGGTAGCCAAGTAGGCAAGGCCTAGAGCCGGCCAGAGCGCCCAAGCCACCAGCATGTATGAGTGAAAAGCAACGGCGATGAAGACGCCAGCCCACAGCAAGTGTTTGAACGAATTGTTCTTGAGCGCCTTAACGCCAAACCAACTTGCCACCGAAAGCCAAAGCAGCAAGAAAGATTCAGGCTGGTTGGATCTGGCCACCGCGGAGAGGATTGGTGTTGTTGCCGCCACTGCTCCCGCAATGAGACCAGCACCGCGACCACCGATTTCTCGGGCTGTATAGGCAACAACGATGACGAGAATTACGCTGGCGATTGCGTTAGGGGCATTCACCGACCAGGTTGAAACGCCGAAGAGTTTCACAAAGATAGCCGGGAACCAGTAGGAGCCTGGAATTTTGTCAAGCGTGATGGTCCCGGCAGGATCTGCCGCTCCAAACCAGAAGTTGGAGAGGCTCTTAGACATGCTGGTTGCAATGGCAGCGTAAAACTCGGATTTCTGCCCCTGTGCCAACTGGAAAAGATAGCTGAAGCCCGAATAAAGCGCGAGCGCAAGCAGAGAGGTGAGCCAAACCAAATCAACCCGACCGGTGTTCGGGTTTCTAAGGAGCTTCACGCCTAAGACTTGGTAGTGGTTGTTGTGCCCGCGGATGCGCCTGATGGAGCCCACTGCCCGCCACCAGGGCGGTCGGTGCCAGCTCCGTGATCTGGGTCGTTAGGGCCACCAGGGAAGCTGCCATTGCCGGGTAAGTTCTTACCGCCAGGGCCAAACTGTCCATTCACCTGAGAATTGCCACCCGACATCTGCTGACCAGCCGCAACGCCCGCTCCGAATGTTCCGGCTAGTGCTAGAGCGCTGCCAACGGTGATTGCAACGATACGCACGGTGCGGTTGGCCCAGAAGCTGGATTTGGGCTTAGCCGAATCGGCTGGGTCAACAACGTAGTCGACATTGTTCTCAGTCATGATGTTCCTAGTTGATTGGTTGAAAATTTTGGAGCGCAACTAACGATCTAGTCGTCGTTTGAAAAACTGCCGGGAGTGCGCAGCGGACGAGGCTGGCGATCCCCACCATCGTGGTGATTATCGTCGCCTTCGTCTCCCCCACCAAAGCTTGGGGCTCCGGTAATGGCTGGTGCCGGAGTAGCCGAAGAAACTGTGCCAGTGCCACCCGATGGTTTGCTGAACTTTCGCTGGCCGTCTTCATCGCTGAAGGACGCCGGAGGAACGGCTATGGTTCGTGGAGTGCTGGTAGCACTTGGCGTGGCGCTTGGAGTGGACTCTGCGCCCGAAGTATCCGCAACCACGTTGGTGGCGTCTGCGGTTGCCACTGGGGCGCTAACAGAAGCTGGCGCAGGGCTAAGGTTGAGGTTGCCCATCGCAAAGGCGGCACCACCAACTAGTCCGCCGGCAACCAGGATGGCGGTGGTCACTGCACCGATGGCGCGAGCCCGTCGAGGAGCGTTCTCCGAGACTTCTTTCTCGTAAACGTACTGGGCCTGATTGGGCGCAACGTATTCAAAGTCCTTGGGTTCGTTGCCGTCTAGCTGGTCCATTTGGTGCTCCTCTCACTAACACTCTGGCAGTGGATGTTGGAAGTAGCCCGTGAGAAGGCTGGGAATTACTTGAGAATCCTGAGCATTTCGCGAATCTTGTCGCAGTCGGCCTGGATTGCCGCGATAAGGGCTTCGATGCCGTCAAACTTCAGCGCGGGACGCAGGTAGCTTACGTACTCCAGCGTCACCACCTTGTCGTAGAGGTCAAGGTCATCCCGGTCCAGCACGTGGGCCTCAATCAGCCTCGGCACTGCCTGGATGGTCTCATTGATGCCCACTGAAAGAGCGGCGTCGTAACGCACGCCATCGGCGTAAAGGTATCCGGCGTATACGCCGTCCACTGGAAGATAGCCCTCGGCCTCGCGCGACATATTGGCGGTTGGAAAACCGAGTTGGCGGCCAAGTTTTAGGCCGTGTTCGATGATGCCGCAGGTTTGGTGCCGGCGACCAAGCAGCCTAGCCACCTGTGTCACGTCACCAAGGTCTAGCAGCTCGCGAATTCGACTGGAAGAGATTTTGTGGCCATCCATCTCAATGGCGGCCACCACCACTAGTTCAAAGCCAAACTCCTTGCCCAGTTGGGCAAGCAACTGCACATCACCCTTACCTCCAGCACCAAAACGGAAGTCTTCGCCAACTGCCACGTACTTGGCGTTTAGGCCAACCACCAGGATGTCCTGCACAAACTGGCGCGGCTCCAGACAGGCCAAGGCCTCATCGAAGGCAAGGGTGAGCAAAGCCGAAAAGCCGGCTTCCTCTATTAGCTGCGCCTTCTGATGGGCACCGATTATTGGAAGACGCAGGCGCTCGGGGTGGAACAGAGCATCTGGGTGGCGATCGAAGGTGACAGCAATCGACTGCATCGAATGCGCCTTGGCGGCATCGGTGGTTGCCTTCAACAGAGCCTGATGACCCAGATGAATGCCGTCAAACTTGCCGATGGTTACCGCACTCGGCTGGCAAGCCGACGGTATCTGATCCAGACCCTGCCACTGCTGCATTACTGGCCCCGGCCCTGCTTGCGCAGCCAGTTGAGGCCGAGGATTGGCAGAATCAGCGGGATGAACAGGTAGTACATGCCGAAGTAGGACCACACCGAGGTTTGCTTCACGGTTGCGGCTGGGAAGAACAGGCTAAAGGTGCCAACCAGCAGCACGCCGGTTAGTTCAAAGATGAGGGTGCCCCAGGCAATTTTGTGCCAGGTCTTGCCGGTGCGAGCCAACGAGATGGTAGCCAGAATGTAGACCAAACCCGAGAGCGCAGAAAGGCTGTAGTTGACCGGCGATGCGCTGAACGCGGTGACAATCTGAAAACCCGCACGCACGGTGGCAGCGATGGCGAAAACGCCATAGACCGCGATTAGAACGCGGCCAGGGCCAAGTTTTGGCTGGTCAGGGGTGTTTTTTGCCATAGGTTCTAGCCTAATCCTTGGTTTAGAGGTAGCTTCCGGTCCAGATTTGGTGCATCCGAACCACCATCACAACGATGGCAAGCCCAGACACTCCCAGAACCACGGTGGACCAACGACTGCGCTCCAGAAGCGACCAGAAGACAGCGGCTACCGGGATGATCAATGCACCAACCAGATAAGCGAAGAACTCGACGGTGCTGGTTGCCGCGCTCTTACCGCCTGCAACCAAAACGATTGAGGTCACCAGCAGTGCCAGCAATCCAAGTTCGAGAACGGCCTGGCCGATGGCGGTGACGTTGCCCGGAACCTTGCCGAGCAGGCCAAGCAGCAGCGAACCCAAGCCAACCGCCAGGGCGGACCAGAGCAAGATTTGATAGAGCAACTCAGGCACTGGCAACCTCCGGTGCAAAAACGCAGGTGGACTTCAGCTTTTTACCGCTTCGCTCCAGCATGGCCACCAAAACACCGGCTGCATTAAGAGCAGCAATCGGCTGCTTACTTGGATGCTTTGCAAAAGCTTCTGGCACCTCAAGCAGCTTGCCGTTACGAAGGTCAATTTCGTCCTGGTTGGACAACTGCAGGATTTCAAACTGCACCCTGGCGGCATCGGCGCTGGGGAGAATGCTGATGTTCTCGCGAGTCAAATCTTCGAGGCGGCTGGCCTGTTCCACCGAGTAGTGACCCACCTTGGTGCGTCGCAGAGCGGTTAGGTGGCCACCAACACCGAGGGCTGCGCCCAGATCTCGAGCCAGGGCGCGAATGTAGGTTCCGCTGGAACATTCCACGGTGACATCGAGGTCTAGGAATTCGCCGTCGGCCAATCGTGGCTGGGCATCGAGGGTAAAGCTGTGAATGGTCACCGGCCGGGCCGCCAACTTCACTTCGTCGCCACCGCGAACCAGGGCGTATGCGCGCTTGCCGTCCACTTTGATGGCGCTCACCGAGGAAGGCACCTGCTGAATCTCACCACGCAGTTTGGCAAGCTCGCGCTCGATGTCATCGGTGGTGATTTTTGCCACAACCGCGGCATCGGCCTGAGAGGTAATCTCGCCCTCGCGGTCATCGGTGATGGTAGCGGCACCCAGCCGGATGGTGGCGGTGTAGGTCTTGCTTTCGCCCACCAGGTAGGTGAGCAGTTTGGTTGCAGACTCCACACCGATGATGAGGAGCCCGGTTGCCATTGGGTCTAGCGTGCCGGCGTGGCCGACGCGCCTGGTTCCGGCTAGTCCGCGCACCTTGGCGACAACATCGTGGCTAGTCCAGTCGGGGTCTTTGTCGATAAGCAGCAAGCCCGGAATTGCCAAGGGCTATTCGCCGTCCTCGGCGTCGGAGTCTTCGTCCAGCTTGCGAGGTTCCTTGTAAGGGTTCTCTTCACCGGCATATTTTGCACCGCTGGAAAGCTTGTGAACCTGCTCGTCGCGGCGCTGCGCCTCGGCTAACAGCTCGGTCATGTGAGCTGCGGTTTCAGGCACGGCATCGGTCTGGAACTCGATGGTTGGGGTAAGACGGATCGAGAGACCTCGACCAATCTCGCCGCGAATACGGCCGCGGTTTCGCTCGATGATTTCGGCCGAACGGGCCTTGTCCTCATCGCTGCCAAACACGGTGTAGTAGATGCTGGCGTGCTGCAAATCTGGGGTTACTCGCACATCGGTGATGGTCACGAAACCTAGGTCTGGGTCTTTGACCGCACGTTCTAGGGCTTCGGCAACCAGCACCTTGATGCGCTCGGCTAGACGACGCGCTCTGGCGTGATCAACCATTATTACTCCTCTAAGACTGCCGCCCGTGGCCCAATCAAGGGCCACGGACAGCGAGTTACTAGGTTAGACGCGTGGCTTCTCGCGCATCTCGTAGGTGACGATGATGTCCTCGAGCTGCAGGTCGTTGAAGCCGGCTAGGCCGATACCACACTCGTAGTCGGTCTTGACTTCGTTGGCATCGTCCTTGAAGCGCTTGAGCGATTCGATCTTGCTGTTGTCGTAGACCACAACGCCGTTGCGAAGTACACGTGCCGAGGCGTTGCGCTTGATCGAACCCGAGCGAACGATCGAACCAGCGATGGTTCCAACCTTGCTCGACTTGAACAGCTCGCGCACCTCTGCAGTACCAGTCTCGACCTCTTCGTACTCTGGCTTGAGCATGCCCTTGAGAGCCTGCTCGATGTCCTCGAGTGCCGCGTAGATAACCGAGTAGAAACGAACGTCGACGCCTTCGCGGTCTGCGCGTTCCTTGGCCTTGTTGTCTGGACGAACATTGAAACCAATGATGATGGCGTTGTCCACGGTTGCGAGGTTAACGTCGCTCTCGGTGATGGCACCAACGCCACGGTGGATGATGCGAAGCTGTACCGAGTCGTCGACCTCAATCTTGAGGAGCGAGTCTTCGAGGGCTTCAACAGCACCGGAAACGTCACCCTTGATGACCAGGTTGAGAGACTCGACCTTGCCGTCTTCGAGGGCCTTGGTGAAGTCTTCGAGGCTGATGCGCTTGCGGGTCTTGGCCAGCAGTGCATTGCGGTCGGCAGCTTCACGCTTCTCGGCGATCTGGCGAGCCTGACGCTCGTCTTCTGCAACCACGAAGGTATCGCCGGCGCGTGGCACCGACTGAAGACCAAGAACCTGAACCGGACGGCTCGGGGTGGCCTTTTCTACAGCATTACCGTTCTCATCGAACATGGCACGAACACGACCGTGAGCCGCACCCGCAACGATTGGATCTCCAACCTCAAGGGTTCCAGACTGAACTAGAACGGTGGCAACCGAACCGCGACCCTTGTCAAGGTTGGCTTCGATGGCAACACCGCGAGCGTCCTTGTTAGGGTTGGCGCGCAGGTCTAGCGCGGCGTCTGCGGTAAGCAGAACTGCGTCTAGTAGCTCTGGGATGCCCTTGCCGGTTAGAGCCGAGACGTCGACGAACATAACGTCGCCACCGTACTCTTCGGCAACCAGGTTGAATTCGGTTAGCTGCTGACGGATCTTGGCAGGGTTTGCACCCTCCTTGTCGGTTTTGTTAACAGCAACAACGATTGGAACGCCGGCCGACTGAGCGTGGTTAAGCGCTTCAACGGTCTGTGGCATCACGCCGTCATCCGCTGCAACCACGAGGATTGCAAGGTCGGTGACCTGAGCACCACGGGCACGCATAGCGGTGAACGCCTCGTGACCTGGGGTGTCAATGAAGGTGATGGCGCGGTCGATGCCTTCGTGCTCAACGTGTACCTGGTAGGCACCGATGTGCTGGGTGATGCCACCGGCCTCGCCCGCCATAACGTTTGCCTTGCGGATCGAGTCGAGGAGTCGGGTCTTACCGTGGTCAACGTGACCCATGACGGTTACAACTGGAGGGCGTGCCTCTAGGTCTTCGTCATCGTCATCGAAGTCGGTGGAGATGTCTAGACCGAAGCCTTCAAACAGCTCGCGCTCTTCGTCCTCAGGCGAAACGACCTCGATCTTGTAACCGAGCTCCTGACCGAGGATTGCAAAGGTGTCTTCATCCAACGACTGGGTGGCGGTTGCCATCTGGCCGAGGTGGAAGAGAACGGTGATCAGCTGACCAGCGTTGGCATCAATCTTGTCTGCGAAGTCTTGGATGCTTGCACCACGACGAAGGCGAAGAACGGTGTTGCCATCGCCGCGTGGAACAAGTGCACCACCGAGGCTAGGAGCGTTGCTTCTCTGCTCGAATTCTTCGCGCTTTGCACGCTTCGACTTGCGGGCCTTTGATGCGCCGCGCGAGCCACCCTTACCGAAGGCACCTGCGGTACCCGATGCGTTGCCACGACCACGTGCCGGACCGCCGCCACCTGGGCGAGCGAAGCCACCGGCTGCCGGAGCGCCGGCGCCTGGGGCGCCTACTGGGCGTGGGCTGCCGAAGCCTGGACGAGGAGCGCCTGCGCCACCCGGACGAGGAGCGCCCGGACGTGGTGCGCCACCAGGGCCACCTGCGCCACCTGGACGGCCTGGGCCACCAGCACCTGGACGGCCTGGGCCACCCGGACGGTTGCCCTGACCTGGACGACCCATGCCCTGACTAGGTGCAAATGGGTTGTTGCCCGGACGCGAGATTGGACGTGGGATACCCATGCCCTGCGCTGAAGCGAATGGGTTGTTGCCCGGACGAGGGATGCCAGCGGTGAGGCCACCCGGAGTTGCCGGTGCTGCCGGAGCAGCAGGAGCGCCTGGAGTTGCGGCAGCAGGTGCAGCTGGAGTAGCGGCGGCTGGTGCAGCTGGCGCCGCAGGAGCTGCCGGAGCCGGAGCCGCCTGAGCAGGACTTGGTGCCGAAGGAGCTGCTGGAGCAGCAGGGGTTGCGGCCACCGGGGCAGCAGGTGCTGCAGGTGCGGCTGGCGCAGCCTTAGGAGCAGGGGCGGCCTTTGGTGCGGCCGCAGCAGCGGCAGCCTCGGCTGGGAATGCATCGCGCAGTTTCTTGGCTACTGGCGGAGCAATGGTGGAAGAACCGGACTTAACGAATTCGCCGAGTTCTGCCAATTTTGCCAAAGCAACTTTGCTATCAATGCCAAGTTCTTTAGCTATGTCGTATACGCGTGGTAGTGCCACTTAGTTTGTTCTCCTGTCTGGGCCTACCCCAGACAGGGCAGGCTTAAAGCTTTGGGGTACTCATTTCGAGCAACTCATTATGAAGCCAACATCTTCTCTGCCTGTTCTACATAATTGGCGACCTGCTGCCACTGCAGGCTTGTTGAAACGCGAAGCGCTCGGCTGAATGCCTTGCGGTCTATTGCGAGTTTCAAGCATGCGGTGCTGGTGTGCAGCCGTGCACCTCTACCTGGCAACTTACCGCCGAGATCTGGAACAAGTTCCTGACCATCTAAAACGATGCGAAGCAAATTTGAGGCACGCTGACGACAACCAACGCAGGTTCTTACGGGTTCCATTCTACCTGCTCCGCTTATCGGAGGCTAGACCCGAAGGTCTAGTCCTCGAGAATGCTGTCTGGCTGAACGTCGATCTTGGCTCCGGTAAGACGGGCTGCCAAACGAACGTTCTGGCCTTCCTTACCGATAGCCAGCGAAAGCTGGAAGTCTGGAACCAGCGCACGAACGTGCTTGGTTGCAGCGTCAAGGGTGTAGCAGCTGGAGACGCGAGCTGGCGAAAGTGCCTGGGCCACGAAGGTTGGCAGGTCTTCCGACCAGTCAACGATGTCGATCTTTTCGTCGTTGAGCTCGGCACCCACAGCGCGAACGCGCTGACCTAGCTCACCGATGCACGAACCCTTGGCATTGATGCCTGGCTTAGTGGCGCGAACCGCAATCTTGGTGCGGTGGCCGGCTTCGCGGGCAACCTGAACAATTTCTACGTCGCCGTTGGCGATCTCAGGAACCTCGAAGGCGAAAAGCTTGCGAACCAACGATGGGTGGCTGCGCGAAACAGTGACCTGAGTGCCACCCTTGGCCGCGCGAGCAACCTTGGTGACGTAGAAGCGCATGCGCTTACCGTGCGAGTAGTCTTCGCCCGGAACCTGCTCGCTGTCTGGGAGCATGGCCTCGACGGTGCCGAGGTTTACGTAGACAAGGTAAGACTTCGCACCCTGCTCGATGACACCGGTAACGATGTCTTCTTCCTTGCCCTGGAATTCACCGAAGAGCACGTCATCGTTGATTTCGCGGAGGCGCTGGGCAATAACCTGCTTGGCCGAGTACGCGGCAACGCGGCCGAAGTTCTCTGGAGTTGAGTCGATCTCTTCGCCGGTTGGCTGACCCTCTTCATCCAAAACTGGAGTGAAGATGGTTACCTTGCCGGTCTTCTGGTCTAGCACCGCGCGGGCTGGGTCGTGGTTGCCCACAGCCTTCTGGAAGGCCGCAACTACTGCAGCCTCGATGATTTCAACTAGTTCTTTGAACGGGATTTCGCGGTCGATTTCGACCTGTTTTAGTAGCCTCAGGTCGATATCCATAGCTAAACCTCTTCCGTTACTTAAGTTCTGATACCGCCAAGTTTACCGCAACCGAGCGACGCTCGCCGGTGGAGCGATTCCAGAGGTCCACCTCACCCTGCTCGAGGCCCTTGCCCACGATCACGATATTTGGCACACCGATTAGCTCGGCATCGCCAAACTTTACGCCTGGGCTAACCTTTGGACGGTCATCCAACATCACAGTCTTACCCGCAGCCTCAAACTCGGCTGCAAGCTTCTCGGCGGCCTCAAAGACGCTGTCGTCCTTGCCGGCAGCAACGATGTAGACATCAACCGGAGACACTGCCTCAGGCCAGATCAGGCCCTTTTCATCGTGGTTGGCCTCGGCCAAAACTGCAATCATTCGGGTCACACCGATTCCGTACGAACCCATAGTGACAACCTGCAGCTTGCCGTTTTCGTCAAGCACGCGAAGGTCTAGAGCCTCGGCGTACTTGCGGCCAAGTTGGAAGACGTGACCGATCTCGATGCCGCGAGCCAACTCGAGCGGACCCGAGCCGTCTGGAGCTGGATCGCCCGCACGAACCTCTGCGATGTCGGCAAAGCCGTCCGCCACGAAGTCGCGTCCAGCCACCACGTTGATGATGTGCTGGTCCTCGGCATTTGCGCCGGTGATCCAATTGCTGCCGTTGACCACGCGTGGGTCAACCAGGAAGCGAATGCCGGTGGCCGAATCCTTGCCCAGGTGCTGGGTGGCTACGCCGTTGACCAGCGAAACCGGACCAACGTAGCCCTTAACTAGGCCAGGGTGCTTAGCAAAGTCGCTCTCGTTGGCTGGCTCTACCTCGTTAGGACCAAAAGCAGCCTCGGCGCGCTTGGTGTCAACCTCGCGGTCGCCTGGGATTGCCACGGCAACCAGCTCGCGCTTGCCCTCTGGGCTGGTTAGCGCCAAGACCATGGTCTTGAGGGTGTGGGCGCCAGTCCAAGAACCGGCAGGCTTAGCAAAGTTGGTGTTGGCCTGGTCTACCAGGGCCTGGATGGTGGTGGCACCCGGAGTGGCCACTGCGGTTGCCGCTGGCTGGCCCTCGATGGCAACCTCGGCCGGAGCCACAGTCTTCACTGCCTCGACGTTGGCCGCATAGCCACCAGGCGAGCGAACAAAGGTGTCCTCGCCAATCTCGGATGGCGAAAGGAATTCCTCAGAGGCGCTGCCGCCCATTGCTCCGGCATCTGCCTTCACAATCACGTATTCCACACCTAGGCGGGTGAAGATGCGCTCGTAGGCATCGCGCTGAGCCTGGTAAGCCTTGGCGAGACCCTCATCGGTGAGGTCAAACGAATAGGCGTCCTTCATCACAAACTCGCGACCGCGGAGCAGACCGGCACGCGGACGGGCCTCGTCGCGGTACTTGTTCTGAATCTGGTACAGGCAAACCGGTAGGTCTTTGTAAGAGCTGTAGAGGTCCTTCACCAGGAGGGTGAACATTTCCTCGTGGGTTGGCGCCAACAGGTAGTCGGCCTTCTTGCGGTCCTGCAGACGGAACAGGTTGTCGCCGTATTCGGTCCAGCGGTTGGTGGCCTCAAATGGCTCTCGTGGCAGCAGCGCTGGGAAGAACACTTCCTGGGCACCGGCGTTGGCCATCTCCTCGCGGACAACCTTCTCGATCTTTGCCTTAACCAGCAGACCAAGCGGCAGCCAGGTGTAAACACCAGGGGCGGCTCGGCGGATGTATCCGGCACGCAGCAACAGCTTGTGGCTGGCTACTTCGGCTTCGGCAGGGTCTTCACGCAGGGTGCGCAGGAAAAGGTTAGATAGACGCGTTGGCATTGTTCTAGCCTACCGAACCGGCGGCTGGCACTATGGCTGGGCTACGACAACCTCTGGCTTGCCCAGTAGGGCAGGATCCATCGATTCGGCAATGCGGTTGGCCTCTTCGATGAGGGTTGCCACGATGTCTGCCTCTGGCACGGTCTTGATTACCTCACCGCGAACAAAGATCTGACCCTTGCCGTTACCCGAGGCAACGCCCAGATCGGCCTCGCGAGCCTCGCCTGGGCCGTTTACAACACAGCCCATTACGGCAACGCGCAGCGGAACGGTGAGCTTTTCCAGTCCGGCGGTTACATCGTTGGCCAGCTGGTAAACGTCTACCTGGGCACGGCCACAGGATGGGCAGGAAACAATCTCAAGCTTGCGAGGACGCAGGTTTAGGCTCTCCAGAATCTGGCTGCCGACCTTGATCTCTTGCACCGGTGGCGCACTGAGAGAAACACGGATGGTGTCGCCAATGCCCTGGGCTAGTAGTGCACCGAAGGCCACCGAAGACTTGATGGTGCCCTGGAACTCAGGGCCGGCCTCGGTAACACCCAGGTGCAGTGGCCAGTCGCCACGCTCTGAGAGCAGCTGGTAGGCCTTCACCATCACCACTGGGTCGTTGTGCTTCACCGAAATCTTGAAGTCGTGGAAGTCGTGTTCCTCAAAGAGGCTGGCCTCCCAGACGGCGCTTTCAACCAGAGCCTCTGGGGTTGCCTTGCCATACTTCTGAAGCAGGCGTGGGTCTAGCGAACCGGCATTTACACCGATGCGGATGGAAACGCCCGCGTCCTTGGCGGCCTTGGCGATTGCGCCAACCTGGTCGTCAAACTGGCGGATGTTGCCCGGGTTTACGCGCACAGCGCCACAACCGGCATCGATGGCCTGGAATACGTACTTTGGCTGGAAGTGAATGTCTGCGATTACCGGAATCTGCGAGCGCTTGGCGATGATGCGAAGTACATCGGCGTCGTCCTGTGAGGGGCAGGCCACACGAACGATGTCGCAGCCGGAGGCGGTTAGCTCTGCGATCTGCTGCAGGGTGCCGTTGATGTCGGTGGTCTTGGTGGTGGTCATCGACTGCACGCTGATTGGTGCACCGCCGCCAACCGGAACCTTGCCAACCATGATCTGGCGGGTCTTTTTGCGGGGAGCAAGTACCGGAGGCGGCGACTTAATGGCACCAAGATTTACTGCTGGCAACTAGCACTCACTTTCCATAACTAGAGTTCAAGCCTAAAGTACTGGATGCCTAGCCAAGCTTGATGGGGTTAACAAAGTCTGCAACCATCACCAGCAAACTGACGGCCATCAGAACTACCCACATGGCCATTGTGAAAGGCACCGCCATTGCCGTGTCTACCGGCCCGGGATCTGGCTTGCGGACCAAACGATAGAGCCCACGTTTGACGCCCTCATAGAGTGCGCTGAGCACATGCCCGCCGTCCAATGGAAGCAACGGCACCAGATTGAAGACAAACAGTGCAAAGTTGAGCGATGCCAGCATCATGAAGCCGGTACTGAGCTTGCCCATCAGATCGATCTGGTTGTTTGCGGCAACATCGCCGGCGATGTTAGAGATGCCAACGATGGAAACCGGACCACTTGCATTGCGCTTGGCACCCGAGAAGGTGTCTACTGCCAGTGAATAGAGTTGGTGCGGGAGATCAACAATGAGCCCCGCAGTTTGCGTTAGTGCCAAGGCCGAGTAACCCCAGGTGCGATCAAGACCGTATGGCGCGCGCGTCCAGTTGAGCGCAACACCCACTACGCCGCGCTTCTCTTCAAGCTGCTTGCCAGACTTGGAGAGCTTTGGAGCGAGCGTGAGCTTGTCGTAGGCGGGGCGAAGAGCCAGCACCGGCTTGAGGGTTGCCGTGTGAACCACTGAGCCGCGACGGTACTCGATGGTGAGTGGCTTGGAGTTTCCGGCCAGCATGTCTTGCACCGGGGTAAAGGTGGAGATGGACTGGCCATTTACCTTGGTGATGATGTCGCCTGGAAGCAGGCCCGCCTTACGAGCGGGGCTAATTGGGTCGTTTGCCGTGCACGCTGCGGCGGTGTCTTGCACCTTCACACACGACATGACGTGCTCTACCTTGGTGCCCGCCTGGTACATGCCAATGCCGCTGATGGCGATGGCAGTGAAGAGCAGACCAAGGACAAGGTTCATGGATGGGCCACCCACCATGACCACCACGCGCTTCCAGATGCTGAGGCGATAGAAGGCCTTCGACTCGTCGAAGCTGCCATCGGTTTGGGCCTGGTTGCGGCGAGCCGAGTTTGCCCAGCGAACGAAGCGATTCTTGGACTGAACATCGGTGCCATTTTTGGCGGGTGGCATCATGCCGCTGATGGCGATGTAGCCGCCCAAGGGAATTAGCTTGATGCCGTATTCGGTTTCACCGCGGCGGATAGACCAGATGGTTGGGCCAAAGCCAATCATGTACTTGGATACCCGGGCACCGAAGCGCTTTGCGGGTACTAGGTGACCGATTTCGTGCAGGCCGATGGAAACACCAATGCCCACAACAACAAAGAGCACACCCAGCACGAATTCGACAATGTATAGCACCCGTTAAATCTAAGTGAAGGTGGTTACATTTTGGCTGTGAATTCGCTGCCGGCTGCAACTACCCGGTTCAACTAGAGCCGGAAGGGGTGGCTAGCACGCCCTTGCGATGATTCCATCCGCGCGATCGCGGGCCCACTTCTCGGCAGCCAGCACCGATTCGAGGCTCAGCACCTTTTCGGGCTCGTGCGAGGCAACAACGCGCTCGATGAGATCCACAATCGAATTGAAGCCGATCTGCTTTCGGTGGAAAGCCTCAACCGCCTGTTCGTTGGCTGCGTTGTAAACGGCAGGATAGGTTAGCCCCTGCTCTCCAACCTGACGGGCCAGCGCCACCGAGCGGAAGACTCGCTCATCCAGCGGCTCGAAGGTCCAGGTGGCAGCCTTGGTCCAGTCGCAGGCCGGCGCCACATTTGGCACTCGCTCTGGCCAACTCATCCCAAGCGCAATCGGCAGACGCATGTCTGGTGGCGAACACTGCGCCAGCACCGAGCCATCAATGAACTCCACCATCGAGTGCACCACCGATTGCGGGTGCACTGTAACGGCGATGCGATCGAAGGGAATATCAAACAGCAGGTGGGCCTCGATGACCTCGAGCCCCTTGTTGACCATGGTGGCCGAGTTGGTGGTGACCACCTTGCCCATCACCCAGGTTGGGTGCGCAAGCGCCTGTTCTGGAGTTACGTCCTGAAGTTGCTCGCGACTCCAGCCGCGGAACGGCCCGCCCGAGGCGGTGAGGATAAGTTTGCTAACCTCGCTGGCCTTACCACCAAGGAGGCACTGAGCCAGGGCGGAGTGCTCGGAATCTACCGGCACAATCTGGCCTGGGGCGGCAGCCTCGGTGACCAACTTGCCACCAACAATGAGCGACTCTTTATTGGCGAGTGCCAGGGTCTTGCCGGTCTTGAGCGCGGCAAGGGTGGGCGCTAAGCCAATCGATCCGGTGATGCCGTTCACAACCACATCGGCGTCTACTGACTCAACCAGTTGGGTTGCAGCGGTGGCACCAAGAACTGCATTCTCAGGTGCAACACCGAAGCTGGCGCGCTGCGCCTCAAGCAATTCGGCATTGGTGCCGGCCGCCAGGCCAACCACCTGAAAGCGATCAGGGTTGGCGGCAATGACCTCTAGGGCCTGGGTACCGATTGAGCC
Organism: Actinomycetota bacterium; assembly: GCA_039804865.1. GTDB lineage: Bacteria > Actinomycetota > Actinomycetes > Actinomycetales > Microbacteriaceae > Rhodoluna. Next base: position 17,216 of record JBDLVH010000068.1, on the reverse strand, counting down.
CGTGGAGCCCAGAATGATGACGCGACGCATTTTCCTATTGTGGCACGAAGCCCTTCCCCTAAGAATTTGCCAAGGCCAACGCCAAGAATTTGCTGTGAATTGACGGCAATCTGCCCTGGGGGCGCTCCCCCAAACCCCCGCGGGTTTAGACTTAAAAAATGAGCGAATTCACGGTCGCGCAGGAGCGCAAAGTTGTAACCACCATCCCTGGCCCAAAGTCTGTGGCCATGCACGAGCGTCGTCGTAAGGCGGTCTCAAATGGCGTGGGTGCAGCCCTGCCGGTCTACATCGAAAAGGCCAATGGCGCCATCCTCGTCGACATCGATGGAAACCAGCTAATCGACCTGGGTTCGGGCATCGGTGTAGTTTCAATCGGTCACACCAACCAGGGTGTAATCGATGCAGTCACCCAGCAGGTTTCTCAGCTAACCCACACTCTTTTCACCCTCACCCCTTACGAGCAGTACGTTGAGGTCTGCGAGCTGCTGAACAAGCACACTCCTGGAAACTTCGAGAAGCGTTCGGCACTTTTCAACTCGGGTTCCGAGGCGGTTGAAAACGCAGTCAAGTTCGCCCGCAAGTACACCAAGCGCAACTCGATCGCAGTATTCGACCACGGTTACCACGGCCGCACCAGCCTCACCATGGCAATGAACTTCAAGGTTGCGCCATACGCAAACGGCTTCGGTCCACTGCCTGGCAACATCTACCACGTGCCAATGTCGTACCCATTCCGCGACCCTGAGGGCATGACCGGCGACGAGGCCGCAGCCCGCGCCATCAACTACATGGAAAAGCACATCGGTGCCGAAGACCTTGCAGCCATCATCATCGAGCCAATCCAGGGCGAGGGCGGTTTCATCGTTCCGGCTCCTGGCTTCCTAACCGCGCTTACCAAGTGGGCCAAGGCAAACGGCATTCTGGTTGTTGCAGACGAGGTTCAGGCTGGCGTTGCCCGCACCGGCCAGTGGTTTGCCTCCTGCTACGAAGAGGGCTTCGAGCCTGACCTATTCACCATCGCCAAGGGCATCGCCGGCGGTATGGTTCTATCGGCCGTAACCGGTCGCGCCGAGGTCATGGATGCAGCTCACCCGGGCGGCATCGGTGGCACCTTCGGTGGTAACCCAGTTTCGGCCGCAGCCGCCATTTCGGTGATCAAGCAGATCGAAGCCGGTGGCGTGCTCGAAAACGCTCAGCGCATCGAGGCCCTGCTAAAGCCGCGACTAGAGGCAATGCAGGCCAAGTACGGCGTAATCGGCGACGTTCGTGGCCGCGGTGCCATGATGGCAATCGAGTTTGTAGAGCCTGGCACTCGCAACCCAAACAAGGACTTCACCGACAAGGTGATTCAGCACTGCCACCAGAACGGTGTGCTGGTTCTAAACGCGGGTGTTTACTACAGCACCCTGCGCTTCTTGCCACCGCTGGTAATCACCGACGAGCTGCTAAACGATGCGCTTGACGTGCTCGAAGAGGCAATCGCCAAGTTTGCATAAATCAAATAAATAAATGGGCCCGGATCATTGATCCGGGCCCATTTATTTAACGTCCTTGCAGACGTCCGCAATTATTTGATTGCGCGGGGTTTCTTATTTGATTGCGAACAAACGCTTCTGGCGCAGGTTGGAGCCAACCTGGGTGCCAATCACAATCAGAATGGCCAGGATGAACACCGCGCTGGCAATTACGTTTGCCTCAGCCGGAACACCCTTGGCAGCAGAGATGTAGATGAACAGCGGGAAGGTGTTGACCGGTCCCGCGTTGAAGTAAGTGATGATGAAGTCATCGAAGGAGAGAGCGAACGCCAGCAGCGCGGCAGAAACGATGCCCGGAAGTAGCAGCGGGAAGGTGATCTTCCAGAACACCATGCTTGGGCTGGCGTAGAGGTCACGGCCAGCTTCCTCCAGCACCGGATCCAGGGTCTGTACTCGAGCCTTGACGGTAACCACCACAAAGGACAGACAGAACATTACGTGCGCCAAGATGATGGTCATGTAGCCGTAACCCGCACCCAGGTTGAAGAACAGGCTTGCCAGACCGGCACCCATGACAACCTCAGGAGTAGCCATCGGCAAGAAGAGCGAAAGGCTTACCAGGCTGCGAGCCTTGAACTGATAGCGCACCAGTGCGTAGGCGATGGCGGTTCCCAGAGCGGTGGCAATCAGGGTTGAAACTCCACCGATTAGCAGCGAGTTGCCTACTGCCTCGCAGATTCCCGGGCGCTGACAGGCGTTTAGCCACTTGTCCAGCGTGAACCCCTGCCAGATGGTGTTGGTGCGGCCGGCCGAGTTATTGAACGAGAACACGATCGTGTAAGCAATCGGGATAAGCAGGTAAACCAGCGCGATTACTGCGTAGATCGGCAGGATGAACCTGCTGAGGCGGTAGCGGTTCAAAGCAGTTCCTCCGTACCGGTGCGACGCACGTAAACAGTGACAAGGATGAGAATGACCGCCATCAGTACCGCCGACATGGCCGAAGCCGCCGGGTAGTCGCTGTTCTGCAGGAAGTCGGCCTGAACCATGTTTCCTATCATCGAGGTGTCTGATGCACCGAGGAAGTCTCGGCTGGCATTCACGTAGTCACCAGTGATTGGAATGAAAGTGAGCAGGGTGCCACTGATGACACCCGGCATGGTCAGCGGCAGAGTCACCCTGCGGAATACCGCGCTTGGGCTGGCGTAAAGGTCTCCGGCGGCCTCAAGTAGGCGCAGGTCCAAGCGCTCCAGCGAACTGTAAAGCGGTAGCACCATAAACGGAATGAAGTTGTAGGTGAGACCCCAGACCACCGCAAAAGGAGTGCCAAGGAAGTACTGCTGCGGGCCAAGCAGGTGCAGGCTTCGCAGGAACTCGAGGGTTGGCGAGCTGTCGCTCAGGATCTGCTTCCAGGCGATGGTGCGAAGCAAGAACGAGATGAAGAACGGGGCAACCACCAGGGTGAGGGTTAGCTTCTGAACCAGCGGACGGGTGCGAAGGCGCACCCCAACAAAATAGGCCAGCGGATAGGCGATCAGAACGGCAAGCAGCGTTGCCAAGAAGGCGTAGCCAAACGAACGCAGAATCTGTGGGAAGTAATCGACTACAACCCGCTGATAAGCAGAGAAGTCGAGGGCGTATTGGTAGGCACCGAAGGCACCCGAAGGGTCGGGGGTCTCAAGCGAAGTAATGATCAGCGAAACCAGCGGAACCATGAAGAACATGCCAAGGTAAAGCAGGCCCGGGAGCAGCAAAACCAGAACAATCTTGCCGGACTTTACCCGAGATGAACTCTTTTGCTTGCTGGCCGATGGCGAGAAGGCTGCGAAGGCCATCCTTACGCCTCGTTACCCGCTGGCAGGTCTACCAAACCGAAGGCGTGTTCAACCTTGAAGGAGACCCAAACCTGCTCGCCCAGCTCGATCACAGGGCTAATTCCAATGTTCTGCGCAAACACGGTGATGTTTCCAACGTTTGGAATGTTAATCAGGTACTGGTTGCTCACACCGGTAAAGCGAATGTCGACAATCTCGCCTGGGCCCAGGATGTTAAGTTCGGCGCTGGCTGCAGGCTGGGTGCGGTGGAACTCTGCCTTCTCAGGGCGCACACCGATTGCGATGGTGCCATCGTGCTTCTCGGCGCGGTTCTTTGGAACACTGATTTTGCTGCCGGCAACGCTAATGCTCAGCGAGTTTGCCGACGACTCGACAACATCGCCAACGAACAGGTTGGACTGACCCAAGAAGGTTGAAACAAAGGCGGTCTTTGGTCGCTCGTATAGAGCCTCAGGTGCTCCAAGCTGCTCGATGCGGCCCTTGTTCATAACCGCAACGATGTCGGCCATGTCCATGGCCTCTTCCTGGTCGTGGGTTACGTGCAGGAAGGTGAGACCAACCTCCATCTGAATGGCCTTGAGCTCGATCTGCATCTGGCGGCGCAACTTTAGGTCTAGTGCACCCAGTGGCTCATCCAGCAGTAGCAACGATGGACGGTTAACCAGAGCGCGAGCCAGAGCCACACGCTGCTGCTGACCACCAGAGAGCTGCTGTGGCCGACGCTCCGCCGCATAGCCGAGCTCAACCATGTCCAGGGCTTCGCGAGCCAGTTGAAGTGGGTTAGCCATCTTGCGGCGACGCAGGCCGAAGGCCACGTTCTCGAGGATGGTCATGTGCGGGAACAGTGCGTACGACTGGAAAACGGTGTTGACCGGACGCTCGTGCGGCTTGGTGAAGGTAACGTCCTTGCCACCGATTAAAACCTGACCACGGGTCGGTTCTTCGAGGCCCGCAATGATGCGCAGGGTGGTGGTCTTACCACAACCCGATGGGCCTAGCAGAGCGACAAACTCGCCTGCCGGTATCTGCAAATCGAGGTTTTCGATTGCGGTAAAACCAGGAAACTCTTTGCGAATTCCGCGCAGTTCTAAATCGGCACCGGCCGGGACGAATTCCTTCAACTACACAACTCCATTCGAGGCGTCGGACCAAGCCTTGCTGAACTGATTGTCTTCCTTTGGCGAAAGCGGACGGAACTGGTGCAGCTTGCTCATGTCGCTTGGGAAGATAAGTTCGTTGTTTCCAATGGCAGGGTTCTTGGCCATGGCAATTTCCTTGGCACCCTTAACCGGTGGAACGTAGTAGACGCCACCCAGGGCCAGCTTGGCTGCAACCTCTGGCTGGTAGTAGTAGTTGATAAGAGCCTCGGCGTTGGATGCGTGAGGCGATCCCATAGGGATCAAGAAGTTGTCGCAGGCAAAGGTGCTACCCGACTCTGGAAGAACAACACCCAAAACGTCTCCGCCAAGTTCGGCGTTGGTGCTAACCACGTCGCCGGCCCAGACGATACCTGCAACGGCATCGCCGTTCTTTAGGTCATCGATGTAGCTGTTGCCCTTGATGCTGCGAATCTGGCCATCGTTGACCAACTTCTTGAACTCGTCCAGGGTGTTGCTGAAGTCCGAGTCGGAGAAGCTGCCAATGTCGATGCCCTTGGCGAGCATCATGATGCCAAGGGTGTCGCGCATTTCGCTGAGCACAACAACCTTGCCATTAAGTTCTGGGGCCCAGAGGTCGGCCAGCGATGTCGGGGCGTCCTTGCCAGTCAACTTCTTGTAGTTTGCCTTGTGGTAACCGATACCGGCGGTGATGCCCTTCCAAGGAAGCGAGTAGGTGCGGTCCGAGTCGTAGGACCAGCTCTTGCCCTTGAAGAATGGGTCGAGGTTCTTGGTTACAGCTGGAAGCTGCTTGTAATTGAACGCCTGAACCAGACCACTGTTGATGAGGCGAGCCGCCATCCAGTCGGTTAGGCAGAAGGTGTCTGCACCGGTGTCTTTGCCCAGAGCCAGCTGGTTCTTGATGCGGGCGTAGTAGGTGTTGTTGTCATCGATGTTGATGTTGTAGTAGACCTTGATGCCGGTCTGTGCTTCAAATTCGTGAATGGTTGGGAACGAGGAGTTGGACTCGCCGTCCATGTAGTAGGGCCAGTCGTCCCAGGTGACCACATGCTGCTTGGCAGACAGGTCCTTGGCAGGGGTTAGGTGCTTGGCGCCACCAGGAGAGCAGGCGACCAGGGTTACGGCACCCGCAGTTAGTCCGGCACCGGTAAGCAGGGTGCGTCGTGTTACTGGGCTCTTGGCAAGACTGATGAGGTCCTTGAGCATTGGGTCTTGAGGGTTGGTCATAGGTACCGACTCCTTAGAAGTTAGGGTCGATAGCGGCCCAACCAGCAGGGATGAGCGCCAAAGTGCTCAAAACAAAATCTTGCCACATAAATCTTCTAGAAAAGCGCGAAATTAGACCATTTGCCAAGTGGATATTAAGTGGACTCTCCCAAATCAATGATGTGGGCGGGCCACACCCCCGTTTCCTGAGAAAACTTAGGCGGCGCCTGAGGAATAAAGGGGTTAGCAGGTGGGGCGTATTCCTTAAGTTTTGCGGCTTGCACCTTGCCCGAACTGGCGAAGTTGAAACGAAGCTGGCGAACCGGAGTGACCATTGTGGCTGGAGCCCATTCGGCCGTTGACTGTTGCAAAACTGGCTCGCTTCTAGCCATTCCCAGCTGTGCCATTTCCACCGGATCTGCTTTGCCCAAAAGAAAGCGGGTTCCCAAATTGCCAATGATGCTTCTAGGTATTCCCGAGAGCGACTGGCCGGTGAGTACGATGTGCACGCCAAGCGATCTGCCACGGCTGGCAATGTTGTCCACCACGGCCGCAACCTGTGGCAGCGCTAAAACCGGCTGGGCCTCATCCACAACTACCAGCAGATAAGGCGGCCTGGCGTGAGTTGGCAGATCTTGAACGCGGGGAAGCCCCGCGCCGGCTAGCAGCTGCGAGCGCCTAGCTAACTCGGCGGCTACCCCGTCAAAAACCGAGGCAACGTTGCCGTCAAGGTCGGTTGCAAAAGCCTTGGTTTGGGGTTGTCCGGCAAACGCTCCCAGGCAGGCCCCACCCTTGAAGTCGATGAGAGCCAAATTTAGCCGACGGGCATCATATTGCGAGCAAAGCGAAACCAACCAAGTTGCCAACAGCTGGCTCTTTCCAGATCCGGTGGGGCCAATCACCAGACCGTGATAGCCCTCGGCGGTCAAATCCAGCTCAATCGCAACGCTGGACGCAAAACCCAGCCAAGCCGTAAGGCCATCGGGGTTGAAGCTTTCGGCGCTGAGTTTGCCGGCCACCTTGCCTTCAATGGTGACTCTTGAGTTTCGCTGGGCCACCTCTTCAACAATGGAGCCGTAGACCCGATCGGTCCACTCGGGCTTCCAAAGCCATTCGCTTTTTGGCAAGACGCGGTTGCCAATAGCCACCCGATTGTTGCCAAAGTAAACCTCTTGCTTGGTGTCCACCTCGCGGCGTCGGCGTTGCATCCATTGCGAACCGCCCATGGAAAGCAGGCTCATACCGCCAAAGATAAGTCCCGAGTAGTTGCCCGTGGTTGCAAATAGGTAGACGCCATAGCCCAGCGAAGGGAGAATCCAAAACCATTGCATCTATCCAGCGAAGCAGACGAGCGCTCGCGGATGAGTTGCAAAGGCAAGACTGTGGAAAACTCGGTCGCTAGACGCGTGACCGCTCCCGATTACCTACTCACCAATAAATGACATCACGTGCTTAATGCGCGTGTACTCCTCGAACCCATAGGCCGAGAGGTCCTTGCCATAGCCCGAGTGACGGAAGCCGCCATGCGGCATCTCGGCAACCAGCGGAATGTGGGTGTTGATCCAAACACAACCAAAGTTGAGACCCTTGGCAAAGCGCATGGCGCGGCCGTGGTCTCGGGTCCACACCGATGAGGCCAAACCGTACTGCACATCATTGGCCCAGCGCATCGCCTGCGCGTCATCGGTGAACTTCTGCACGGTGACTACCGGACCAAAGATTTCGCTCTGAACCGCTTCGTCGGTCTGCTTGAGGCCGGTGACCACGGTGGCCTGGTGGAAGAAACCGGCGCCAGCCAGTCTGCTTCCTCCCACGGCAACCTCGGCGTGATCGGGAAGTCTTTCGATGAAGCCCTCAACACGCTCCAACTGGGCGCGGCTATTGACCGGACCAAACAGGATGTCTTCGCGGTCTGGCGCACCGGTAAGGGCATTAGCCTTCACCTCGGCGGCAAGCAGGGCAACAAACTCGTCGTGCACCGATTCCTGAACCAGGATTCGGGTGGCGGCGGTGCAGTCTTGGCCGGCGTTGAAGTAGCCCGCAACCACAATCTGTGCGGCCGCCTTGGCCAAGTCAGCATCGGCAAACACGATTACCGGCGCCTTGCCACCCAGCTCTAGGTGCACGCGCTTCAGGTCGGATGCGGCAGCCTTGGCCACCTCCATACCCGCTCGCACCGAACCGGTGATCGACACCAATTGGGGCACCGGGTTCTCGATCATGGCGCGACCGGTGTCGCGATCTCCGGTGATCACATTCAGTACACCGGCTGGCAAGAATTCGGCTGCCATCTCGGCTAGCAGCAGCGTGGATGCCGGGGTGGTATCGCTTGGCTTGAGCACCACGGTGTTGCCCGCGGCAATAGCCGGTGCAAACTTCCAGGTGGCCATGTTTAGCGGGTAGTTCCAGGGTGTCACCTGTCCAACCACGCCGATGGGCTCGCGCCTGATAAAGGAGGTGTGGTCTGCCATGTACTCGCCCGCAGCCTTGCCCTCCAGGTTTCGGGCCGCTCCGGCAAAGAAGCGAATCTGGTCAACCGAGACCATGATTTCGTATTCCACCAGAGTGGAGCGAGGCTTTCCGGTGTTTTCGCTCTCGATGTCGGCAAACTCTTCGGCGCGCGCCTCCATGGCATCGGCAATTCTAAACAGAGCCAGCTGGCGTTCGGACGGAGTGGTGTTACCCCAAGTCTCAAAGGCCTTGTCGGCGGCGCTAAATGCGGCGGCCACATCGTCGGCATTGGAAACCGCGGCGGTGGCGTAAACCTCACCGGTGGCTGGATTGATCACGTCACTGGTCTGGCCAGAGCGGGCTTCAACGTATTGGCCATTGATGAAGTTCTTGAATTCGCGAGGCGCCATTGCAACTCTCCTAGAGTTCGAATATCCGGTTTGACTAATAATAACTTTCGGCTGACGGCAAATAGTAATCCGAAGCAAAATGCCAAATTTGGCGTCGATTTCGCACCTTATTTATGGCATTTGCTACGGATTCATTGGTTAAGTGCCATTTTGAGTGCCAGAATGGTTTCATGTCCCGAATGCTTCGCACCAAGAGTAGCCAGCTGGATGAGGTCTCCAAGTCCATCATCGAGCAGCTGCAGCACGACGGCCGCAAGTCTTATGCCGAGATCGGTAAGGCCGTTGGTTTGTCTGAGGCCGCCGTTCGTCAGCGGGTTCAGAAGCTCACCGATGCCGGTGTCATGCAGGTGGTTGCGGTAACCGACCCGATGCAGCTTGGCTTCTACCGCCAAGCCATGATTGGTGTGCGTTGCGGCGGAGACACCCGCGCCATTGCCGAGCACCTGGGTGGACTACCCGCTGTCGATTACGTGGTGCTCACCGCCGGCAGCTTCGACATCCTGGTTGAGGTCATCTGTGAGAACGACGACGACCTGATCAACCTGCTCAACTCCGAGATTCGCACCCTGCCCGGTGTGACCTCCACCGAAACCTTTGTCTACCTCAAGCTCCACAAGCAGTTCTACAACTGGGGTACCAGATAGCAAACCCGTTGCAATCCCAGCCCAGATTCAACCCACCAAAGATTCAAACCAGCTCCAAACCCAAAACAAGCGAAGAGTGATAACCATGGCAGCCAACGCAAACGCGAAGCGCGCCACCCCAATGCTGGATGCCCGCAAACAGGGTCAGCCAGTAACCCAAGAGATGCTGGAAGCCGGCGCCAAGGACAACATGTTCTTGCACTTCACCCAGCACCAGCCATTCCAGAAGTCTCCGATCCCAATCATTGTTAAGGCCGAAGGCCACTACTTCTGGGACATCAACGGCAAGCGTTACCTAGATGGCATCTCCAGCCTCTTCGCCGTCAATGCCGGCCACGCCCGCCCAGAACTGGCACAGGCCGCCTTCGACCAGATGAGCAAACTGGACTTCTTCCCAAACTGGAGCCACTCCACTCCACCAGCGGTAGAGCTCAGCGAGCGCCTGCTCTCCTACGCGCCCCAGAACCTAACTCGCGTCTTCTACACCACCGGTGGTGGCGAGGCCAACGAGACTGCCTGGAAGCTTGCCAAGCAGTACTTCAAGATCAAGGGCAAGCCAACCAAGCACAAGGTACTCACCCGCTCGGTGGCCTATCACGGCACCAGCCACGGTGCCCTATCGATGACCGGCATCCCTGCAATGAAGAAGATGTTTGAGCCGCTGGTTCCAAGCACCTTCCGCGTGCCAAACACCAACTGGTACCGCGCCCAAGACCAATTCCCCGATGAAGAGGCCTTCGCGATCTGGGCCGCCGATCGCGTCGAAGAAATGATTCTCTTCGAAGACCCAGACACCGTGGCCGCATTCTTCCTCGAACCGGTGCAGAACTCGGGTGGAACTTTCACCGCCCCTAAGTCTTACTTCAAGCGCATCCGTGAGATTTGCGACAAGTACGACGTGCTCATCGTTGCAGACGAAACCATCGATGGATTTGGTCGTTGCGGAGCGATGTTCGCCTCCACTCGCTATGACTTCGAGCCAGACATGCTGGTTTGCGCCAAGGGCATGACCAGTGCCGCCGCTCCCCTCGGTGCCTTGCTGCTAGCCGAGAAGCTGTTCGAGCCGTTCAAGCACGGCGAGCTCTTCCCGCACGGCTACACCTACGGTGGCCACCCAGTTTCCTGTGCCGTTGCTCTGGCCAACCTGGACATCTTCGACCGCGAGGACCTAGTGGGACACGTGCAACGCAACGAGGCTGCCTTCAAGGCCACCCTGGACAAACTGCGTGACCTGCCCATCGTTGGCGACGTGCGCGGCGTGGGCTACTTCTGGTCAATCGAGATGGTCAAGGACAAGGTCACCAAGGAGACCTTCACCGAGCGCGAATGCGACCTGCTGATTCGCGACATCCTGAGTCACCGAATGTTTGAAGAGGGCCTCTACTGCCGCTCCGATGACCGAGGCGACCCCGTCATCCAGCTGGCCCCACCACTAACCTTTGGTCAGGCCGAATTTGACGAGATGGAGCGCATCCTGCGCAAGTGCCTGATCGAGGCCGAGAAGGCGTTGCACCTGATCTAAGGGTGGCAGTTTCGGGGAGGCAACCGGCGTTATCAGCCTGTCGTGCCCTCCAGTTTTCCGCAGTTTGAAGTAATTGTTTTCGCCTTGTCGGTGCTGGCTTAGCCTTGACTCATGCACGAAAACCTCGACTTCGATTCCGCGGGAAGCATCGACTCCCCCGTTGGCCCCATCTCGGTCTATGCCAAGGATGACCAGATCATCTACCTGCGAATGACCAAGCCCGCCGAACCTCAGTTGGGCGATAATCCGGTGGTTTCCGCCGCACTGGCACAGTTGGCCGAGTACTTCGCCGGCAAGCGTCAAAGCTTCGATATTCCAATCCAGGCTCACGGCACCGAATTCCAGCGTTCCGTTTGGCAGTGCATCGCAGCCGTGCCCTATGGACAGACCATCAGCTACGCCGATATCGCCAGGGAGATTGGCAAGCCCCTGGCCGCGCGTGCCGTTGGCGGTGCGGTTGGTGCCAACCCACACGCCATCATCGTGCCATGTCACCGAGTTATGGGCGCATCGGGGCGCATCACCGGTTTCTCGGGTGGCGAGGGCATTCCCACCAAGCGTTGGCTGCTTGCCCACGAGTCGATTGAAAGTGTGGACTAATGAGCCACAGCATTGTTTTCGAAGACGGGCTTGAGCGTTGCTCCTGGCCAAACGGCGATGCCCTGTACACCCACTACCATGACACCGAATGGGGTACTCCCCTAACCGGCGACGACGAGATGTTCGAGCGCATCGCCCTCGAAAGTTTTCAAGCGGGCCTAAGTTGGATCACCATCCTGCGCCGACGCGAGGGCTTCCGCAAGGCTTTCCACAACTTCGAGATGACCAAGGTGGCAGCCATGACCGAAGCTGACGTGGAGAACTTGATGACCGACGTTGGCATCATCCGCAACCGTGCCAAGATCTTGGCAACCATCAAAAACGCCCAGTTGGCCCAGCAGGTGCCGGGTGGCATCTCCAACTTTGTTTGGCAGTTTGCACCGGAACGCGGGCAGCACAACACCGCTCTAAACCCATTCGAGTGGCGTGCCACCGCTCCAGAGAGTGATGCACTCAGCAAGGCGCTAAAGAAGCTTGGTTTTGGCTTTGTTGGCCCAACCACCATGTACGCCCTGATGCAGGCCACCGGCATGTTCAACGACCACGCCCCCGACTGCTACCGCCGAGCCCAGCTGAGTTAGGCGCGCTTAGCCTTCACAATTTGGTCGGTCACCAAGATCAAGCCGCCGTCCGACTGGTGAAGCTCCATGCCAATGCCGGCGGCGATGTCCACCAGCTCTTCCAACGAGGTTGGAGCCTTAGGTGCCCGCAGTACAGCGCCAATGAGCAATCCCTTGGCTAACTTGTTGAAGTGATTAAGCGCGCGCAGTTTGCCGTCGCTCTCGCGGCTAACCACCTCAACCCAAAGCGACTGATGGTCATTCGGAATCGGAGCAAGCTGAGCGTAGGCCTTGGAGCGCAGATCAATCAACAAGTTGGTATTCAACCTCGGCCAAACCGCGTGGTTGTGCGCCTCGGTCCAAACTTCCTTTAGGTTCAGCTTTGGCAGAACCGTGTTTGCCGAAAGTCGATAATCAGGGATGAGGTCGGTGGCCGGCAACAGACCAAACAGGGCGGTCTGAATCAAGACCCGCTCCTTAGCCACCTGCCAGTGGGTAGCCTCTAGCGCGGCCGGTTCGATGGCATCAAACAGCGTGCCGGTGTAGCGCTCCAGGGCTCGCATGGTGGGCGCGGTTCTGATGGCAAGGTTGGTTTCAACTGCCCCCAACTGCTTGGGCGAAAGTTTTAGAGCTTTGGCAGCGTGAGTGGGTTTCTTACAGAGTTTGAGCAGGGCATCCAAGACCCTTTCTCGGGCTGGATTCATGCCGCCAAAACTGAGCGCAACCTCTTCGATGGTGAGTAATCCGCCACCACTGGCTTTGGTCTCGCTGGGTGGCAGAAGAAAGAGCATGTTCCAAGCCTAGACTTAGACAATGGTGAACCTGACGAAGATCTACACACGAACCGGCGACGAAGGCATGACGGGCCTGAGCGACTTCAGTCGCACTCGCAAGACCGATCCTCGAATCGAGGCCTACGCCGACGTGGATGAGGCCAACTCGGCTCTGGGCGTGGCAATCTCGCTGGCCCAAAGCGAATTTGATGCCGACACCCTGGCGCTACTACACCAGATTCAGAACGAGCTCTTTGACCTTGGCGCGGACCTCTCCAACCCGCTAAACGAGCACTACGAGTATGAACCGCTCCGCGTAGACGGAGCTTGGATCGACGCGCTCGAGCAAGCCATCGATCACTACAACACCGGCCTACCAACCCTGGACTCGTTCATCCTGCCAGGCGGCTCCGGATTGGCGGCTGGTCTGCATCTAGCCCGCACCGTGGTGCGCCGAGCCGAACGAGCAACCTGGCACGCCATCGAGACCTATGGCACCGAGCCTGCCAAGAAGGGCCACCACGACGGCGGAGTAAACGTACTTGCGGTGCGCTACCTAAACCGCCTGAGCGACCTAATGTTTGTTCTTGCCCGCGTGGCCAACGTAAACCACGGCGGCGATGTGAAGTGGGTTCCGGGTGCCAACCGTCGCGCCACTCCCCTCACCCGCAAGGCAGACAAGGCTCAGCGCCTCGAATAGAGCGACCGATTTTTTGGCTAACTGAAAGTTGAGCCTTAAAGCAAGAACCCCAGCCCGAAGGCTGGGGTTTTTGCTTATCTAAACGTATTAGACCAGAGCTGCGTGACGAGCAACGATTCGAACCACGTTCTTCTCTACCGAGAGGAAACCATCTTCGGCGTTGGCAAGAATCTTCTCGCCCTCCGGAAGAGTGATACGAACCTCACCAACAGCGAGGATTGCCAACATCGGCTCGTGGTGAGCGAGAATACCAATCTCACCCTCAACGGTCTTGGCAATAACCTGCTTTGCCTGACCCGACCAAACGGCCTTGTCAGCCGAAACGAGGTCTACTCGCATGGTGGCTTCAGACATGATTACTTGCTTTCCTTCTGGATGCGCTCGTATTCCTTCATGATGTCATCGATACCACCGATGTTGTAGAAGGCCTGCTCTGGGATGTGGTCGAACTCACCGTTGGCAATCTTGCTGAATGCCTCGATGGTCTCCTTTAGCGGAACGGTCGATCCTGGAACACCGGTGAACTTGGTAGCCATGTAGGTGTTCTGCGATAGGAAGCGCTGGATACGACGTGCACGCGAAACGGTGATCTTGTCTTCTTCAGAAAGCTCGTCAACACCAAGGATGGCGATGATTTCCTGAAGTTCCTTGTTCTTCTGAAGGATTGCCTTTACGCGGGTTGCAGTTGCGTAGTGGTCGGCGCTTACGAAGCGAGGGTCAAGGATTCGCGAGGTCGAAGCCAGTGGGTCAACCGCTGGGTAGAGACCCTGCGATGCAATTTCACGCGAAAGCTCGGTGGTTGCATCCAGGTGGGCAAAGGTGGTTGCCGGGGCTGGGTCGGTGTAGTCGTCGGCAGGTACGTAAATAGCCTGCAGCGAGGTAATCGAGTGACCACGGGTCGAGGTGATGCGCTCCTGAAGGAGACCCATCTCATCGGCAAGGTTCGGCTGGTAACCCACGGCAGATGGCATACGACCTAGAAGGGTCGAAACCTCAGAACCGGCCTGGGTAAAGCGGAAGATGTTGTCGATGAACAGAAGCACATCCTGCTTCTGAACATCGCGGAAGTACTCCGCCATGGTCAGAGCCGAAAGGGCAACGCGAAGACGGGTGCCAGGTGGCTCATCCATCTGACCGAACACGAGGGCGGTCTTGTCGATAACACCCGACTCGGTCATTTCGTCGATGAGGTCGTTACCTTCACGGGTACGCTCACCAACACCGGCGAATACCGAAACACCATCGTGGTTCTCGGCTACACGGTAGATCATTTCCTGGATCAGAACGGTCTTACCAACACCGGCACCACCGAACAGACCAATCTTTCCACCCTGTACGTAAGGGGTTAGAAGGTCGATGACCTTGATACCGGTCTCGAACATCTGAGTCTTCGACTCAAGCTGGTCGAAGGCAGGTGCCTTGCGGTGGATTGGCCAGCGCTCGCTGATCTCAATCTTCTCGCCAGGAGTTCCGTTGAGGATGTCGCCGGTTACGTTGAAAACCTTGCCCTTGGTAACGTCACCAACAGGCACCGAGATAGGTGCGCCGGTGTCCGAAACCAGTCCGCCACGAACCAAACCATCGGTTGGCTTTAGGGCGATGGCGCGTACCAGGTCGTCTCCGAGGTGCTGTGCAACCTCAAGAGTCAGAGTGGTCTTCTCGCCATTCAGGTCGATCTCGGTGGTGAGAGCGTTGTAAATCTCTGGGATAGCGTCGTGCGGGAACTCGATGTCCACAACTGGACCGGTTACGCGAGCGATGCGACCCTGAAGGTTCTTCTCGGCCATGTCTCTTTCTTTCTTTTAGTCGTCACTGGCGGTGACCATTGCGTCGGCACCACCAACAATTTCGGAAATCTGCTGGGTAATTTCGGCCTGACGGGCCGCGTTGGAAAGACGGGTGTAAGTGTTGATCAGCTTCTCTGCGTTGTCGGTCGCGCTCTTCATGGCCTTCTGGCGAGCAGCGTGCTCGGAAGCAGCCGACTGCAGCATGGCGTTGAAGAGACGGGTCTCAACGTAGATAGGGAGAAGGGTGTCAAGCACCTTGGTGGCGTCTGGCTCAAACTCGTAAAGCGGGTATGCCTCAGCCTTGTCGGCTTCTGGCTCTACTAGCTCTAGTGGAAGCAAACGAACCACGGTAGGTACCTGCGAAACCATGCTTACGAAGCGGTTGTAGATGAAGTGAATTTCATCTACGCCACCAGCAACAGAACCGGTCTTGTAGGAATCAACGATCGCGTCGGCGATTTCCTTGGCGCCATCAACCTGTGGAAGATCGGTGCCACCCACCCAGTTCTGGATGGAGGTGCGACGACGGAAGTTGAAGTAGGTTACGGCCTTGCGACCAACCAGGTAGTAAACAACCTCTTTACCCTGCGAAACCAGAAGCTTTTCGAGGGCCTCTGCTTCCTTTAGGACGCTGCTGGAGAAAGCACCGGCCAGACCGCGGTCTGAGGTGAAAATGACTACAGCCGCACGGTTGATGTTGGCGCGCTCGGTGGTTAGTGGGTGGTCTACATTGCTGTAGGTGGCCACTGCCGAGACAGCGTGAGTAACGGCATGCGCGTACGGAGCCGATGCAGCAACACGCTGCTGAGCCTTGTAAATACGCGAGGCCGAGATCAACTCCATGGCGCGAGTGATCTTCTTGGTCGTCTTGGCAGACTTAATCTTCTGCCTATAGACCCGAAGTTGCGCTCCCATGTCTCTCCTAGTTCCTTGAAATCCGTTGAGTAATCGAAGAGGGCTTACTTGCCCTTGACGATCTTCTCCTGGTTGACCTCGCTGGCGCCCAGGGCGTCAACGTTCACCGAAGGCAGCGGGGTGCCCTCGTGAGTAGCAAACGACTTCTTGAAGTTTGCAACCGCTGCAACAAGAGCTGCCTCGGTGTCCTTCTCGAGCTTGCTGGTCTCGCGGATGGTGGTGAGAATCTCGCTGTTGCGACGTAGGAAGTCAAGTAGTTCGCGCTCGAAGCGAAGAACGTCCTGAACTGGAACCTCGTCTAGCTGACCGGTGGTACCTGCCCAAACCGAAACGGTCTGCTCCTCAACTGGGTATGGCGAGTACTGTGGCTGCTTTAGAAGCTCCATCAGACGAGCACCACGCTCAAGCTGCTTGCGGCTTGCTGCGTCGAGGTCGGATGCGAACATTGCGAATGCCTCTAGTGCGCGGTACTGAGCTAGCTCGAGCTTTAGGGTACCGGAGACACCCTTGATGCTCTTGAGCTGTGCAGCACCACCAACACGCGAAACCGAGATACCCACGTCGATAGCTGGGCGCTGGTTGCTGTTGAAGAGGTCGCTCTGAAGGAAGATCTGACCGTCGGTGATGGAAATCACGTTGGTTGGAATGTAAGCCGAGACGTCGTTTGCCTTGGTCTCGATGATTGGAAGTCCAGTCATCGAACCGGCGCCTAGCTCGTCGTTTAGCTTGGCACAACGCTCAAGCAGACGGGAGTGTAGGTAGAAGACGTCACCTGGGTAAGCCTCGCGGCCTGGTGGACGGCGAAGAAGAAGCGATACTGCACGGTAGGCCTCGGCCTGCTTCGAGAGGTCATCGAAGATGATGAGGACGTGCTTGCCACCGTACATCCAGTGCTGACCAATGGCCGAACCGGTGTAAGGAGCTAGGTACTTGAAACCAGCTGGGTCTGATGCAGGAGAAGCCACGATGGTGGTGTACTCCATTGCGCCGGCCTCTTCTAGAGCACCCTTTACGGCTGCAATAGTTGAACCCTTCTGACCTACGGCAACGTAGATGCAGCGAACCTGCTTCTTTGGGTCGCCCGACTGCCAGTTGGCCTTCTGGTTGATGATGGTGTCTACCGCGATGGCAGTCTTACCGGTCTGACGGTCACCGATGATGAGCTGACGCTGACCACGGCCAACTGGAATCATGGCGTCGATTGCCTTGATACCGGTCTG
>JBDLVH010000067.1:0-3639 GCA_039804865.1 Actinomycetota bacterium | reverse complement strand
TTGAGGTCTTGGCCTCGGTTGGTCACATCCGTGACCTAATCGACCCTAAGGATCTGCCTGCCGAGAAGAAGAAGGGTTCGCTCGGCAAGTTCTCCATCGATGTTGAAAACGACTTTGAGCCCTACTACTCGATCTCTCCGGGTAAGTCCAAGACCGTTGCAGATCTCAAGAAGGCGCTCGCCGGCGCACAGGAGCTCTATCTCGCTACCGATGAAGACCGCGAGGGAGAGGCCATTGCCTGGCACCTGCTTCAGGTTCTAAAGCCAAAGGTTCCGGTAAAGCGAATGGTGTTCCACGAGATCACCAAGGACGCTATTCAGGCTGCGGTTGAAAACACTCGCGCCCTGGATGAGAACCTGGTTCAGGCCCAGGAAACCCGCCGCGTAGTAGACCGCCTATACGGCTACGAGGTTTCGCCGATTCTTTGGCGCAAGATCAACCGTGGCCTAAGTGCCGGCCGAGTTCAGTCACCGGCAACCCGCTTGGTTGTCGAGCGCGAACGCGAGCGCATGGCATTCGTCAGCGCCTCGTACTACGACGTAAAGGCCACCCTTGCCACCGGCGATGCCACACAGCCTGCGTTTGAGGCCAAGTTGGTTTCGGTGGGCGGCAAGAAGATCGCCAGCGGAGATTCGTTCGACGACCTGGGCAAGCTCAAGTCGGATGTTTTGGTTCTAGACCAGGCAAACGCCGAGGCAATTGCTGCAGCTGTAACCGACAGCAGCGCCATCATCAAGGTCACCGATGTGGAGAGCAAGCCAAGCATCCGTCGTCCGGCTGCCCCGTTCACCACATCAACCCTGCAGCAGGAGGCCAGCCGAAAGCTGCGCATGAGTGCCAAGCAGACCATGGATACCGCGCAGCAGCTTTACCAAGACGGTCACATCACCTACATGCGCACCGACTCGCCAACGCTTTCCACTCAGGCAATCACTGCCGCCCGAAACCAGGCCAAGGCCATGTTTGGTGCCGAGTACGTTGCCGAGAAGCCACGTGTTTACACCGGCAAGAACAAGAATGCTCAGGAGGCTCACGAGGCTATCCGCCCAGCTGGCGATGTCTTCCGCACCCCGGCAGAACTGCGCGGACAGCTGCTTGGACGCTCTCTAGAGCTGTACGACCTAATTTGGAAGCGCACCGTTGCCTCCCAGATGGAAGACGCTCGCGTCAACACCACCACCGCCAAGATTTCGGTATCGCCTCTGAACGGCACCCACCACGCCAGCGCCGAGTTCAGTGCCAGCGGAACCGTGGTTACCTTCCGTGGCTTCATGGCCGCCTACGAGGAATCCATCGATGAGGGCCGTGGCGAAGACGACGAGAAGGCCGAGAAGAAGTTGCCAACCCTTGAGGTTGGTCAGCAGCTTAACCCGGTAGACGTTGTTGCCAAGGATCACCAGACTTTGCCACCGCCTCGCTTCACCGAGGCCAGCCTCGTGAAGGCTCTTGAGGAGGACGGCATCGGCCGCCCTTCCACCTATGCCGCCATCATCAGCAACATCACCAGCAAGGGCTACGTCACTAAGCGTGGTCAGGCTCTGGTTCCAGAATGGATCGCCTTCACCGTTACCCGCTTCCTCGAAGAGAACTTCGGCTACCTGGTGGACTACGCGTTCACCGCTCAGATGGAAGAAGACCTAGACCAGATTGCCGACGGCAAGCTAGACCGCAGCAACTGGCTGAAGGGCTTCTACTTTGGCGACGGCACCGCAAACGGCTTGACCAAGACCGTTGAGGGCCTGCTAGACCAAGACCCTCGTGCCATCAACTCATTCGACATGGGTTCGGGTGTAACCCTGCGCACCGGAAAGTACGGCCCTTACCTCGAGCTAATGCTTGAACCGGGTGCAGAAGGTGCCGATGAGAACGGCCGCCGCGTGGTGAACATCCCAGAGACCCTGGCACCCGACGAACTCAACTCAGAGAAGATTCAAGAGCTAATCGATGCGCCAGTTGCAACCGATCGAGTTCTTGGTGTGGATCCAGAGACCGGTTTCAATGTCTTGTTCAAGGATGGCCGCTACGGACCATA
This sequence comes from Actinomycetota bacterium, assembly GCA_039804865.1. Classification (GTDB taxonomy): domain Bacteria; phylum Actinomycetota; class Actinomycetes; order Actinomycetales; family Microbacteriaceae; genus Rhodoluna. The sequence continues at coordinate 1,607 of JBDLVH010000067.1, read as the reverse complement.
CGTAACCCTGGACGACCCAAAGGCCGACAAGCCTAAGACCGCCTCCCTGTTCAAGAACATGAGCCCGGCCACCATTGAGTTGGCGGACGCCCTCCGTTTGCTCTCGCTACCGCGCACTGTGGGTTCAGACCCAGAGACCGGCGTTGAGATCACCGCTCAGAACGGCAAGTTTGGCCCGTACCTCAAGAAGGGCACCGATAGCCGCAGCCTAACCGAGGAAGAGCAAATCTTCTCGATCACTCTGGACGAGGCTGTTGCCATCTACGCCCTGCCTAAGTACGGCGCTCGCAAGGCCGCAGCCGGTCCGCTGAAGGAATTTGGCGAGGACCCTGCATCGGGTGGCGCAGTTCAGGCAAAGACCGGTCAGTTTGGCGCCTATGTCACCGATGGTTTTGTCAACGCCACCATTCCAAAGGACGAGCCGATCGACGAGATCAGCAACGACCGTGCCTACGAGTTGCTGGCCATTCGCCGCGAAAAGCTGGGCCTAGAGCCTGGTCAGGCTCCTGCCAAGGTTTCGAAGGCTGGTGCCCGCAAGGCTGCCCCTGCCAAGACCGTTAAGCGCGGCGCCACTCGCAAGACAAAGTAGGCTCGTAGGGTGAGCGGCCTATTCATTACCTTTGAGGGAATCGATGGTGTGGGTAAATCCACCCAGGCGAACCTGCTGGAAGAGTATTTGCGCTCCCTCGGGCACGAGGTGGTTCGCACCCTCGAGCCAGGCGGCACCGAACTTGGCCAGGAAATTCGCCAACTGTTGTTGCACCGCAAGGGGCACGTTGCGGCCCGCGCCGAGGCGCTTCTCTTTGCAGCTGACCGCGCCCACCACGTAGAGACCAAGATCAAGCCCGCGCTTGCCGCCGGCAGCTTTGTAATCAGCGATCGCTACTTCGATTCATCGGTGGCGTATCAGGGTGCTGGCCGCGAGCTAAGCATGGATGAAGTGCGGCACATCAACATCTGGGCAACCGGTGGTTTGCTGCCTAACCTCACCGTTTTGCTAGACCTGGATGCCGCCGCCGCCCGTGCTCGCCGCCACACCACCGGAACCTCCGAAGACCGCATCGAGCAGGCCAAGATCGAATTCTTTGAGGCCACTCGCAAGGCATTCCTAAAGCTGGCCGAGGCCGAACCAGAACGCTTCATCGTCATCGATGCCAACCAAACCGTAGACCAGATGCAGGCGCAGATTCGCGCGCGGGTCAACGCCATTCTGGGTTAGCCGATGAACCAAGCACAAGCCGTATGGAACCAGCTTGCCGGCCAACCAGAGGCCGTTGCCCAGCTGGAGATGGCAGTCAAGAATCGTGAAAATGGCGTTCACCACGCCTGGCTTTTCACCGGACCTCCGGGTTCGGGGCGAAGTAACCTAGCCAGCGCCTTTGCGGCCGCCCTACTCTGTGAGTCTGGCGGTTGTGGTCAGTGCAAGTCTTGTCGCATGGTTGCCTCTGGCACCCACCCCGATGTCACCAGCCTTGCCACCGAACGAGTAATCATCAGCATCGAAGAGATTCGTGCGCTGGTTAGCAACTCCTACCTGGGTTCGTCGGTTGGCCGCTATCGCATCATGATCATCGAAGACGCCGACCGTATGGCCGAGCGCTCCTCCA
>JBDLVH010000066.1:0-39920 GCA_039804865.1 Actinomycetota bacterium | reverse complement strand
TAGAAGAATCAAAGGGGACTCGCGTGAACAGCGTCATTAAATTTATTGCCGGGCGTCGCGGCGCTTGGGTAACACTATTGCTTGGACTGCTTTTTGCTGGGTTGGCATTTGGGCCACTCGCTGGTGCCAAGTCCGATGCCGCACCGGGTGTGGGCTTGCCATCCAAGAACGAGACGGTTTTGGTTGACGAAGCACTCAAGACTTTGCCAGGTGCAGATTCGACAGCCGCTCTCATCGTCTATCACTCCGATGCAAAATTCACGCAGGCCCAAAAAGACTGGCTTCAAGGAAAATTTGATGCCAAGACGCAGCAGCTTGCTGGCGGTGCCAACGATAAGTTCCTGAAGTTCACCAACCTCAAAGTGATGGGCAAGGCGTTTGTGCCACCAGCCACCATTTCCAAGGCGGGCTCCACCGCAATCATCACGGTGCCGCTGGATAAGTCTGATGAGGTAAAGGTCGTTGGTGACCGCGTGAAGGAAATGCGCGCGATTGCCAAGGGCGATGCCCCAGCCGGCCTAACCGCCTACGTGACCGGACCAGAAGGTTTCCAGGCTGACATTGCCAACGTTTTCGCGGGCGCAGACTTCAAGCTTTTGGCTACCACCGCAATGGTGGTAATCATCCTTCTACTGGTCACCTACCGAAGTCCGTCTCTCTGGCTGATTCCGCTCCTAGTTGTTGGAACCGTCGATGGCATGGCAGGCGGCGTAGTCCGAAGTCTTGCCTCGCTTTTGGGAATCTCCCTCGATGGCTCCATCACCGGCATCCTCTCGGTGCTGGTTTTCGGTGCCGGCACTGACTATGCCCTACTGCTTATTTCTCGTTACCGCGAGGAACTGCTCCAGTTCCCGAGCAAGAACGAGGCAATGGCCAGGGCGCTGCGCGAGGCGGCACCGGCTATCTTGGCGTCTGGAACAACCGTGATTTTGGCACTGCTCACTTTGAACTTCGCGGAGCTTGAGGGCACGCGAGCTCTAGGCATTGCCTGCGCAACCGGTGTTTTCTTGGCCATGGTTGCTGCTCTAACCGTTTTGCCAGCCGCGCTTGTGGTTTTCGGCCGTTGGATCTTCTGGCCATTGACCCCAAAGTTCGGCGGAGTAAACAAATCTGACAACGGCCTTTGGGCTAAGTTGGGGCGCGGTGTTAGTCGCAGGCCGGTAGTGGTTGCAATCGTTGGATTCATTCTGCTTGGGGCGCTGGCCTCGGGAGTGGGCGGTCTCAAGATTGGGCTATCTGCAACCGACCGCTTCTTGGCAAAACCTGAGGCGGTAGCCGGCCAAGAAATCTTGGCCAAGGAGTTTGCTGCGGGCAGTTCAACTCCCACCACTCTGATTGTGAACAATGGCAAGGTTGCTGAGGTGGTTGCAAAGGCCCAGGCTGTGAGCGGTGTCGACTCGGTTAAAGTTGGCTCGCATAACGCCACAATTACCAAGCTAGATGTAGTTCTTCGCGACGCCAGTGGCTCCGACGGTGCCTACGCAACCATTACTAAGCTTCGCAGCGCGGTTCACTCAGTAAAGGGTGCTGCTGCCAAGGTTGGAGGCCTGGACGCTCAGGGTCTTGATGTTAAGAACGCATACTCGCACGATCAGGGTCTGGTTATCCCGCTAATCCTGGCTCTGGTATTTGTGGTGCTGCTGCTCTTGCTTCGCTCTCTGGTTGCTCCGGTTTTGCTTTTGCTAACTGTGGTTGCATCGTTCTTCGCAAGCTTGGGAGCAGGGTGGTTGGTCTTCGTGAATATTCTCGGCTTCCCAGCCCTAGACCTAAGCGTGTTCCTCTACAGCTTCTTGTTCTTGGTTGCTCTGGGCGTTGACTACAACATCTTCTTGGTTACTCGCGCAAAGGAAGAATCGCAGAAGCTTGGCACTCGCCAGGGAATGATCAAGGCACTTAGCTCAACCGGTGGAGTGATTACCAGTGCTGGTGTCTTGCTTGCTGCAGTATTTGCTGTCCTGGGCGTCTTGCCTTTGGTGGCTTTGGCACAGATCGGTGTCATTGTTTGCATCGGTGTGCTTCTAGACACGCTTCTAGTTAGAACAGTGATTGTTCCTGCTTTAGCCTTCATCGCAAAGCGCAGATTCTTCTGGCCGGCTAAGGGATACAAGGACTAGTAAGGCGTATTTTCAGCACCTAAGAATGGCTAATGCCCCGCGGATCTAGTGTCTGCGGGGCATTTGCATTTGGCTTAGGCTTTAGCCATGACCTCAACTCCAGCGCTAGTAATCAATGAAGCCAATGCCCCGATGGTTAAGGGCAGTATCGACCGTCGCCCGGTGGGCAAGAAGGACGTTCGTCTTTCGATTGCCTACTCCGGCATCTGTCACTCGGACGTGCACCAGGCTCGCTCGGAGTGGGGCAGCGACATCTTCCCAATGGTTCCGGGCCATGAGATTGTTGGCCACGTGGTTGAGGTTGGCTCCGATGTCACCAAGTTCCAGATCGGCGACACCGTGGGTGTTGGCGTATTTGTAGACTCCTGCCGCGAGTGCGAAGCCTGCAAGGCCAACCTCGAGAGCTACTGCCAGAAGGGCCCGGTTGGCTCTTACAACGGCTATGGCTACGACGGCGAGATTCAGTACGGCGGCTACGCCAAGGAAATCGTCACCGATGAGCACTTCGTGCTAAAGATTGCCGACGGCGTAAACCTGGCCGAGGCCGCACCACTTCTTTGCGCGGGCATCACCGTTTACTCGCCGCTTCGCCACTGGCAGGCCGGCCCCGGTAAGAAGGTGGCCATCCTTGGAATGGGTGGCCTTGGTCACCTTGCCGTGAAGTTTGCCGTCGCCATGGGAGCCGAGGTAACCGTACTCGGTCACTCGCTGGGTAAGAAGGCTGATGCCCTTGCCTTCGGTGCCAGCGATTACCGCTCCACCGCCGACGAGCAGACCTTCAAGGATTTGGCCAAGAAGTTTGACTTCATTCTGAACACCACCAGCGCCGACATCCCGGTTGATGGTTTACTTGGCATGATCAAGTTTGACGGCTCGTTGGTTTACGTTGGCCTGCCAGCCAATGACCAGAGCTTCAATGTGTTTGGCCTCACCGGTCAGCGTCGCTCCATCAGTGGTTCGCAGGTTGGTGGCCAGATCGAGGTTCAGGAGATGCTGGACTTCGCTGCCGCACACAAAATCGGTGCCTCAATCGAATTGCTAGACGCAACCGACCCTGCCACCATCGATGCGGCTTGGAACCGAGTAGTCGACGCCGACGTACGCTACCGATTCGTGATCGACGCCGCCACTATTTAGCAATTCAACTGCGGACTAAAACCGCAGCGCGGCTAGTTGCTGCCAGTCAGCACCGGAACAATCGCACCCGAGAACACCTGCCAGGCCAGCAGCGACTTCGCTACCAGGCTGAGGGTGATGTAAGTGCGCTCTCCCTGCAGGTAGCTGGCCCACTTGCCAATCTGGCGGTACTGCAGCACCTGGTTTACGGCAAAGGTGTTGAAGAAGATGAACAGCGAAACGATGATGCCGATGACGAATCCTGGCACCTGAGCCTTGTGGCTTCCGCCTGGCTGGAAGGTGTAAATGAAGATCAGGATCCAAGGCACCGAACCGGCCATCGAACCAAAGATGAACGGCAAGAACTTCTTGTTTCCAGGCTTCTCGTATTTCTCCTGAAGCGCTCCAAACAGAATCATCGCTGCGTTTACACCAAAGATGGCGAAGAGCGCACCGATATCGCTGAGGCCACAGAGCTGGGCAATCAGCCAAATCATCACCGATGAACTGAGCGAATACTCAACCCAGCGGAAGTAGTTGTGGTTTAGCTTGAGGCCAGCCGAGTAGCGGTTGAAGAACCACGGCGACGAAATCAAGAAGTGGAAGAACGCCGATAGGGCCAAGAACGCAACCACGCCAACGCCCAGGTTGATCTCGAAAACCTTGACGTGTTCGGTTAGGCCCGAACCCGGAGGGCCCGCCATGTAGTCGGCGGTCACTGGGAAAAGCACCTGGCTTGGCAGACGCACTAGGAATGAGCCGAATGCAATGGCCTGCAGCAGATGAGCAAAGCCGGCAACGATGTTGTAGCGGCGAAGGCGAGTGATCTGCTGATCGGTGTCGTAAGTCTTGCGAGCCATTTGGCTATCCCCGTTTCTGCCGACAGCTTTGTCGACTTGGATTCAGGTTACTGCTTTTATTTGTAGGGTGTTTAGAGGTGAAGGGCTCGAAGGCGAGTCTGCCAAGCAAAGGATCGGTTTCCCAGAATGCAAGCAAAAGACCTAGAGCACCAGCCATGGGCCCCACACTTCACTGAGCCGGCCGCTCACCCAGCCGTTGACTTTGCCAACGGCCTTGGAACCGTGCGCAACGATGTGGTCTATGCCGTGATCCCTGGCTACCGCCCGCTGACTCTGGACTTCTACGCACCGGCAAATGCTACTTCGGCCACCCCAATGGTGATGTACATCCACGGCGGCGGCTGGATCTTTGGCACCAACAAGCCAGCCGAGTGGCAGGGCCACAACCGCCCAATCATCGAGGAGGCGTTGGCCGCCGGTATCGCGGTTGCCAGCCTGGACTACCGCCTGGCAGGCGAGGCCGAGTTTCCAGCCTGCGTGCAGGACGCCGCCGCAGCCATTCGTTGGCTACGCAACTTCGCCAACCAACTAAACCTCGACGAGAGCCGCTTTGCCGTCTGGGGTGAATCTGCCGGTGGTCACATCGCCGCAATGCTTTCCATGAACAGCGATGACCCTGAAATCACAGGCAACGCCGGCGTCAAAGACATCAGCTCGAAGGTGATTGCAGGAGTGCTCTGGTACCCAGTGGTGAACTTCGAGACCATCGCGGTGCAGAAGCACGGAGCCGAGACCAAGCCCGAACACTACCGCAACAACCCTGAGGCAATCCTGCTGGGCGTAAACCTAGACTCGGGTGACCCGATTGTTGCCTTCGCCAGCCCGATCAACCACATCAACCCGGAATCGGCTCACGTGCTGTTCTTGCACGGCGACGCAGACGTGGTTGTGCCTGCAGCGCAGAGCGAAGAGATGTCGGAGCGCATGAACTCGCTGGGTAAGGCCAACGACCTGGTGCTAGTGCCGGGCGCAAACCACGTGTTTGGCGGCACCCCAATGGAGCCGCAAATCACACGTTCGGTGGAATACCTAAAGAGCCGCTTCGGCCTCTAGGAAGTTACTTTCCCAGCGAGTCGATTGCCTGGTTCAAGGTAGCCGATGGGCGCATTGCCTTCTCAACCAGTTCTACGTTCGGGTGGTAGTAACCACCGATCTCAACTGGCTTACCCTGAACTGCAACCAGCTCGGCCACGATGGTGGCTTCTGCATCGGTGAGGGTCTTGGCAACCTGAGTGAACTTGGCTGCCAGCTCTGCATCGGCAGTCTGGTCGGCCAGCTCCTGTGCCCAGTAGAGACCCAGGTAGAAGTGGCTGCCGCGGTTGTCGATGGTGCCAATCTTGCGACCAGGGGAGCGGTCTTCCTCAAGGAAGGTTCCGGTGGCGCGGTCAAGGGTGTCGGCAAGAACCTGAGCCTTGGCGTTACCAGTGGTGGTTGCCAGGTGCTCAAGCGAAGCTGCCAGAGCGAAGAACTCACCGAGGGAGTCCCAGCGTAGGTAGTTCTCTTCTAGGAACTGCTGAACGTGCTTCGGAGCCGAACCGCCGGCACCGGTCTCGAATAGGCCACCGCCGTTTAGCAGTGGAACGATCGAGAGCATCTTGGCGCTGGTTCCAACCTCGAGGATTGGGAAGAGGTCGGTTAGGTAGTCGCGAAGCACGTTACCGGTGACCGAGATGGTGTCTAGGCCCTCGCGGATGCGGCCAAGTGAGTACTTGGTTGCAGCGGCTGGCTCCATGATCTCGATGGTTAGGCCGGTGGTGTCATGGTCGCCCAGGTACTGCTTCACCTTGGCGATGAGTGCTGCGTCGTGAGCGCGGGTCTCATCTAGCCAGAAGATGGCAGGCACATTGGTGGCGCGGGCACGGGTTACAGCAAGCTTTACCCAGTCGCGAACCGGTACGCCTTTGGTCTGGGTTGCGCGCCAGATGTCGCCGGCGCCAACTTCGTGCGAGATCAGAACCTCGCCCTTTGAGTTGACTACCTCAACACGACCGGCAGCCTTCATTTCGAAGGTCTTGTCGTGGCTGCCGTATTCCTCGGCGGCCTGGGCCATGAGGCCAACGTTTGGAACCGAACCGATGGTGGCTGGGTTTAGTGGGCCGTGCTCGATTACGTCTTCGATGGTGGCCTGGTAAACGCCAGCGTAGGAGGAGTCTGGGATTACGGCCAGGGTGTCGTCCTCCGAGCCGTCTACGCCCCAGAGCTTGCCACCGTTGCGAACAAGTGCAGGCATCGATGCATCAACGATTACGTCTGATGGAACGTGCAGGTTGGTGATGCCCTTATCGCTGTTTACGTAGCTGACGCGTGGGCCCTGGGCCAGAGCGGCGTCGAAGGCAGCGGCAATCTCGGTGCCGTTGGCAACATTGCCCAGGCCAGAAAGGATGGCACCAAGGCCATCGTTGGCGCTTAGGCCAGCGGCGGCGAGGTCGGTGCCGTACTTGGCGAAGACGTCGGCGAAGAATGCCTTTACAACGTGACCGAAAAGAATCGGGTCTGAGACCTTCATCATGGTGGCCTTTAGGTGCACCGAGTAGAGCACGTTGTCGGCCTTGGCCTGAGCAAGGGTTTCGGCAAGGAACCGGTCGAGTGCGGCAACGTTCATGAAGGTTGCGTCAACAATCTCGCCCTCAAGAACCTTGAGGCCCTTCTTCAGCTCGGTCGCCGTGCCATCGGCGGCAATGTGGCGAATGCTAAGAACGTCGGCTGCACCAATGACGGTGGACTTCTCGTTGGAGAAGAAGTCATCGTGGCCCATGGTTGCAACGCGGGTCTTGGAGCCGGCTGCGAATGGCTTGTTGGTGTGTGGGTGCTTGCGGGCGTATGCCTTCACCGACAGCGGGGCACGGCGGTCGCTGTTGCCCTCGCGAAGAACTGGGTTAACTGCGCTGCCCTTTACCTTGTCGTAGCGGGCACGAGCATCGCGCTCGGCGTCGGTGGTTGGCTCGTCGGCATAGTCAGGCACGGCATAACCAAGTGCCTGAAGCTCGGCGATTGCGGCCTTCAGCTGTGGGATCGATGCCGAGATGTTTGGCAGCTTGATGATGTTGGCTTCAGGGGTCTTGGCCAGTTCGCCAAGCTCGGTGAGCGCATCGCCAACGCGCTGGTTCTCGTTGAGGCGATCGGAGAAAACCGCAAGAATGCGGCCGGCCAGCGAAATGTCGCGAGTCTCGATGTCTACATTTGCGGCCTTGGCGTAGGCCTGCACGATTGGCAACAGGGAAGCGGTAGCTAGTGCTGGGGCTTCATCGGTGTAGGTGTAAAAAATGGTCGAATCGTTCACGACGAGTAATTCTCCGGTTCTGAGAGTTAGAAACTAACCATTCAAGACTACCCTTTAGTCAACGATGGCAAGGTGCGTGCATGACCTCTTGGTTTAGCAACGGATTCGTTACCTTGCCGCCGTAATCTCGGTGTTTGTGAGCGATAACATTGGGATAGTTTGCAAACATAAACGGAGAGATCTGGCATGAACCTCAACCACCGCAGTCACATTGATTTCAACGATGGCTGGCTGGTTCGCCTGCCTACCGGTCCGTTTGCTGCCTTCAACGATGGCCCGCCAAAGGTGACCGCCGTAACCCTGCCGCACGACGCGCTTCGCGAGCAGCCTCGTTCCGCCGATGCGGCCGGTGGCACCGCCTCTGGCTACCACCCAAGCGCGGCCTTCACCTACGAGAAGACCTGGGATGTACCGGCCGATTGGGCTGGCAAGTGGGTTGCCCTGCAGTTTGACGGTGTGGCCAGCAACGCCTTGGTTTACCTCAACAACGTTCTGGTTGGCCAGCGCCCTTACACCTACGCCCGCTTTGCCGTTGACCTAACCGCTCTTCTGAAGCCCGGCCAGAGCAACCACCTCCGCGTTGAGGTGCGCAGCCACAAAGATTCGCGCTGGTACACCGGCGCTGGCATCTATCGTCAGGTTGAGCTTCTGGTTTCTGATTCACTTCACTTTGCACCGGATTCACTCTGGGCTTCCACCTTGCGTGTTGAGGATGGCATCGCCTCCATCGATGTGACCGCAACTGTTGTAAACGCTGGTATGCGCGTTCGTGCAGTGCGTGCCGAGTTCACTATCACCGATCCAGCCGGCAAGGTTGTGGAGGTTCGCAACGTGCCGGTTACCACCCTGCCTGCCGGTGCGGAGGCTCTTGGTGGCGGTGCCGATTCCCAGCTCTCGCAGCGATTTGAAATTGCTGATGCCCAACTTTGGAGCACCGGCTCGCCGAAGCTTTACCGCGTGGCCGCCAGGCTAATCGAAACTGCCGAAAACGGCGGTGCAGTGCTGGCACAGGAGACCGCCAACTTCGGTATTCGCACCGTCACTGTTGACCCGGCCCGTGGTCTGCGCATCAATGGCGAATCGGTGAATCTACGTGGCGCCTGCATCCACGTGGACAACGGGCTGCTTGGCGCGGTTTCGCTTCCTGCAGCAGAACTGCGCAAGGTTGCCAAGCTGATGGAGGCTGGCTACAACGCCGTTCGCATCTCGCACAACCCTGCCAGCCAGGCCTTCTTGGATGCCTGCGACAAGCTGGGCATGCTGGTGATGAACGAGGCTTTTGACACTTGGAGCCTCGAGAAGTCTGAGTTTGACCACGCTCGCAACTTTGCGCAGTGGTGGGATAAGGATGTGGAGTCGCTGGTTCTGGGCAGCCGCAACCACCCAAGCGTGATCCTGTATTCCATCGGCAACGAGATCCCAGAGCTCGGCACCATCGGTGGCCGCATTTGGAACCGCCGCATTGCCAACAAGGTTCGCAGCGTAGATGCCACCCGCCCGGTCACCAATGGAATCAACACGCTGCTGACCATTGATGTGGGGGACCTGCTGCAGCAGGCCGGCGGCCTAAACGCCTTTATGGGAGACACCGGCGATATCTCCGCTGGGTTTGCCAACATCGCTGTGACCCCTACTGTTTCGGGCGCCATTGAAGAGGTTGCCTCGGCGCTGGACGTGGTTGGTTACAACTACGCCGAGAGCCGCTACGGCCTGGATCTAACCGAGACCCCGCACCGAGTTGTGGTGGGTTCGGAGACTTTCCCGAAGACCATCGTTGCCAACTGGAAACTGGTTGAGCAGTATTCGCACGTGATTGGCGACTTCACCTGGACCGGCTGGGATTACCTGGGCGAAGTTGGCATCGGTGCCGTGGCCTACAAAGATGATGCCGCCTACAACGGTCAGTTGGGTCGCGAGTTCCCCTACCTGCTTGCCTACTGCGGCGACATCGACATCACCGGGTACCGACGCCCGGCGTCTTATTACCGCCAGATCGCCTTCGGTCTGCGAGCCAACCCGTTCATCGCAGTTCAGGACCCTGCCAAGTATCAGCAGGAACAGGTCTCCAAGTCACCTTGGGCCTGGGCAGATGTGGTTGAGGGCTGGTCTTGGAATGGCTTCGAGGGTAAGCCGGTTCGCGTGGATGTCTATTCCAACGCCCACGAAGTTGAGCTGCTGCTAAACGGCGCGTCGCTTGGCAAGCAGCCAGTTGCAACCCAGAACAACGGGCAGCTGCTGGCCAACTCGGCACGCTTTGATGTGACCTATCAGGCCGGTGAGCTTGTGGCAGTTTCTTACACCGATGGCGTTGAGTCTGGCCGAACCGTATTGACCTCCGCCCAGGGTGCGCAGCAGCTAAGGCTTGAGGTTGAAAACTCGGCCGCCTATGGCGCCGATGGCGTTAGCGGCGATGGTCAGGACCTGGTGCACGTCAACCTCTCTATCGTTGGCAACAATGGAGCGCTGTTCAATCAGGCCCAGGAAGAAATCGAAGTGACTGTTTCGGGTCCGGCCGTTTTGGCTGGCTACGGATCATCGCTGCCAAACCCAACCGTGCCTTACACCGCGGCTACTCAGACCACCTTCGATGGCCGCGCGTTCGCAATCGTGCGCGTGACCGGTGCCGGCGAGGTTATCGTGACCGCCAAGAGCGTAAAGCTGGGCGAAAAGCACATCAGTTTTACGGCGAGGTAGTAAGAAAAGTGGAGGCGCTCGCCGCCTAAAACTGCAAGGAATGTAAGCCAGAAGGCTATCGGTTTTGATCCTAAAACCGATAGCCTTCTGGTTTTTGTCGCCCTGTAAGCCCTTACATTTCGGGCTTTTGGCACTAAAAACCATTCATTCGAACGGAATCATCACGGTTTGGTTACAACTGCAAAAATCGCTGTTTTGCAGTCGACGTTTACAAGTAATGTCCTAACTAGTTCAAAAGTGCAGTTATTTTGAATCACCAAATCGCAACACAGTTTGTGACCACGAAACAATTGGAGAACAAGGAAGTTATGAAGAAGTTTCTAGCCACTTCTGTTGCAGTGGGCCTTTCGGCAGCCGCCCTTATGGGTATGCCGGCTCACGCAGCAAACAGCACTCTTACCCTGGGTGTAATTAGCCCGCTTGCAGACTGGCGCGCATCGTCGGGTCAGCTAGCTAACCTGGGCCCTTACTACCAGGCCGTCTATGCAACCTTGCTTACCCAGAAGGCAGACGGACACACCATCACTCCAGGTCTGGCTTCGTACAAGTACGACAAGACCAACACTGTTCTTACCCTTACTCTGCAGAAGGGCTTGAAGTTCACCGATGGTGAGGCTCTTGACGCCACTGCAGTGAAGACCAACATTGACGGTTATTCGAAGGGTCTGGCATCGGACGCATCCACCGCAACCGCCAACATCACCTCGGTTGACGTTAAGAACCCAACCACCGTTACCATCACCCTGAAGCAGCCAACCGCTCCGTTCCTCAACTACCTTGCAGGAACCCTGGGCATGATGGAAGCTCCAAACCAGATTGCTTCGGCAGACGCCAAGTCAGCCCCAATTGGTGCTGGTCCTTACATCTACGACGCAGCTAACTCGGTTGCCGGTTCCAGCTACGCCTTCAAGGCAAACCCTGGATACTGGGACAAGAAGAACGTTGCTTACCCTAACCTCATCCTGAAGTCGATCGCTTCCAGCACCGCTGCTGTGACCGCTCTACAGTCGGGCCAGGTAGATGCAATTCCTCTACTCGACATGACCTCGATTGACCCACTGAAGGCACAGGGCCTAGATGTAGCAACCCAGTACCTAAACGAAGTTGGTATCTTCTTCATCGACAAGGGTGGCCGCATGGGCTCGCCTTTCAAGAACCTCAAGGTTCGTCAGGCAATCAACTATGCAGTTGACCGCGATGCAGCAGTGAAGATCTTCGCAGCTGGCTTCGGTCGTCCAACTCAGCAGGAGTTTGCAAGCTTCAACCAGGGTTACGTACCTGCACTGCAGAACACCTACACCCACGACGTAGCAAAGGCTAAGCAGCTTATGGCTGACGCCGGCTACGCCAACGGTTTCACCACCACCTTCCCACGCTTCGCCGGTACCCCTCAGACTCAGGTCGACTTCGTTACCGACCAGCTGGCTCAGATTGGTATCACCGTGAAGTGGGACAGCTACGCAACCGTTGCTGACATGTTCAACGCAATGTGGGCACCTAAGTACGCCGCCTACCGCATGACCCTGCAGCGTGACGCTCTTGACCTACAGCTGATTGACTTCAAGCTGGCTCGTGACGCCGCTTGGAACCCATCGGGCTACGGCGACAGCACCTCGGACAAGCTCATCCAGCAGGCCCGTACCACCACCGGTAAGAAGCAGGTTGCAGCTCTTCAGAGCCTCAACAAGTACATCACCGCTCAGGCATGGACCGCACCGCTGATTGAGACCCAGGTTGCCTTTGGATTCAACCCAAAGACCGTCAAGGTGGCATCGCACAACGGTAACTCCTACCCATACATCCTGGAAATCAAGCCAGCGAAGTAGTAAATAGGCAAGCTACAAAAACGTGGCCGGGGATCTAAAAGTCCCCGGCCACGCTCTTGCAACACTGGTATACCAAACTCTTAGGAACAAACTTCAATGCTGAAATTTACCCTCCGCAGACTAGGCACGGGAGCGCTTTTGCTCCTCGCGGTCTGCACCTTCGCATACTTCATGCTGTATCTCGGAAAAGACAGCATTGCCTATGGAATCCTGGGAGAGAATGCCAAACCGGCAGACATCGTCCACTTCAATCAGGTGCACGGCCTAGACAAAAACTTCCTTGAGTCTTACGGAAGCTGGCTTTGGAATGCACTCCATGGCGACTTTGGCACTGCATGGACCTTCCCGGATCCACCAACCGTTTTGATTGGCCAGCGCATGAGCGTGACCCTCATCATTGTTGCGGCCTCGCTATTTATCGTTGCCCTGGTTTCACTTGCGCTGGGTGTACTTGGTGCAGTTCGCGGCGGCTGGGCCGACCGATTTGTGCAGTTCCTTGGACTGATTGGCTTTGCCTTCCCAAACTTCCTCATTGCATTTGCGCTTGTTATGACCTTCGCGGTTCAGCTGCGCTGGTTCAACGCTGTTGGTTGGGTTCCACCTGCGATGGACTTTGAGCAGTTCATGCGCTCGGCAACCCTGCCAGTCGCTGCAATCTCTATCTCGGGTCTGGCATCGCTGACCCAGCAAATTCGTGGTGCCGTAAAAGACACCCTTCAGAACGACTACGTTCGTAGCCTTCGCACCAGCGGCCTCAGCTACCGTCGCGTCATCTTCAAGCACGTGCTCCGCAACGCAGCCGGACCAGCCCTTTCGGTGCTTGGTCTGCAGTTTGTGGGAATGCTCGGTGGCATCGTGATCATTGAGCAGATCTTCGCCATTCCTGGCCTGGGCTCGCTCTCGGTGAATGCAACTGCCGCCCGCGATATTCCGGTTGTAATGGCCGTTGTAACCACCATGGCAATCATGGTCATCCTCGTCAACTTTGTAATTGACCTGCTTTCTGCAGCACTAAACCCGAAGGTACGTCTTTCATGAGCACAACTTCACTGCCGCGCCCAATCGCGGAGCGCAACCTCTTCACCAAGGTCATTACCAATGCCACCGGTGCATTCTCGTTTGGCCTAGTTACGTTCATCACTCTGGTGGCTATCTTTGCCCGAGTGATCATGCCGTTCGATCCAGGTAAAACTGACTACTCGCACGTGGCCGAAATGCCAACGGCAGCGCACTGGTTTGGCACCGATGACCTGGGCCGCGACATCATGAGTCGCATGATTCTGGGAACCCAGTTCACTTTGAGTGGTGCAGTGCTCTGTGTGGTCATCGCTCTGGTTGTAGGCTGCACCCTTGGTCTGATTGCCGGCTACTTTGGTGGCTTCTGGGACTCAGTTGGTAACTGGCTTAGCAACGTGCTTCAGGCGCTACCTGGTCTGATCGTTCTGCTTGCGGCTGCAACCGTGCTTGGAACTAACGTTTACACCGCAATGGCCATCTATGGCTTCTTGCTGTCGCCATCGTTCTTCCGCCTCACCTTTGTGACGGTTCGCGGTGTCCGCAATGAGCTCTACGTAGACGCCGCTCGCGTCTCGGGTCTTAGCGACTTCGCCATCATCTCGCGCCACGTGCTTGGTGTGGTTCGCGCACCAATCATCATCCAGGCCGGTATCATCGCCTCCATCTCCATCTCCATTCAGTCGGGTCTGCAGTTCCTGGGCTTTGGCTCGGGCGAGAACATCTCGTGGGGAACCATGCTGATGGACGGCTTCCAGGCCATCTGGACCCACCCAATCCGTCTGCTCTACCCATCGATCATGCTTGCCTTGACCCTGGTCTCGATCGTGCTCTTTGCCGGTAACCTCCGCGATGAGTCTGAGCGCGTGGGAAACCGAGTTCGCAAGAGCTCGCGCAAGTCGCTAACCGAGCACGTGAGTGCCATTGCAACCGAGGCTCCAGTTATTCACCCAGAGCCACAGCGCGCTGGCCAGGAACTGCTGAGCATCAAGGGTCTTGAGATTGGCTACCTGCAGTCCAGCGGCCAGTACAAGGTTGTTGTCCACGACTCCAACATCAGCATCAACAAGGGTGAGGTTGTAGGTCTGGTTGGTGAGTCTGGTTCGGGTAAGACTCAGACCGCGCTGGCACTGCTTGGTCTGCTTCCAGCCGGTGGAACCATCCTCAAGGGTTCCATCTCGTTCGACGGCGTAGATCTAACCAAGATCACCTCCAAGGAATTCGACAAGCTTCGTGGTCGTCGCATCAGCTACATTCCACAGGAGCCGATGTCCAACCTCGACCCATCGTTCACCATCGGTTCGCAGATGATGGAGCCGCTTCGCGTGGTTCTTGGTCTAGACAAGGCCGCTGCCAAGGCCAGGTCCCTTGAGCTGTTGGACATGGTTGGCTTGCCTAACCCTGAGAAGACCTTCCGCTCTTACCCACACGAAATCTCGGGTGGTCAGGCCCAGCGCGTACTAATCGCAAAGGCGCTGTCCTGCAAGCCAGACCTCATCATCGCCGACGAGCCAACCACTGCTCTTGACGTGACCATCCAGGCCGAAATTTTGGATGTCCTCCGCGACCTTCAGAAGAAGACCGGTGTGGCCATCCTTTTGGTGACTCACAACTTTGGTGTGGTTGCCGACCTCTGTGACCGCGTTGCAGTTATGCAGTACGGCCGCATCATCGAGTCGGGTGCAATCCTGGACATCTTTGACAACCCGCAGCACATCTACACCAAGGAGCTGCTGGGAGCCATCATGGATGAAAACGGACCGGCCCGTAAGCCTTACGTAGAAAAGGTAGGCGCATAATGTCCACTCTTCTTGATGTAAAGAACCTCGAAGTTACCTACCACGGTAAGAAGCTGGGCAAGGAGGGCTTCAAGGCCCTGAAGGGTGTCTCCATCGACATCCGCCCTGGCGAGACCGTTGGTCTGGTAGGCGAGTCGGGTTGTGGCAAGACCACTCTTGGTCGTGCAATTCTTGGCCTGGCTCCGGTTACCGGTGGCGAGATCCTGTTTGAGGGCAAGGACATTGCTCACGCAAACCGCGCTCAGCGCAAGGACATCGCCAAAGACATGCAGGTTGTGTTCCAGGACCCATTCACCTCGCTGAATCCATCGATGACCATCGACCAGATTCTCTCCGAGCCACTTCGTGCCCAGGGTGTTTCTGCTGCCGAGGCCAGCCAGCGCGTGAAGGATCTGCTTGACGCAGTAAACCTTCCGCAGGACGCCAACGAGCGTCGCGCTCGCGAGTTCTCGGGTGGCCAGCGTCAGCGTATCGCCATTGCACGTGCACTTGCACTCAACCCAAAGTTGATTGTTGCCGATGAACCGGTATCGGCCCTCGACCTTTCCACTTCGGCGCGCGTGCTCGATCTCTTCCTCGAGATTCAGGAACGCACCAACGTGGCCTACCTCTTCATCAGCCACGACCTCGGTGTGGTTCGTCACGTCTCGCACCGTGTAGCCGTGATGTTCGGTGGAGAAATCGTTGAGTGGGGTTCGGGTGACCAGGTCACTGCAAACCCTCAGCACCCTTACTCCAAGAAGCTCATGATGGCCTCTCCGGTGCCTCACCCTAAGTTGCAGTCGGAGCGCCGCGAACAGCGTCGTGCGCTGCTTGCTGCACAGGCCAGCTAGCTAGATAAGGGCAGAAAGCCGAAGCCGGATTCCTTCGAGTCTGGTCTTCGGCTTTTTGTGTTCCATCACTATTTGTTGGGTGGTGGTTATCAAAACGTTACCGCCAAAACAGATTACCTGAATGGTTTTAGTGTACGTTTAGAAATGGAAATCCCCCTCGAAAGGAAGACATCTCTATGTCGATTCAAAAGCCTTCGGTGCAGCTTTACACGCTGCGCGAAGAGGTTGCGGCAGACCTTGCCGGCACCCTAGAAAAGGTGGCCCAGTTGGGCTTCACCCAGGTTGAGCCATACGGCTTTGTAGAGCGTGCCGACGAGTACGAGACAGCCCTAAAGGCAACTGGACTGGTGGCTCCGACCGGACACGCGCACTTCATCGGTGAAGATGCCAAGCCAATCCTGGAAGCCGCCAAGCGTCTGGGCATCAAGACTCTTATCGATCCATACACCGTTCCAGAAGACTGGAAAGATGTGGCTCGAATCGACTACTTCGCTGCAGAGCTTAACCGCTTCGCAGTTGAGGCTCGCGACTACGGCATTACCATCGCGTACCACAACCACTACTGGGAGCTGGCCGAACAGGTTGACGGTCAGATTGCCTTCGACTACTTCATCGGCAAGCTAAACCCAGAGGTTGTCATTGAACTTGACGCCTACTGGTGTGAGGTGGGTGGCGTGAGCGCACCTGACTACCTAAAGAAGCACGGAAGCCGCATTGTTGCCCTCCACATCAAGGACGGCACCAAAGACGGCAACCGCGAGAACCAGGTTCCTGCCGGAACCGGTGAGATCCCAATCAAGGCAATCTTGGAGGCTGCACCACACGCACTTCCAGTTGTTGAATTCGATATGTACAAGGGTGGCGACCTTTTCGCCGGCATCGCGCAGAGCCTTGCCTACATTAACGAGGTGCGAGTATGAGCAAGGTAATTTCAGACGGCCGTAAGGGCCCAGTTGGCGTTGGTTTCATCGGTGCTGGTGTCATCAGTGACCAGTACCTAACCAACCTCACCAAGTTCCCCGATGTGAAGGTTCACTTCATCGCCGACATTGACCTAGGCCGTGCAGCAGCTCAGGCCACCAAGTACGGCGTTGCCGGCAGCGGAACCGTAGACGAGCTTCTGGCTAACGACGACGTTGAGATCGTGGTGAACCTGACCATTCCTGCGGCTCACGCCGAGGTAGACCTCAAGTGCATCGCCGCTGGCAAGCACGTATGGAGCGAGAAGCCTTACGCTGTTACTCGCGAAGAGGGCCAGCAGGTCATCGATGCAGCTAAGGCTGCCGGTGTACTTGTTTGCGTGGCTCCAGATACTATCCTCGGTGGCGGAATCCAGACTGGTCTGCGTGCCATTGCAGACGGCAAGATCGGCAAGCCACTAACCGCAATCACCATGTTCCAGGCGCCTGGACCAGAGCTTTGGCACCCAAGCCCTGAGTTCCTGTTTGCTAAGGGTGGCGGTCCGCTTATGGACATGGGTCCTTACTACCTAAGCACTTTGGTTTCCATCTTCGGCGCCGTGGCTCGAGTTACGGGTTCGGGCTCTAAGTCCAAGGAGACTCGTGTTATTGGACAGGGTCCAAAGGCTGGCACCGAGTTCCCGGTTGAGGTTCCTACCCACGTGAGCGCGCTTCTGGAGTTCGAATCGGGCGCCAGTGCTCAGTGCACCTTCAGCTTCCAGTCGGGAATGGTTCGCATGGGCTTCGTTGAGGTAAACGGCACCGAGGGCACCATCTCGCTGCCAGACCCAAACATGTTCAACGGTCAGAACAAGATGCTCAAGGGCATGATCGATGTCACTGAGATTCCACTAACCGGAACCACCTACGGCCGCGGCACCGGTGTTCTCGAAATGGCTCAGGCCATTCGCGAGCAGCGTCCAGTTCGCATCCCTGGCGAGATTGCCTTCCACGTACTCGACATCATGTTGAGCATCAACGAGGCTCTGGAGAGCAAGGGTTGGGTTGACGTCAAGTCCACTCTTCCTGAAATCAAGCCACTCCCAGCTGACTGGGACCCAATGGTAGCCACCCTCAGCTAATTATGAATCCAGCATTGATGCACGCCATCGGAGAAGGCTTCGGCCTGGCCGGCGGATCTCTCAGCACTGTTGTGGCCCTGCCTCAGGTGTTCAGAATCCGCAAGCTCGGTCACTCCGATGGCGTGTCATTATTGCCCTACCTGTTGCTGTGTGTGACCTTCTCGGCTTGGTTCACCTACGGTGTAATCCTGGGCAGTCCGGCACTGATTATCAGCAACGTCCTCACCTACACCACCGGTGCGCTGGTGATCGTTTCCATCCGCGGAAACCGCATTTCCAGCTACGCCATCATGGCGGCCATCTCGGCAGCCACCATTTCCTTTGTGCATTTCTCGCCAGACATCGTGGTGCGGTCGCTCCTGGTCATGCTCACCTTTGCCCGCCTGCCGCAACTGATCGTCAGTTGGAAAAACCGCAACCTAGAAACCGCCACCGCGGTCTCGCTGGGTTCGCTACTTATGAACCTGCTTGGTTCGTCGCTTTGGATGGCCTATTCGGTGCTTACCGAACGCCCATTCTTCATCCTCACCACATCACTTGCTATCTCCATCGCCCTCAGCACCTTTGTCATCGAATGGCGAATCTCAAGCCGGGCTCGCACTCAGTTGGTCGCCGACTAGGGACAAAATGCAGAAATACGGAATCGGTTTCTTGGCGGCTGGGCCGGTTGCTCAGTCCATTCACATCCCGGCGGTCAGGCGATACCCGCAACAGCTCTCGGTTAGCCACATCATGGACATCGATGCGGGCCTGGCCCAGAAGCTGGGTGACCAGCACGGGGCAAAGTGGACCACCAGTGAAGACGATCTAATCAATGACCCCGATGTGCACATTGTTGTGGTTGGCAGCCCAAACCAGCACCACGCCCGTCAGGTAATCAAGGCCTGCGAGGCCGGCAAAAAGCTGGTCTTGGCCGAGAAGCCTTTGGCTACCAGCGAGCAAGAACTGGCCCAGATTCGCGAGGCTGCCGAGAAGTCGGGTACCGCAATTGTGGTTGGTGCCATGCACGCCTTTGACACCGCGTATCTTGAGGCTTTGGCTTACTGGAACTCGCTTTCGCAGACTGCTGATTCGTTTGAGGTTGTCAGCTATTTATCAACCAACAATGAGTTTGTGGATCTAGCCACTCAGTTGCTTTTGCCTAGCGAGACCAACGCTCCAGTGGGTGGCGGACCCCGTCCGGCGCCAGACCCTGTTGTCAAGGTAACCAACGGAATCCTTGGTTTGGCGATGCACGATATTCCTCTGATTCGCGACTTCAACCAGGCCGCCCCGAAGTTAGATTTTGTTCATCCGATGACCGGTTTTGGCTACCTGCTTCAGGGCCTAATCGGTGACGCAACCTTTAGGTTTATCGCCCAGATGGGCGGCAAGTGGGCGCCGGGTTGGACCTTCCGCGCGGTGGGCACCTCGGCTAGCTTCGAGATTGATTTCCAGCCGTCCTATGTTTTAGCTGGATCGGCCAAGGTGCGGGTGACCGCTAATGGTGAGGTTCGCGAGTACAACAACCAACTATCGGCTTACGGAGCCGAGTGGGAAGAGATCATCAACATTGTTGCTGGCGGCAAGCCGGCTCGATACCCAATCTCCCGAATCGAAGATGACTCCGCTTTTGCCCTGGCAATGATTCAACAACTTCCTGGATTGATGTACGCATGAGCGAGCAGTTGAAAGTTTTCATCGAACCTGACCTTGGCTACGCTGCAGCAATCGAGGCAGCACTGATCACACTTCCGGCCAAGTACGCATTGGCTGGTTCCGCGCAAGAAGCGGATCTTTCGGCCCGTGAACTTTTGCCGGAAGGCACTCTTGCTAGCTGGACCACCACGTACTTCGTGGAGGATGCGGGCATCACATCCGCAGACTTAGCGGGTAAGACCATAGAGATTTCCATCGAAGTGGGCGAAGCTTTGCACCAGTCCGAGCGCATCTTCGAGTGCGACCATGTGCTGGCCCAGTTGGGTGTTTCAGATTGGTCCGATTGGGCTAAATCCGTGGGCTCCAACTCGGTGATGCTTGCCGGCTATCACGACGGTTCCCCTGTAACCGTGGCTCACCGCAGTGTTGCTCAAGCCTCGACAAAGCTTTTCATCCGCATCACCGATAACGACCGTCGTCTGGTGCTAACTGCACCTCTTGGTCACACGGCTCAGCCGGTGGAAATCGCCACTCACTCCATCGCTGGAATCCAGATCAAGCGCCCGGTCTACCAATCGGTGATTTCACGAATCTTGGCTTCCATTTAATTCCAACTCTTTGAGGAAAAGGCAGCAACATGCACATCGTAAGCAAGGCACCAACCAGCAAGGGTCCAGCCGAGAACTTCACCGGCGACGTTTGGCGTGAGTCCATCGCAGCACCACAGCAGGATGGTCAGCACATGGTGGTTGCCCTGGTGCGATTCGCTCCTTGCGCCCGCACCGCTTGGCACTCGCACGCCAATGGGCAGACCCTGCACGTTGTTAGTGGCGTTGCCCTGATGCAGTCCCGCGGCGGCGAAGTTCTTGAGGTGCACCCTGGCCAAACCGTCTACACCCCGCCAGGTGAGGAACACTGGCACGGTGCTACGCCAACCGATTTCATGGAGCACTACGCAATGTTGGATATGTCGGATGACCCTGCTACCAGCACCACCTGGCTAGAGCACGTCACCGATGAAGAGTATTCGCGCCGCTAGGTTTTAGAGGAAGTCCTTCATTCGCTGGCGCAAGCCTGCTTCGATGCCCTTGATGACTACGCCTTCGGCCTTGGCGCCTGGGTAGTAGGGCTTGTCGCCCACTTCAAGCTGGATTCGGTTTAGCTCAGCCATCAGGTTCTCGCGCACATCCTTGTACTCGGGGTCGTGGTAGACGCTGTTCATCTCCATTGGGTCCTTTTTAAGGTCAAACATTTCCCACTCGATTGGGTAGTTTGCGTCGCCGGTAACCTCGATGCCCATGCCATCGCTGTAGTAACAGATCAGCTTGTAGTCGTGGGTTCGCACTCCATAGTGGGCACAGGCGGCGTGAATGATGTCGTCGTGCTCCCAGTAGCGGTAGTACATCGACTTTGGCCAGTCGGCCACCAGCTTATTTTCCAGAAGATTCTTGAAGCTGCGGCCCTGTGCACCTTCGTGCGGCTTCACGCCGGCAAAGTCGCAGAAGGTCTTGGCAAAGTCCACGTTGGTCACGATGTCGTTGATCTCGGTGCCCGCCTCGATACCACGCGGGTATGCCATCAGCAGTGGCATGCGGATTGCCTCGTCATACATGTAGCGCTTGTCAAACCAGCTGTGCTCGCCCAAGAAGAAGCCCTGGTCCGAGGTGTAGATGATGAGGGTGTCTTCGGACAGGCCCTTTTCCTCGAGGTAATCCAGGATGCGGCCGGTGTTCTCATCGATGGATGCAACACAGCGCAGGTAGTCCTTGATGTAGAGCTGGTAGCCCCAACTTTGGCCTTCCTTCTGGGGCATAACCGGAGCAACATCGCCGGTCTTCATCTTGATAACAGCCTTAGGCATGTGCCTGTAAATGTTCATTTTGGCGTTTTTCACACCCTCGGGGCGTGGGCTCAGGTCCTCGTGCAGGGAGGCCGGCTCTGGAACTGGCATGTCCTCGAAGAGGTGCTTGTGCTTCTCGTCTGGGATCCAAGGCTGGTGGGGTGCCTTGTGGTGAACCAGTAGGCAGAACGGATCATCCTGGCCAACCTCATCCAGCCAGTTCAGCGCCAAATCCGTGGTGATGGTGGTCACGTAACCCTTGTGGGTAACCTCGCCATCGGGGGTGATGAAAACCGGGTCAATGTAGTCGCCCTGACCAGGGAGAATCTCCCAGCGATCGAAGTTGGTTGGGTTGTGGTTTGGGCCATGCCCAAGGTGCCACTTTCCAAAGATGGCTGTCTTGTAGCCAGAATCGTGCAAGTCACCAACGAAGGTTGGCATGGTGTTGTCTAGGTCTTCCCAGATGGTGCGCACGTGATTGACGTGGTTGTAGGTGCCGGTGAGGATTGCGGCACGGCTTGGGGCGCAGATGCTGTTGGTGCAGAAGGCATTGTTTAGCTTGGCGCCCATGGCCGCGATGCGGTCGATGTTGGGAGTCTGGTTGATGAAACTGCCGTAGGCGCTGATGGCCTGGGTGGTGTGGTCATCGCACATGATGAACAGAATATTTGGACGCTTCATTGCGCTGCACCTGCTGCTTTTTGGTCGATAAATACTAAACGCCTGAATGGTTTCCTGCGTGTAGTTATGACTTTATACCCAAACTTTTTCCTATGAAATAACTAGGTTTTAATGGCCCAATCTGAGGATGGGGTAGTGGGGATCCTTGCGGAATCTGTTTGGAATGGCAGCGTCCAGATAGCCAACCAGAGTCTGCGAGAAGGCGTTGGAAATGTGGCTCTTATCGCGATAAACAGTGATGCCATTGATGATGGGTGAGCACAGGTCATCAGGGCAGAAAACCGACCGCAGGTCAAGCGTGGTCACATTCTTGAAGTTCTCAATTGCGGCCGGCAAAACATCAAGTGGGCGCATCGATTGCTCATAGGGGAGCGAGCACCGTAGGCGGGCGAGCTTTCCCTTTGTTGCGATGCAATCTAAGAAGTCCAGGCGTGGTTTTGGGTTGTCCCAGATGGCAAACCAGGCGGTACCGCGCTGCAACTGGCTCTTCACCAGGGTTCGATAGGCCGCTGCTACATCGCTGCTGGCGTGGCTTACAAAGGCCGAGTTGGAGTTGAAAATCAGGTTGAACGGAGTGTGCTCGGCTAGGTACTTTTCCAGGTGGCCGTTCCAGTCTCGGCAGGAGGCTGAGAGGTGCTTTGGCAGCATGGCCTGCGCTCCCACGGGGCAAGCGCTCTTAGAGATGTAGGTAACTCGCCAGTGGTACTTGCGGGCCAAGAAATCCAGGTCCGAGAAATACTGGCGCATGTGCGAGTCACCAATGAAAGCAACATTCCAGAAGCCGTTGCCATCGCCGCGAGCACAGGCGGTGAAGCCAAAGTTGTCCTTGGCCACCAAACAGTTGCCGCTTTCGGTCTTGCTCCAGTCTATTTGCCCCTCATCGATGTGAGGAAGCGTGGACTGACCGTTTGAGCCGGAATTGGACCCCTGATTGCTGACACTGTTGCCCGTGGTGTGGGCTGCGCCCGTTATCCAGAGCAAAGCAACCAGTAGAACAAATGCCACCGCAAGCCGGAGGCGAGGTTTCATCAAATCTGGAGCCAAACTGTTTGGTTAGGTGACAGGCTGCCATCCTGAGTGGCGTTGGCAGAGCTCTGCAAAACAACTTCGCCCGCAGGAAGCCGGGCGGCGGTGTCGCCAAAGTTGTGAATGACAAGAATCTGGTTGTTCTGGTAGCCCAAAACCTGATCGGTGGCCAAGTCGGAAACCCACTCAAACGAGCCCTCGCCAAGACCAAGTTGCTTGCGCATGGCAAGCGCGGATTCGTAGAGCGAAAGAGTCGAGTTGGCTTGACCTTCTTGCAGGTTGCGAGCGTACTCGGCGTAGATCTCAGGCTGCGGCAACCAAGACTTGCCAGTGGTGTTGAAGCCATTGGCAGCGCCAACTCTGGCCTCCCATGGCAGGGTAACGCGGCAGCCATCGCGGCCAACGCGCTTGCCCTGGGTGCGGGCATAGGTTGGGTCCTGGCGGAACTCTGGGGCAAGGGTGGTGTGCTCGGGCAGGCCCAGCTCCTCACCCTGGTAGAGGTAAGCCGAACCCGGTAGGCCAAGCATAAACAGGGCTGCCGCGCGGGCACGCTCGAGCCCAAGCTGGCGGTCTGGCTGCGGGTCATTTGGTCCAATGCCATCGCTGTCGGTGGCCTTGATGGTTAGCCCACCAAATCGGCTGGCACTGCGCACAACATCATGGTTGTTGAGAACCCAGGTGCTAGGGGCTCCCACCGAATCGAAGGCGGTGAAGCTTTCGTTGACGGTTTCGAAGATGTTTTTGGCGTTCCAATTGCTGTTCAAGAAACGGAAGTTGAAGGTCTGGTGGAACTCGTCTGGACGAACCCAGAGGGCCATGAACGAAAGCGGCAGCACATAGGCCTCGCCACACATGGCTCGATCGCCATCGTAGGAATCCAGAATCTGGCGCCACTTGCGGAAGATTGGGTGAACCTCTTCCTGGAACCACATCGGTGGAGAAGCCTCGCCCTCGATGAAGCCCGCTCCCGCGCGCTCGATGTCGGGGTGGTTCGGCAGGCCGGCTGCCTTTGCCATGGCGTGCGGCTGGTCTACGCGGAAGCCATCAACGCCCAGGTCTAGCCAGAAGCGCAGGATGTTTTCAAACTCCTGTTGCACTGCTGGGTTGGCCCAGTTGAGGTCTGGCTGGCTGGAGTCGAAGAGGTGCAGGTACCAGTCACCGGCGCTGCCATCAGCGTTGGTGGTGCGAGTCCAAGCTGGCCCGCCAAAGAGGCTCAGCCAGTTGTTTGGAGGAAGCTCGCCATTGGCTCCGGTGCCTGGCTTGAAGTGATAGAAGTCGCGCTCTGCAGATCCGGGTGCGGCGGCTAGCGCCTGCTGGAACCAGACGTGCGCGCTGCTGGTGTGGTTTGGCACCAGGTCGATCAGCACGCGAAGGCTGAGGCGGTGGGCCTCTGTCAGCAACTTCTTGAAGTCATCGATGGTGCCGAAGAGCGGATCCACGGCGCAGTAATCGGAGACGTCGTAGCCGGCATCCTTCTGCGGCGAGGAGTAGAACGGGCTGAGCCAAACTGCGTCAACACCAAGCCTCGCAATCGAGTGCAGGCGGGAGGTGATGCCAGGCAGATCGCCGATGCCATCACCATTCGCGTCGGCGAACGAGCGCGGGTAAATCTGGTAGATGACAGCGGAACGCCACCATTCCTTCGAGCTGGTCGCCAGATGCTTAGGTGCGCTGGCGATGTTCAGCACGTTGGCACTCATTAGAGCTTGATCCAAACGGTCTGGTCGTGCTCCAATTCGCCCTCTAGTCGGAGGTCGTGCTGGGTGGTAACCAAAATATCTCCGGCTGGCAGCACAACGCTCTCAGGGCCAAAGTTGGTCAAAACCAAAACGCCGTTGTTGAGGTAGGCCAGGGTGTTCTTGTCCTGGTACTCCTCGGCCCAGCGCATCTCGCCAGAGCCCATGCCGTAAAGCTTGCGCTCCTTGATGATTCGCTTGTAGAGCTCGAGGGTTGAGCCAACAACGCCCTCCTGCTTGTCGCGAGCAAGAACCTTGAACGCGCTTGGCTGTGGCAACCAGCTGGCTCCGTTTGGGCTGAAGCCGTTGGCATCGTTTGCGCCACCCTCCCATGGAAGAGGAACACGGCAACCATCGCGGCCAACGCGCTTGCCCTGGGTGCGGCCATAGGTTGGGTCCTGACGAACCTCGCCTGGAAGGTCGATGGCGTCTGGAAGGCCAAGTTCCTCACCCTGGAACAGGTAGGACGAACCAGGTAGGCCAAGCATGAATGCAGTGGCCGCGCGAGCGCGACGAAGGCCCAAGGCCTCATCGCCCTTCGGGTCGTTCGGGCCAATGCCGTCGCCCGGGGCTGGCAGGTCTTCGTGCTTGTAACCGAAGCGGGTGGCGTGACGCACGCCATCGTGGTTGCTGAGAACCCAGGTGCTGGAGGCGCCAACCTTGCCGTACTCAACGATCGAATCGGTGACGATCTTCTTGAGGGCAACTGGCTCAAATGGCGAGTGCATATAGTCGAAGTTGAACGACTGGTGGTACTCGTCTGGGCGAACCCACGCGGTCAGGCGGCTAAGCGGGCTAACCGATGCCTCGGCGCACATGGCGCGGTCCTGGTACTCGTCACAGACGCGGCGGAAACGGCGGATGAAATCGTGCACTCCCGGCTGACCCCAGAACGGAACGCGGCGCTCTGCCTCTTCCGGAGTCATGGTGCTGATGTGAACTTCCTTGCCGTCGGCACCGATGTTGTCGGCGTCCGGCAGGCCGTGGCGCTTCACCATTCCGTGGGCAACGTCCACGCGGAAACCATCCACGCCCTTGTCCATCCAGAAACGCAGGATGTCGTCAAACTCCTCGGCAACGGCTGGGTTCTCCCAGTTGAGGTCTGGCTGGCTGGAGTCGAAGAGGTGAAGGTAGAACTGGCCAGGGGTGCCGTCGGCGTTGGTGACGCGGCTCCAAGCCGAACCACCAAAGATGGAGATCCAGTTGTTTGGAGGTAGGTCGCCGTTTGGACCCTTGCCATCGCGGAAGTGGTAGTAGGCGCGCTCTGGCGAGCCAGGCTCTGCTGCCAAGGCCTTCTGGAACCACTCGTGCTGGTCGCTGGTGTGGTTTGGCACGATGTCCACAATCAGGCGAATGCCAAGCTGGTGGGCGCGCTCAATCAGTGCGTAGAAGTCTTCGTTGCTGCCAAACAGTGGGTCAATCTGGCGGTAGTCGCTGATGTCGTAGCCGGCATCCTTCTGAGGGCTCTTGAAGAACGGGCTGAACCAGATGGCGTCGATGCCCAGGCTGGCTAGTGAGTCAAGGCGCGAGGTGATTCCCGCTAGGTCACCGATGCCGTCGCCGTCGCTGTCTGCAAACGAACGTGGGTAGATCTGATAGATGACGGCGGTGCGCCACCATTCGGCGTCAGGGCGTGCAGGGCTGATAATCGGCGAAATAGGCATGAAACAAATTTAGGTGGTTTTCACGCCTGAAACATCACTTTTACTCAACGCTTCTAGGATGAAGAGAAGTTGTCCGCCAATCAAGGAGTGACATGTCCTCGCTAAGGAAGTTGCCGCTGGCCCTTTACCCACACCACGATGGGTCGGAGCTGTATGTGCCAAACCAGCAGCCCAAGTTGCTTGAGGAGGTCAAGATTCGGGTGCAGTTGCATGCCGCACTCGGTAAGGTCGCCTCGGTTCAGGTGCGTTACAGCGAGAGCGGTGAGGCCTTCCCAACTCCTCCTGCCAAGGTGATCAAGCGGGTTGGTGACTGGACCTGGTACGAGGCCCAAATCACAATGCACAACCCAAAGATGAACTACCGCTTCATCATCACCATGGATGGTGGCCGTCAGTACTTTTATAACGCGGTTGGCCTGTTCGATCTAGACCAGCCTGATATCAACGATTTCCGCATCAATACGTTCTCGAGTGCGCCGGCTTGGGGGCCAAGCACCGTGATGTACCAGGTGTTCCCAGATCGTTTTGCTCGCTCGGCCAAGGCCGATGCGCACAAGACGCCGGATTGGGCGCAGCCGGCAGCTTGGGGTGACGAGGTTATCGGTCAGGGTCCTGGAGTTTCTTCGCAGTTCTTTGGCGGAGACCTCTGGGGTGTAATCGAACACCTCGACCACATCAAGAAGGTGGGTGCAAACCTGCTTTACCTGACACCGATTTTCCCTGGCCGTTCCAACCACCGCTATGACGCATCTTCGTTCGCCAAGGTGGATCCGCTGCTGGGCGGTAACAAGGCGCTCAGTGAATTAATCGCGGCCTCGCACAAGAACGGGCTGCGGGTGATGGGCGACCTCACCTCAAACCACTCCGGTGATGGCCACGAATGGTTCTTGGCGGCCTATGGCAAGCCAGAGGCACCTGAGAGCGACTTCTATTACTTCCGCGATGGCAACACCAACTATGACTGCTGGTTTGGCCACCGCAGCCTGCCAAAGTTCAACTGGAAGTCTGCCGAACTGCGCAAGAGATTCATCGAAGGCAACTCATCGGTGGTGGCAAAGTGGCTGAAGGCGCCCTACGGCTTTGATGGCTGGCGCATCGATGTGGCCAACATGACCGGCCGAATTCGCGATGAAGACATGTACCTCGATGTTGCCAAGACTGTGCGCAAGACCATGGTTGGTGTCAATCCAGATTCGCTGATGATTGGCGAGTACACCGGTGACGCAGCCTATGAGGTACAGGGTGACGGCTGGCAGGGCGCAATGACCTATGCAAACTTCACGCGTCCGCTTTGGCGCTGGATGTTCAGACCGGAGGCTGCACCGATTGACCTGCAAAACATCGGATACGTGGGAAACCGCCAGGGGGCAAACGACTTCCTAGCAACCCAGATTCGTTTTGCAGCGGCCTTCCCATGGCATGTGCGTCTGAACACCATGAACGCGCTTAACACTCACGACACTCCTCGATTCAAGAGCTTCACGCTCAAGGGCGCCCAGAAGGTGGCGGCGGGAATGCAGTTCACCTTCCCTGGCATTCCGGTTATTTGGGCCGGCGATGAGTTTGGGCTCGATGGCGATATTGGCGAGAAGTCGCGCACCCCAATTCCTTGGAACAACGAGCGTCCAAGCGATCCATCGATGATTGGGGTTTACTCCGAGTTGGCGGCGCTTCGCAAAAAGTACCCTGCGTTGGTGAGTGGTTCGCTTCGTTTTGTTCACGCCGATGATGAGACGCTCATCTTCGTTCGTCAGAATGCGAAGCAAACCATGCTGGTTCTTGCCACCCGTGGATCGGCGGACAAACTGGAGTTGCCGGTGGATGCCGTGCCCGGTCTTGAGCACGCAAAGTTGGTTTACGGGCACGCAAATGCCAAGTTTGGCAAGAAAAAAGTGAAGATTTCTGCCGAAAAACTGGCTTTTGCTGTTTGGCATTTGCCAGCGACCGCTCAGAAGTGATAATCTCTACAGGTTGCCTTTTTGGACTGCGGTAAAACGCAAGTCAGATTTAGCAAAATCGCCCCGATAGCTCAGTGGTAGAGCACTTCCATGGTAAGGAAGGGGTCGCCAGTTCAATCCTGGCTCGGGGCTCCATGGCTGGGTAGCTCAGTTGGTTAGAGCACACGACTCATAATCGTGGGGTCGCGGGTTCAAGTCCCGCCCTAGCTACGCGAGCGCCAAGGCGTAGAAAAACCCCGGACTTTGGTCCGGGGTTTTTGCATTTCTAAATCACCCACAAAATCTGAAAGTGTCAAGTTTTTTAGAAGGCGCCAGCCCCATTGGGCGTGCCCCAGCCGGTCGGGCCGTCGTAGCCAACACCTGAGTTACAAAAAATACTGATTAGGCAACGCCCATTGCTGCCAGAGCTCACATCGTGCAGCAGGCTCTGGTTCTGCGTTAGGTAGGCACCGGCAGATTCGCCAAAGTTGGCCTTCATTCCAAACAGGCTGGCAATAATCGGTGCCGCGGCACTGGTTCCTCCAAACGTGTACCACTGACCTTCGAAGGCCACGGCCACGCCGGTTGCTGGATCTGCCACCGCGGCAACGTCCACAACCGATTTACCTTGGCAACCGGTAACGGCCGGATCTTGCCAAGCAGCTGGGGGATTGATGGAACTGCATCCCGAACCGCCTTTGGCCCAGGCGCTTTCATTGGACCAGCGGTATGTGCCATCGGTGTTTAGGCTGGTGCCGCCAACGCCAATCACACTGGAGAAGCTGGCTGGTGCGCTAACTCCGTAGCCGCTGTCTCCGCTGGATGCCACAACCGCGATTCCTGCCGCCGCCGCATCAGCGTAGGCAGGTTGCTTGGCCTCATCCACGTCGTCGCCTCCGTAAGAGTTGCTAATGGCTGTTACTCCGCTGAAGCCGGCTGCCGTGGCAACGGCCTTTGCCAAGTCCTTGAATCCGGTGCTCTTTGCCTCAACCAACAGGATGCTGCAGTGCGGGCAAACCGCCGAGGCCATCTCGATGTCCAGGGCAATCTCCTGAGCCCAACCCACATCGCTGGTTTGGGTGGATTGGTCTACATAGCCGTCCTGATCTAGCTGCACAAAGCAGGAGTCTTTGCCCGACGGCAAGGCATCGAGCGGCTGGCCATCGATGCCGCAGTTTGCCAAGGCCGGAAGTGCATACATCTTGCGGTAGGCACTGAGGTCGTCAAAGGCGCTGGCCGAATGCATGGCATCCACAATGGCAATCACCTTGTAGCGCGCACCCACTGCAGTGATTCCATAGGCGTGGCGCAATGCGTTGGCTCCATAAGCGGTTCCCGTTAGTGGAGTTAGGGCGTGCTGGCGAACCCCTCCAACGAATGCGTTGCGTCTAATGGCAAGGCAGCGCACATGGCCGGGCTTGGCACTGTTGCAAGCAGATTGGTCGGCATAGTGAACCCCGGCTTTGCCGGTTTGGGGCTGGAGCGAGCTAGCTGCAATGGCTGGAGTGCCGCCCAAAAGTAGTAGCCCAGCGAGAACTGCCGCCGGTAGAAGTAATCCATGGATTTTCGTATTGGTAAAAGTCATACCTAAAGTGAGCCAGAGTCAAAACACCCAACCGGAATGGGGTCACCTATCTGTTGAAAATAGTCCAAACTAGAGGGGTGGTAAACGTAAACGTTCAGGGCAAGAAATACCCCGAGACGGCCCCCTACTTGGTTGGCCGTGAAAAGGTGCGCGAATTCGCCCACGCGGTAAAGTCCAACAGTCCAACCAACTTCGATGTGTTTGCGGCCCAGGCTGCTGGCTACACCGATGTGGTGGCCCCGCCAACCTTCGCCGTGGTTATTCAGGAGCGCTCGCTGGCAACCGTGCTGGCAGACCCAGAGGCCGACATCGATTTCAGTCGCGTTGTACACGGCGATCAGCGCTTCATCCATGCCCGCCCTATTGTGGCTGGCGACGAGCTGACCTCGCAGTTGGAGGTAGCCAGCGTCAAGACCTTGGGCGCACACAGCATGGTGACTTTTGAAACCAAGATTTACGACGCCCACAAAGAGTTGGTCTGCACCGCAATCAGCACGCTGGTAGTTAGAGGTGACGAGTAATGACCATCAAGTTTGAAGATCTAGTTGTAGGCGATGAGGTTGGCAAGCTGGAGTTTTTGCTAACCCGCGATTCGCTGGTTCGTTACGCCGGTGCCAGCGGCGACTTCAACTCAATTCACTACCGCGATGACGTGGCCGCATCTGTTGGCCTACCTGGTGTGCTTGCCCACGGAATGCTAACCATGGGTGCTGCCGTTCAGGTAGCTGTCAACTGGGTTGGCGACGCCGGCCGAATTGCCGACTACCAGGTGCGCTTCACCAAACCGGTAGTGGTTCACCCAACCGATGGTGCAGTTCTGGTTGTCACCGGCAAGATTGGCGTCATCGATGCTGAGGCGCGCACCGTGCGCGTAGACCTCTCGGCAGTTTTCAACGAC
Source organism: Actinomycetota bacterium (assembly GCA_039804865.1). Classification (GTDB taxonomy): domain Bacteria; phylum Actinomycetota; class Actinomycetes; order Actinomycetales; family Microbacteriaceae; genus Rhodoluna. The sequence continues at coordinate 9,338 of JBDLVH010000066.1, read as the reverse complement.
ACCGCGGTTTTGGGCAAGGCCCAGGCCGTAGTTCGCTTCTAACGGATTCACCGATGACCACCCAGCCGCTCAGTGAACTCACCACCATTGGTGTGGGTGGAGTTCCCGAGCGCCTCTGGGTGGCAACCACCCGCGATGAAGTGCTGTCAATGGCACGCGAAATGTGGGCTGAGGCTGACGAATGGCTTGTAATCGGTGGTGGTAGCAACATTGTTGCCGCCGATGAATTGCCCAACCTGCAGGTTCTAAAGGTGGCCACCCAGGGTGTTGAAACCACCCGAGTTGGCGAAACCAATCAGTACATTTTGCGCGTTCAGGCCGGCGAAAACTGGGATGACCTAGTTGCCGCAACCGTGGAGTCCAAGCTTGCCGGACTAGAGGCCCTGAGTGGCATCCCTGGCAGTGTTGGCGCAGCGCCAGTGCAGAATATCGGTGCATATGGCGGCGAGGTTGCCAACAGCTTGCAACGCGTTGAGTTCTTGGACTACCTAACGGGTGAGACTGAGATCATCGAGGCGCAGGATCTTGGTTTTGGCTACCGCCAGAGCATCTTCAAGGGCCAGCGTCAGGGCATCATCACCTGGGCCGAATTCAAGCTTGAGCATCTTGGTGGTCTTTCGCAGCCGATTATCTTCCCGCAGTTGGCCAAGGCGCTCGCGGTAGATTTGGGCACTCAGGTAGAGCTTTCCAAGGTTCGCTCCGCTGTGCTTTCGCTGCGCGCCAGCAAGGGTATGGTTCTAGACCAAGCCGACCCTGACACCGCCAGCTGTGGCAGCTTCTTTATCAACCCTGTTGTCTCGGATCGGATGGCTCGCACACTTCCGTTTGATGCCCCCAAGTTTGAGAACCCAGCCGATGAAGGCCTCACTGTAAAACTGAGCGCGGCCTGGTTGATTGAAAACAGTGGCATCGCCAAGGGCTACCGAATCCCTGGCTCAAACGCGGGCGTCAGCACCAAGCACAGCCTGGCAATCACCAATCGCGGCGGTGCAACGGCAGCCGAGGTTTTGCAGCTTGCAGAGTTTATTCAGGTTCGCGTGGCCAACAAGTTCGGCATTGAGCTGCAACCGGAACCCAACCTGATCGGCTTCTAAGCAAATAGAAAACCCCGCACTAGGTGCGGGGTTTTCTATTTGAAAGCTTTATGCAAACAGCTTCTGCAGGCGCTGGATGCCCTCAAGCAACTGAGCATCACCTAGTGCATAAGACAGGCGCACAAATCCCGATGGGCCAAAGGCCTCACCCGGAACCAGGGCAACCTCGGCAGCATCAAGCATGTAGTCGCAAAGCTCCAACGAGGTGTTGATCTGCTTGCCACCCCACTCGCGGCCGAGTAGGCCCGAGACATCGGAGTAGACATAGAACGCACCCTGAGGCATTGGTGCTACCCAGCCTGGAATCTTGTTGAGTTCTGCAACCGCAAGCTTGCGACGGCGGTCGAAGGCCTCACGCATTGCCAGAACCTCGTCCTGAGGGCCGGTTAGCGCGGCAAGCGCAGCGCGCTGCGAGATGTTTGAAACGTTGGAAGAAAGGTGGCTCTGCAGGTTGCCCGCAGCCTTCATGGCATCCAGTGGGCCGGCCATCCAGCCCAAACGCCAACCGGTCATCGCGTAGCTCTTGGCCACACCGTTTACCAGGATGGTGCGGTCGGCAAGCTCTGGAACAACTTCGGTGATGCTGTAGGCCTTGATTCCGTCGTAAACCAGGTTCTGGTAAATCTCATCGGTGATAACCCAGAGGCCGTTCTCGTAGGCCCACTTACCAATGGCCTCAACCTGCTCGCGGCTGTAAACCGATCCGGTTGGGTTGCTTGGGCTAACGAAAAGCAGAACCTTGCTCTTTGGAGTGCGTGCCGCCTCGAGCTGGTCTACGGTTACCAGGTAGTTCTGCTCCGAGCCAGCGAAGACCTCCACAGGGACACCACCGGCAAGGCGAATGGCCTCAGGGTAGGTGGTCCAGTACGGGGTAGGCATCAGAACCTCGTCGCCTGGATCAACGATGGTGGCGAAGGCCTGGTAAACGGCCTGCTTGCCGCCGTTGGTGACAACCACCTGGGCCGCCGAAATCTGGGTGCCCGAATCGATCAGGGTCTTGTGGGCAATCGCCTCGCGCAACTCTGGTAGGCCAACCGCCTGGGTGTAGCGGTGGTTCTTTGGATCCTTCACCGCGGCAAGTGCGGCCTCAACGATGTGAGCAGGAGTTGCAAAGTCTGGCTCGCCGGCGGCGTAGGAGATAACTGGGCGGCCTGCTGCTTGCAGGCTCTTCGCCTTGGCGTCTACCTTGAGGGTTGCCGATTCGGCAATTGCAGCAATTCGCTTGGAGATTCGAGGAAAATCAGGCATGTCATCTAGCCTAACGCCTCTGCTTTTGGCTTGGCAGTAAAGCGAAAACACTTTGCACTTTTAGCAAGCGGGGCGTAGTATTGAAAGAAGGTAATTGACAACCTGCTGAGCCTAATCTGGCAAATTCACACTATAAAGATTCAATCTAGAAGTGTGTCTTCTCCAAGGGCTCAAAAAGTTGTCGGCAACACACCCCACATAGGGCGGTGGCTCAATTGGTAGAGCAACGGTCTCCAACACCGTCGGTTGCAGGTTCGAGTCCTGTCCGCCCTGCAAGTAGGTAACACAAACCGAGGAATGACAATGTCAGACGTATACGAGACTCCATCTGAAGATGTAGTCGAGAAGGCCAAGGCAGATAAAGCTGCTAAGACCAACATCTTTGCGCGCATTGTTTTGTTCCTCACCCAGGTTGTCGGCGAGCTCCGCAAGGTAACCCGCCCTACCTACAAAGAATTGGTCAACTACACCGGTGTAGTGCTGGCGTTCGTAACCATCGTTATGGTTATCATTTCGCTTCTCGACTGGCTGTTCCTTCAGGCAGTCACCTTTACCTTCGCGGGTTAACCGCTTTTTGCCTCCGGGCAAGCTTCTACGAATAGGAAACACACGTGAGTGATCTAGAGCGCGACGAAATCGAGGCATTGGCCCAGGTTGAAGACGCAGCAGCCGATGCAGTTATTGCGGACGCAGACGCCGACCTAGCCGACCTCGCACTTGATGCTGCCGCAGAGCTCGAGCAGGACCTCGAACTTGAAGAGGCCATCGAAGAGGCTCAGGCCGTAGAAGCCGCAGCCGAAGACATGCTTGAAGAGGGCGGTCACGAAGACCCTTACAAGGCCTTCAAGGAAGAGCTCCGTGCTCAGCCTGGCAAGTGGTTTGTTATTCACTCTTACGCCGGTTACGAGAAGCGCGTAAAGCAGAACATCGAAACCCGTAAGCAGACCCTAGACGGCGGCGACGAGATCTACCAGATCGAAGTGCCAATGGAAGAGACCGTTGAAATCAAGAACGGTCAGCGCAAGCTGGTTACCAAGGTTCGCATTCCTGGTTACGTTCTGGTTCGCATGGACATGACCGAAGACTCGTGGGACCTAGTTCGTCACACCCCAGCAGTAACCGGTTTCGTCGGTAACTCGCAGAACCCAACCCCACTGCGCCCAGCCGAGGCCTTCGAGATGCTGAAGAGCACCTACGAGCTTCCAGAAGAGGCCGCCGCTAAGGCAGCAACCAAGGGTGGCGTGGCCGTAAAGGGCAAGGGACGCAACGTTCCAATCACCACAAACTACAAGCTTGGCGAATCCATCATGATCAAGGACGGCTCTTTCGCCGGCCTACCAGGCACCATCAGCGAGATCAAGCCAGAGAGCGGCAAGCTTACCGTTCTGGTTTCGCTGTTCGAGCGCGAGACCCCTGTCGAACTTGGTTTCGACCAGGTTGGTCCACTGGCATAACCACAAATTTCCACCCAACTAAAGGAAAACAAAAATGGCACCGAAGAAAAAGATCACCGGCATGATCAAGCTTCAGATCAATGCAGGCGCTGCTAACCCAGCTCCTCCTATTGGTCCAGCTCTTGGTCAGCACGGTGTAAACATCATGGAGTTCTGCAAGGCGTACAACGACGCAACTGCAGACCAGAAGGGCAACGTTGTCCCAGTAGAAATCACCGTCTACGAAGACCGTTCGTTCACCTTCGTTCTAAAGACTCCACCAGCAGCTGAACTCATCAAGAAGGCAGCCGGCGTTCAGAAGGGCTCGAGCACTCCTCACACCGTGAAGGTTGCAAAGCTTACTCAGGAGCAGGTTCGCAAGATTGCCGAGCAGAAGATGTCTGACCTAAACGCTAACGACATCGAAGGCGCCGCAAAGATCATCGCCGGCACCGCTCGCAGCATGGGAATCACCGTCGAGGCTTAAGCCCCGACCAAATAACAAAAACCAAATAGTCGTGGGAGTACCTCCGCTGGTACGTAGACCACAACTGTGACCTAATAAAGAAGGAATAGCAGCATGGCAAAGCGCAGCAAGGCTTATGAAGAAGCCGCAGCAAAGATTCAAGAAGGCAAGTTCTACACTCCTGCCGAAGCCGTAACTCTCGTTCGCGAGACCGGTTCGAAGAAGTTCGACTCGACCATCGAGGTTGCAATCAAGTTGGGTGTTGACCCTCGCAAGGCCGACCAGATGATCCGTGGCACCGTATCGCTGCCAAACGGAACTGGTAAGACCGCTCGAGTCATCGTTTTCGCTACCGGTGCGGCAGCAGATGCAGCTAAGGCTGCAGGCGCCGACGAGGTTGGCGGCGACGAGCTTATCGAAAAGGTAGCCGCTGGCTGGGTCGACTTCGACTCTGCAGTATCTACTCCAGAGCTCATGGGTAAGGTTGGTCGTCTAGGTAAGGTTCTAGGTCCACGTAACCTAATGCCAAACCCTAAGACCGGTACCGTAACCCCAGACGTAGCTAAGGCAGTTACCGACATCAAGGGTGGAAAGATCGACTTCCGCGTTGACAAGCAGGCTAACCTGCACTTCATCATCGGTAAGGCATCGTTCACCAAGGAGCAGCTAGGAGAGAACCTTGCAGTAGCTCTAGACGAGGTTATGCGTTTGAAGCCTGCTTCCAGCAAGGGCAAGTACATGCAGAAGGCTGCACTTGCAACCACCTTCGGTCCTGGTGTTCCTCTAGACACCTCGATCACCAAGGTAGAGTTCTAAAACTATTCATCTATGGGGGCTGGGCTTTTTGGCCCAGTCCCTTTAGTATTTTTTAGGCCCGGCATTCGGGCCGATTTCGTTACTTTTTATTGGAAGGGCGGGATATTGTCCCAACACGCTTTCGGCGCAGCCACACTACTTGATCCAAAGGACCCAATGGGTCTCCGCAGCAGTGCACCACTGCTAGACGGATGGTTGAGAGACATGGAGACAGATCGCAGTCCGTTCCAGATTCCTGGACACAAGGGCCGCACCGATCTAACCGGAGCAGTTGTAGACGGAGACATCCCCGTACTCCCCGGAAACCACACCCACCGAATTTCGCCAAGCCTCATCCTGGAGGCCGAGGCGCTGGCCGCCAAGCTCTGGGGCGCAGACCTCTGCCGCTTCGGTGTAAACGGTTCAAGCGGTTCTAACCACGCCGCCGTGATGGCCGTTGCGGGCCCCGGCGACAAAGTTATTGTTAGCCGCACCCTGCACAAGAGTGTATTGGTTGGTCTGGTCTACGCCGGAGTTACCCCAATCTGGGTTCGCCCCGAGATCAATCCCGAGACCGGTCTCCCAGAGTACCTGCCAAGCAGCAAGCTGGCTGAGGTTTTGGCTAAGCACCCAGACGCCAAGGCGGTGCTGATTGGTGAGCCTTCCTACGTAGGCACCATGAGCAACATTCCACGCCTGGCCAAGGTGACCCATGAGTACGGCATTCCACTGGTGGTAGACGCCGCCTGGGCCGCACACTATGGCTTCCATCCAGAGCTGCCACAACACCCGCTTTCTGAGGGCGCCGACATCGTGGTTACCAGCGCTCACAAGACATTGCCGTCGTACTCGCAGGCATCATTTGTGCTGGTCAACAGTAAGTATGTAGACCTTGCCCGCTTCAACAAGATGTTTGACAGCACCCAGACCACCTCGATGTCGGGTCGAATCCTGGCCTCCATCGACGCCGCCCGTGCGCTGCTAGAGCGCCATGGCAAAGAACTGATGGACCCAGTCATCGTTGCCACTGAGAAGGGCCGTGCAGACCTGCGTGCCGCCGGCATCGGTGTCATCGACGGCGAGTACATCGACCCTCTGAAGCTTGTCATCCTGCTTCCAGCCACTGGTGCCGACGGCAACAAGGTTGAGGCAGACCTGTTGGCCGCCAATATCGATGTAGAGATGGCAAACCGCGACATGATCATTCCGATGATCACCTTCGCGGACACCCCAGATCGCATTCAAGACCTCATTAGCCGCATCATCGAGAGCGTAAACCGTCACCGGGGAGAACCGCGCCAGATTGCAACCGCTGCTTCGTTCAGCATCGAGCCAGAGGTTGTGGTTACCCCGCGCGAGGCCTTCTTCAGCAGCTATGAAGTTGTAGACAGTGCCAACGCAGTTGGTCGTGTTAGCGCCGAAATGATTTGCCCATACCCACCCGGAGTGCCTGTTTTGTCTCCTGGCGAGCGAATCACCAAGGCTGCGTTGGACGCGCTTTTTGCTGCCAGAGACTCGGGAACCCGTATTGCCTTCGTTGCTGACCCAACTCTTGCCACGCTGAAGGTGCTTCCGCAGTAACGGGATTTCCCCGCAAAAGCGCCTTTTTCCGTCATGTGCGGGTAGTACTTGGAAAATACCTTCGGTCAACCGCACATTTCTTGATATTGTGGTGTCAACACGCACATTTTGCGCGCAGAATGTAAGTAATCACTTTTCGGCTGGCACTGAAAAGAGATTTGAATTCCGGGGGGACCGGGTTCACATTCATAAGACCAAGGGGAGGTCTCATGTATCACCGCCATATCGTGGTAGTTGAAAACGAATCACTACTTCGCGATTTGATTGCACAGACGCTGGAAGCCAAGGATTTTCGGGTAGCTACCGCAGCCAACGTAGCCGACGCCAAGCGCGCCTGTGCATCAACCGATCCAGATGCTGTTGTCGTTGACATTGAACTGGGCCCTGGCCCAAACGGCTTCGACTTCGCCGAATACCTGCAGCGCACTTCGCCAGATGTTGGCATCGTGTTTCTAACCAACGTTCCTGACCCGCGTTTTGTGGGCAAGGATCGCAAGGCTGTTCCAAACAATGCGGCCTACCTTCGCAAGTCTCAGTTGGTAAACACCGCAGAACTAGTCGACGCACTCGACGCAGTGCTGCGAGACCGTGCTAGCGTCAAGTATCGACACGACCTCGACTCCACTCGTCCGCTGGCCTCGCTATCTAAGAAGCAGCTTGGTGTTTTGTCGCTGGTATCGCAGGGTCTTAGCAACAGCCAGATTGCCGAACTTCGTGGCACTACCATCCGTGCTGTTGAGGGCATGGTCAGTCGAGTCTTCGAGGCGTTGAACATCTCCACCTCGGCCGATGGCAACGCTCGAGTTGAGGCTGCCCGCACCTTCCTAAAGGCAACAGGAAACATTGCCGGAGACTAAAAATGTCTCTATTGGCGCAACTCAAAGCCAACCTGGAGATATTTAGGCCGGTTGGCAGTCACCTGAGTATTGGTGCGAATTACTCGTTTTCCTGGTGGGTTGTACTCATTTTTGCGTTCCCCTCGTACACCAGCAACCTGATCTACGACCCACAGCGCGTGGGCGGAACCATTGATCAATGGATACCAGTTGCCCTAATTACCTATGCGGTCACGCTCATTGTCTTCATCGTGGCTAAATTCATAAAGTTTGCTTGGATTCCCACCGCTGGCATCGTCTACTCGGTTAGCTGTTACCTGGTGATTGGTTGGGCCCGTGGTTTTGCCGCGTTCCTAATGTCATACGACCTTGGCTTGGCACCGGCCAGCGATCTAATCTTCAGGCTTGTTTCACCACCGCTTTTTACAGCCATTTCGATGAGCCTTTGCGCAGCTGTTGTGGCAACCATTTCGTTGCAGCAGGAGGCGCTGGATGCACTTGCAAAAGAGCGCACCATGTTCAGAAGCGCCATCAAGAATTTTCAGAGCCTGCATCAGCGCCTGCAATCGGAGATGATCGGCAGGGTTCGTGGGCTTCTAAACCCGGCCATCGATGACCTTAGAAACAAGCTTCAGGCCGCCGCTGGCGAACAGGGAATGGCCCCGGCGCTTACTGCCCTGCAACAGACCGTAGATGACGTGGTTAGGCCGCTGAGCCACCAGATTGCCTCCGAGGATCTATCCCCAGTACTGGACACCACCGGTCCCATCAACGTGGTCCGAAGTGGGCTTCTCCCCGATAAGGTATCCATCAATCTGATGTCGGGTTGGGGCTCTCTGCTTTCGATCGGTACGGTTCTGGTTCCGCTTGGAGCTATTAGGCCGCCGATCGATTCGGTGTTGCTTTCGATTCTGGTTGGCACCACGTTCTTTGTCACGCTCAAGGTGCTGGAGAGCGTGCTTGAGGACCGTCAGTACAGCCCGGTGGCGGCCTTCCTCGTATTTATCTGCACCTACTTCGCCGCCGGATTTGCCGCTCCCATGTACTGGACTCAAACCCAGTGGCACCTGCACTTTCAAGAGCGCATTAACTTTGCCCTGCTAAGCGCCATCGTGGGTATTGCCCTCTTCATCGTGGGTCTGGCCAACAGCTATCGTCAGCAGACCATCGCAGAGTTGCAAAAGGTAAACGATGGCATGGCCCTGCTAACCAGCCAGCTGCGTCAGCAGGTTTGGTTAGATCACCGAAGGGTAGCCCAGGTTTTGCACGGTTCGGTGCAGGGTGCGCTCTACGCGGCTGCAATCCGTTTGGGTCGTGAGGCCAATCCGTCACCCAAGTTGATTGAAGAAGTTCAGCGCGAAATCATTGATGCGATGAAAGAAGTTTCTGGCCCTAAGTCTGTGGATTTCGAGTTCGAAGAGGTCTTGGATTCGATCATCTCCATTTGGGAAGACGCAATCGACTTTGAGATTCGGCTGGATCCGGCGGCCCTGCGCAAACTCAATGCCAACCGAGACGCCTCGGAGTGTGCTCTTGAGGTTATCCGTGAGGCTGTAAACAACTCGGTGAAGCACGGTAAGGCCGAGAAGGTTGCCATTGAAATTGAGCCCACCGAAAAGGGGCTCATCTCGCTGCAGGTTTCCAACGATGGCCAGAAGGTGGCCGATGAGCAGACCAAGGGCTATGGATCGTCTCTTCTGGATGAGTTGACTCACACCTGGCGCCTAAACAACCAAAGCGACTCCGTGGTGCTAACCGCCATGGTTGTGGCTTAGCCTCACCTAACTATCTGCCTGCCGAGTTCTGGGCTTTTTCCCAGCAAACCGGCTTACCATAAAGGTAGAACTACATCGGAGGGAGGAAATAATGGACAGCAAGCTAATCA
>JBDLVH010000065.1:0-5737 GCA_039804865.1 Actinomycetota bacterium | reverse complement strand
AGGCCGGCAACCTCGGCCAAAATCGAATCCCGCTCCTCAGAGCGAGCCCAATCGGCGGCCCGAATCACAACGTGTGGGGTTGCCGGAACTCCGGCCTGCAAGAACAGTGCCTTGCTAAATTCCTTGTCCATGCCAGCGGCCGAGGCAAAGACCCCGTTGCCCACATATGGCAAACCGGCCAGCTCCAGGAAGCCCTGCATCGTGCCGTCTTCGCCGAATGGACCGTGCAGCACCGGGAACACAACGTCTACAAAACCGAGCGACCAAGACAAGCCGCTGGCATCGGTGACAAAGGCCTCGCGCGAGCCATTCATGGCAAAGTCAACGCGGGATCCCTCAAACTCAACCACCGGAAGTGGACCATCCGATAGGGCCCAACGCGAAACCGAATCCTCGGCAGGCACAAAGACACCATCGCGGGTGATGCCAACCGGAATCACGTTGTACTTCTCGCGGTCGATTGCGCCCATCACACCGGCGGCGGTGGCACAGGAGATGGAGTGCTCGCTGCTGCGACCACCAAAGAGCAGAACTACGTTTAGCTTCGACATTGGACCAATAACCTATTCGCCCTGCGGTGCTTCGTCTTCGCCCATCAGGTGGGGCGCAATGTCGCGTGGCTTCATTTTGCCGTCGATAACCAGCTGCACCTGTTCCACAATAGGCATCGAAACACCCTTGGCGGCCGCCAGCTCAAGCACCGGGGCCACCGAGTTGAGACCCTCGGCGGTCTGACTGAGTCTGCGCAAGACCTCGCGCTTGGAGAAGCCCTTGCCCAGCATTTCGCCGGCACGGAAGTTACGGCTCAGTGGAGATTCGGAGGTGGCGATGAGGTCGCCAAGCCCGGCTAGGCCAACCATGGTGTTTGGCTTGGCTCCGTAGGCAACGGCAAAGCGGCTGATCTCGGCTAGGCCGCGGGTCATGATGGACGCCTTGGTGTTCTGGCCGTAGCCAACACCGTTGACGATACCGATGGCAACCGCGATGAGGTTCTTGAGGATTCCACCGAACTCGGTGCCAATCACATCGCGGTTGGTGAAGGTGGTGAAGTAGTCGTTGGTGGCGGCGCTGGCAACCGCGGCCGCGTTGGCCGAACTGCTGCAGGCGGCCACCGATGCGGTTGGCTGTCCCTGTGCAATTTCCGCCGAAAGGTTAGGGCCGGATACCACGCAGATCTGCGGCTTAGGCCAGCCCAGCACGTCTTCGATGACCTCGCTCATGCGCATCTGGGTGTCTTGTTCGACACCCTTCATCAGCGAAACCACGATGGCATTCTTTGGAATGTAAGCGCCCCAGGCCTCGAGGTTTTGGCGCAGGGCAGAAGACGGAACCGACAGGTACACCTGGTCGGCGTCGCGCAGGGCCTCCACCGGATCGGTGGTGGCGGTTAGGCAGTTAGGTAGGTCGATGCCAGGAAGGTAATCGCCGTTGCGGTGGTGTTCGTTGATGTCTTCAACCACGTCTTCGCGACGAGCCCACAGCACAACATCGTTGCCGCCATCAGCCAATACCTTGGCAAATGTGGTTCCCCAAGAACCGGCACCCATCACGGCGTATTTACTCAATTGCTACCCTCTTGCTTTGACCCGCTTTTTTGAGCCTTCACAAAGTTACCAGTGGCACTCTGACCTTGGCGCACCGGGTCGTACAGCGTGTCTGGAGCCTTCTGGCCGCGCAGTTCCTCAACCAGTTTGGTGATGGACTTCATGACCACTTCGGTGGCCTCGGTAACCTGAGCTGGGCTTAGCTGCGGGCCGCGGTAGGCGTCCAGGTTGATTTGCTCGCCGATGACGACGTCAACCTTTTTCCAGAAGCCTGGACGGAACTTGCTGCCGTAGCGAGGCAATACCTCGTGACTGCCCCAGTGGGCCATGGGATAAACCGGAACGTTGGTGTCTAGAGCCAGGCGAACCGCACCGGTCTTACCGCGCATAGGCCAAAGGTCTGGCTCGCGGGTGAGAGTGCCCTCTGGGAAGATGGCGATGGTGTGGCCGTTTTCTAGGAATTTGTGTGCGGCGCGTAGCGGCTCATCGTTGCGCTGACCCGAGGTGCGGTAAACCGGAATCTGGCCAGCAGCCAGCAACAGCTTGCCCACCACTGGGATGCGGAACAGGCTCTCCTTGGCCAAGAAGTGCGGGGCACGGCCAATCTTGACGTAAACCAGGTAGGCAACCACTAGAGGGTCGACGTTGGTGACGTGATTGCTAACCAAAACGTAGGCGCCGGTCTTAGGCAGATTTTCGAGGCCACGAACCTCAAGCCGGAACATGCCTCGCACGATTGGAATCAAAAATGAGGCAATGGCGTTGAGGCTGGCGTGACGCTCTTTCGACTTGAACTCTGGCATGGGCAGTGCGCCCTTTTTCTTTGCCATCGTTGCCCCTATTCGGTGTAGGTGAAGTCGGCGCCCAGGTCGGTGAGCTTCTGCAGGAAGTTCTCGTAGCCACGCGAAATCAGCTGCACGTTGGTGACGTTGGAAACGCCCTCGGCAGCCAAGGCTGCAACCATGTGCGAGAAGCCACCGCGGAGGTCTGGCACTCGGATGTCGGCGCCCTTCAGCTTGGAAGGACCACTGATAACCGCGCTGTGGTTGAAGTTGCGCTGGCCAAAGCGGCACGAGGTGCCACCCAGACATTCGCGGTAGATCTGAATCTGCGCGCCCATCTGGTTGAGGGCATCGGTGAAGCCAAAGCGGTTCTCGTACACGGTCTCGTGCACGATGCTGAGGCCCTCAGCCTGGGTTAGTGCAACCACCAGCGGCTGCTGCCAGTCGGTCATAAAGCCAGGGTGAACATCGGTCTCGATGACCACAGACTTGAGCTTTCCGCCCGGGTGGTAGAAACGAATGCCGTCGTCTTCAATCTCGAAGGCACCGCCAACCTTGCGGAAGACGTTTAGGAAGGTCATCATCTCGTTCTGGCGTGCGCCACCAACAAAGATGTCGCCGTTGGTTGCCAGCGCGGCGGCGGCCCAGCTGGCTGCCTCGTTGCGGTCGAACAGCGCGCGGTGGTTGTAGCCACCCAGGGTCTTTACGCCCTCGATGCGGATCACGCGGTCTGAGTCCACCGAGATGATGGCGCCCATCTTCTGCAGAATGGCGATCAGGTCGATGATCTCTGGCTCGATTGCTGCACCCGAAAGCTCGGTCTTGCCCTCGGCCCGCACAGCCGTGAGCAGCACCTGCTCGGTAGCGCCCACCGATGGGAACGGAAGCTCGATCTTGGCGCCGGTCAGGCCACGTGGAGCGGTGAGGCGGGTGCCGTTGTCGAGTGATTCGATGACGGCGCCGAAGTTGCGCAGCACCTCAAAGTGATAGTCAACCGGGCGATCGCCGATGTGACAGCCACCGAGGCCAGGAATGAAGGCCTCGCCAAGCTGGTGCAGCAGTGGACCACAGAAAAGAATTGGGATTCGGCTGGAGCCGGCGTGAGCATCGATGTCAACCATGCGAGCGCTCTTTACGCCGCGTGGGTCTAGATTCATGGTGCCATCTTCGGCGAAGTCGATTTCTACGCCGTGCAACTGCAGCAGGCGCTGAACTACGTCAACGTCGCTGATGCGAGGCACATCCTTGAGCACGCTTGGTGACTCGCCCAAAAGCGCCGCCACCATAGCCTTGGTCACCAGGTTCTTGGCGCCCTTGAGATCTACTCGACCCTTGAGCGGCTTGCCACCTACTACGGTGATCTGGCTCATTAGACTCCCTTGACTGGAAGAGTCTTTGGCTTGAACGATGGACGCTTTGCCTCAAACTCGGTGATCGACTGCTCATTCTGAAGGGTTAGACCAATGTCGTCCAGACCCTCCAGCAGACGCCACTTAGTGTATTCGTCAATCTGGAAAGGAACGGTGAGGCTGCCCACGCTGAGTGTCTGTGCCTTGAGGTCTACGGTTGCTGCGATTCCAGGCTGAGCCTCGATTGCATCCCAGAGAGCCTCGGTGTCGGCCTCGGAAATCAAACCTGCAACCAAGCCCTGCTTGCCCGAGTTGCCGCGGAAGATGTCACCAAACTTGGACGAGAAAACAGCCTTGAAGCCGTAGTCGCGAAGTGCCCAAACCGCGTGCTCACGGCTGGAACCGGTGCCGAAGTCGGCGCCAGCGATGAGAACCTGACCAGCCTTGTATGGCTCCTGGTTGAGGATGAAGTCTGGCTCGCCGCGCCAGGCAGCAAACAGGGCGTCGTCGTAGCCGGTCTTGGTGATGCGCTTTAGGTAAACCGCTGGGATGATCTGGTCGGTGTCAACATTGCTGCGACGCATTGGAACCGCAGTTCCGGTGAAAACTTCAAACTTTTCCATTAGTTCTCTCCCAGGGTTGCGATGCCGGTGGTAAGCGGGTGAAGTGGGTCAAGATCTGCCGGGCTAGACAGGGTTCCGCGAACTGCGGTTGCCGCAGCAACCACTGGCGAAACCAGGTGGGTGCGCGAACCCTTGCCCTGACGACCCTCGAAGTTTCGGTTGCTGGTTGAGGCAGCGCGCTCGCCCGGTGCCAGCTGGTCTGGGTTCATGCCCAGGCACATGCTGCAGCCGGCAAAACGCCACTCGGCACCAAAATCGGTGAAGATCTTGTCGAGACCCTCGGCCTCTGCCTGCAGGCGAACCTTGGCCGAGCCTGGCACAACAAGCATGGTTACTCCGTTGGCCTTGGTGCGGCCCTGAATCACGGTGGCGGCGGCACGCAGGTCTTCGATTCGGCCGTTGGTGCACGAACCGATGAACACGGTGTTGACCGCGATGGACTTCATTGGAGTACCCGGAGTTAGATCCATGTACTTCAGTGCGCTCTCGGCGGCCTGACGCTCGTTGAAATCGGTGATGTCTGCAGGGTTTGGAACGCTGTCCAGCAGGCTAATGCCCTGGCCCGGGTTGGTACCCCAGGTAACGAAAGGATCAAGAGTGTTGGCGTCGATGTTTACCTCGGCGTCGAATACCGCACCCTCATCGGTTGGCAGGGTCTTCCAGTAGGCAACGGCCGCATCCCAGTCGGCGCCCTCAGGTGCGTGTGGGCGGCCCTGAACGAAGTCGAAGGTGGTCTGGTCTGGAGCAACCATTCCGGCGCGAGCACCGGCTTCGATGCTCATGTTGCAGATGGTCATGCGACCCTCCATGCTTAGTGCACGGATGGCGCTACCGCGGTATTCGAGAACGTAGCCCTGGCCACCGCCGGTGCCAATCTTGGCGATTACGGCAAGGATGATGTCCTTGGCGGTTACGCCCGGGCGCAGAGTGCCCTCAACGTTGATGGCCATGGTCTTGAAAGGCTTGAGCGACAGGGTCTGGGTGGCAAGCACGTGCTCTACCTCGGAGGTGCCGATGCCCATACCCAGCGAGCCGAAGGCGCCGTGGGTTGAAGTGTGCGAGTCGCCACAGACCACGGTCATGCCAGGCTGCGACAGACCAAGCTGAGGGCCAACAACGTGAACGATGCCCTGCTCCTTGTCGCCAAGCGAGTGCAGGCGAACACCGAACTCGGCGCAGTTCTTGCGGAGGGCCTCAATCTGGTTGCGGCTGGTGGCATCGGCAATTGGCTTGTCGATTGCAAGAGTTGGGGTGTTGTGGTCCTCGGTGGCAATGGTGAGGTCTAGGCGGCGCACTGGGCGGCCTGCCTGGCGCAGACCATCAAAAGCCTGCGGGCTGGTTACCTCGTGTACAAGGTGGAGGTCGATGTAGATGAGATCTGGGGCGCCATTTTCGCCCTTGACCACCACGTGATCGTTCCAAACTTTTTCGGCCAGCGT
>JBDLVH010000064.1:0-7341 GCA_039804865.1 Actinomycetota bacterium | reverse complement strand
ACGCCGCCCTTGAGCATCTCTGCTAGGCCGCGCTTGACGAGGGAAGATCCGGTGGTTGCTTTGGTTTCAGTCATTCTTCAATCTTAACGGTTTGGGGGTTTGCTTAAAAGTTCTAGTCCAGCTCGAGCCAGGTAACTGCAACATCCTTGCGAACGTCTTCTAGCAACCTAGGCAGGGCCTTGGTTTGGGCAATGATTGGGAAGAAGTTGGCATCGTTGCGCCAGCGCGGAACGATGTGCTGATGCAGGTGCTCCTCGATGCCGGCTCCGGCAACCTGGCCCTGATTCATGCCGATGTTGAAGCCGTGGGCGCCGGAAACCTTCTCCAAGACCCGCATTGCCTTTTGGGTGATGGCACCGATTTCGGCCACCTCTTCAGGAGTGGCCTGATCGTATGTGCTGATGTGACGGTAAGGGCAAACCAGCAGGTGTCCGGTGTTGTAAGGGAACAGGTTTAGCAGCGCATAGGCGTACTTGCCGCGGTGCACGATCAGGCCGGCGGCGTCATCGAGGTTGCCATCGGCGTCCTTGATGTCTACCGCACGGCAGAACGGGCACATGTGTTCTTCGGGGTGCAGGTGATTCTGAATGTAAACCAGGCGATGCGGAGTCCATAGGCGCTGGAAATGGTCGGGAACTCCCGGCATCTCCCACGATGGGCTCTGCGGCACTTCTGGTTGCTCAGTCATCTTGACCCGCTAGACCTGCTCTTTGTTCGCAATTGCACTGAGAATGCGCTCCATGGCCTCTGCCACCGGAATGCCGTTCTCCTGGGTGCCATCACGGAAGCGGAACGAAACCGCGTTGTTGTCGCGGTCTTGTCCGCCGGCAATCAGCTGGAATGGAACCTTGGCCATGGTGTGGTTGCGGATCTTCTTCTGCATGCGGTCGTCGGAGTCATCGATTTGAATGCGAACACCGCGCTTGCGCAGGTCCTTGGCAATGCCGTGCAGGTAGTCGCTGAACTCGTCGGCAATTGGAATACCAACCACCTGAACCGGAGCCAACCATGGTGGGAAGTGGCCGGCGTAGTGCTCGGTGAGAACACCGAAGAAACGCTCGATGGATCCGAACAGGGCGCGGTGAATCATCACTGGGCGCTGCTTGGTGCCGTCTGCGGCGGTGTACTCGAGGTCGAAGCGCTCAGGCAGGTTGAAGTCCAGCTGAACGGTGCTCATCTGCCAGGTGCGGCCGATGGCATCGCGGGCCTGAACCGATATCTTTGGACCGTAGAAGGCAGCGCCTCCCGGGTCTGGAACCAGCTCGAGGCCGGAAGCCTTAGCCACGCGCTCAAGGGTGCTTGTGGCAACCTCCCAAATCTCGTTGTCGCCAACAAACTTAGGGTTGCCCTCTTCCTTGGTGGAAAGCTCCAGGTAGAAGTCGTTCAGACCGTAGTCGCGCAGCAAACCAAGGATGAAGCCCAGCACATCGGTTAGCTCCTGTTCCATCTGGTCCTGGGTCACGTATAGGTGAGCGTCGTCCTGGGTGAAGCCACGGGCGCGGGTGAGGCCGTGAAGCACACCCGACTTCTCGTAGCGGTAGACGGTACCAAACTCAAACAGGCGAAGCGGCAGGTCGCGGTAGCTGCGGGCCTGGCTCTTGAAGATCAGGTTGTGCATCGGGCAGTTCATCGGCTTCAGGTAGTAGTCCTGGCCCTGCTTCTTCACCGAACCGTCTTCGTTCAGTTCCTCGTCCATGCGGATCGGTGGGAACATGCCATCGGCGTACCACTGAAGGTGACCCGAGGTCATGAAGAGGTTGCCTTTGGTTACGTGCGGGCTGTAGACGGTTTCGTAGCCAGACTCAAGGTGACGCTGACGGCTGTAGTCCTCCATCACCTGGCGCATGATTCCGCCCTTTGGGTGGAACACTGCAAGGCCCGAACCAATTTCTTCTGGGAAGGAGAACAGGTCCAGCTCGGCACCTAGGCGGCGGTGGTCGCGCTTGGCGGCCTCCTCCATGCGCTCCTGGTACGCACGCAGTTCATCCTTGGATGGCCAGGCGGTGCCGTAGACGCGCTGAAGCTGCTTGTTGTTCTCGTTGCCACGCCAGTAGGCACTTGCCACGCGGGTTAGCGCATAGCCGTTGCCAATCATGCGGGTGTTTGGCAGATGTGGACCACGGCAGAGGTCGAACCAGACGGTCTCCCCCGACTTTGGGTCAACGTTGTCGTAAATGGTCAGTTCGCCGGCGCCAACTTCGGCCGAGCCTTCGCCCAGGTCTGCGCCCTTGAGGCCGATCAGCTCTAGCTTGTATGGCTCGTTGGCAAGTTCTACGCGGGCATCGGCATCGTTGGTGACGCGGCGCATAAAGCGCTGGCCGGCCTGAACAATGCGGTTCATTTCCTTTTCGAGGGCGCGCATGTCCTCAGGGTTGAACGGAGTCTCCACGTCGAAGTCGTAGTAGAAGCCATCGGTGATTGGAGGGCCGATGCCCAACTTGGCTTCTGGGTTGATGTTCTGAACTGCCTGAGCCAGAACGTGCGCGGTGGAGTGGCGAAGAATGTTCAGTCCGTCTGGGCTGCTGATGGCAACGGCTTCGATGACATCGCCGGCCTGCACCTTGTAGGCAAGGTCCTTCAGTTCGCCGTTCACACGCTGGGCCACGGTTGTGCGCTCGGTGAACAACTTGAAGCCATCGGTGCCTGGCTCAACCTCAAGCGGCTGACCATCGAGGGTTATGGAAAGTAGTTCTTGCGACAAAGTGCACTCCAGAGTGGTTACGAGATACCTAAATCTTAGCCAACTGGTCACCCGAGGTTAGGCGTGCCTTGCTAGACAAGCACCCCGATGTTCCCTTGAATTTGAAGCATGACTAACGCAAACGACGCAGCAATCAACGAGCAGCTACTTGCATCGCAGGAGTTTCAGAAGACCGCGATGGCAAGCAAGCTCAACTGGCTGCGCGCTGGCGTGCTGGGTGCTAACGACGGAATCATGTCCACCTCGGGTGTGCTCATGGGTGTTGCCGGTGCCACCACAGACTTCAACACCATTCTCTTCACCGGCGTTGCTGCCGTTGTTGCCGGATCCATCTCGATGGCTGGCGGTGAGTACACCTCTGTTTCGGCCCAGCGCGATTCCGAACTAGCCGCCCTCGAGGTTGAGCGCAAAGAACTGGCCGAGCAGCCAGAACTAGAGCTGCGCGAACTTGCTTGGTTCTACGAGCAGAAGGGTCTCAGCCTAGAGACCGCCAAGTTGGTGGCCGAAGAGCTAACCGCTAAGGATGCGCTGCGTGCTCACGCTGAAGCCGAACTGGGCATCGAGCTTGGAAATCACGCCTCCCCGATGGCCGCTGCCATCTCCAGTTTTGTCGCCTTCTCGGCCGGTGGAATCTTGCCACTTGTTGCCGTTACCGGTCCGTGGGTCTCGGCTCGAATCCCTGCCACCGTGGCCGCGGTTATCGTCAGCCTGATCGTCACCGGCTACGTGGGTGCCCGCATCGGTGGCGCTAAGGCCACCCGCCCAATCATGCGCAACGTACTAATCAGCCTCGCCACCATGGGCATCACCTATGGCATCGGCATGTTGGTTGGTCACAGCATGGCCTAAAAGGTCTGCAACTGAGATTGAAACTGGCGTTCCAACTAGGAAAGCCAGCAACTGCGCAAAGGTAGACTTGACCAGTGACTTCCAAGAATTTTGACGTAGTACTTATCGGTGGCGGCATCATGAGTGCCACCCTGGGCACCTTCCTAAAGCTGCTAAAGCCAGAGTTGAGCATTCAGGTATTCGAGCGTTTGGACGCCGTTGCCGAGGAGAGCTCCAACCCTTGGAACAACGCCGGTACTGGTCACGCCGCGCTCTGTGAGCTCAACTACATGCCAGACAGCAAGGACGGCAGTCTGCCAGATCCTGCCAAGGCCATCGCCATCAACGAGCAGTTCCAACTGAGCCGCCAGTTCTGGTCTTACCTGGTGGAAAACGGCATTCTTGGTGCGCCTGAGGGCTTCATCAACTCCACCCCGCACATGACTTTTGTAAAGGGCGCCAAGGACACCGATTACCTGCGTCGCCGCTTTGAGGCACTGAAGGACCAGCCGCTTTTCAAGGGCCTTGAGTTCTCCACCGATCCAGCCCAGATTGCCAAGTGGGCTCCCCTGCTCATCGATGGCCGTGCCGACGGCGAGACCATCGCCGCCACCCGCATCGAATCGGGCACCGACGTGGACTTCGGTGCCATCACCGCTCAGCTTTTGAAGCACCTTCAGGCCAGTGGCGTTGAGGTTGCCACCTCCACTGAGGTAAAGAAGCTGAAGAAGCAGGCTGACGGCAGTTGGAACGTTCGCGTTAAGTCGCCTTCCGGCTCGCAGACCGTAAACGCCAAGTTCGTCTTTGTTGGCGCTGGTGGTTGGGCACTCAAACTCTTGCAGAAGTCTGGAATCAACGAGGCCAAGGGCTACGGCACCTTCCCGGTTGGTGGCCAGTGGCTGCGCACCGACAACCCTGCCATCGTGGCCCAGCACAAGGCCAAGGTTTACAGCCAGGCTTCGGTGGGTGCTCCCCCAATGTCTGTGCCGCACCTAGACACCCGCGTTGTAAACGGCAAGTCCAGCCTGTTGTTTGGCCCTTACGCCACCGCTAACCCTAAGTTCCTCAAGAACGGTTCGCTCTGGGACCTGCCGCTGTCACTGCGCCCAGCCAACCTCATTCCTTACCTGGCCGTTGGCGCCACCAACCTCTCGTTGGTTCGCTACCTGGTTGGCGAGTTGCTCAAGAGCAAGTCGCGCAAGTTCGAATCGCTGCTTGAGTTCATGCCAACCGCAAACGCTGCCGACTGGCAGTTGCTCAACGCCGGTCAGCGCGCACAGATCATCAAGAAGGACGCCGCCAAGGGTGGCGTGTTGCAGTTTGGCACCGAGATCATCACTTCGGCCGACGGCAGCATCTCCGGTCTGCTCGGTGCGTCACCAGGTGCTTCCACCGCGGTCTACGCCATGCTCGAGGTTCTCAAGAAGTCGTTCCCTGCCGAGTTCACCGGCTGGGAGTCCAAGATTCAGAACTTCATTCCAAGTTGGGGTAGCAAGCTCAACTCGGATGCAGCCGCAGCGGCGGCCTCGCTGGCCGCAACCGCCAAGACTCTAAAGATCAAGTAACCAGCCTTAGCTGATTGGCTTTTCCTTCATCGCGAAGGATGCCAAGAACATCGCCGTTGCCAAGATGGCGCCGGTCCAAAGTGCTGCGTGAATTCCCATGAAGTTTGCCAGCGCACCGATAATGGTTGGCCCACCCAGCATTCCCGCATAGGTCAGTCCAAACACCTTTGCCATGTTGCGGCCCGAGTGGGTTTCCGGGCCAATGCCTGCCGAGTAGGCAAAAATCTGCGGCACCACCGATGAGATACCCAGACCTGCGATGGCCCAGCCAACCAGCGCAACGTTGGCGGTAGGCGCCAGCATCGCGGCTGCTACACCAATGGCTGCAACCAGAGCGCCGTAGCGAACCAGGCCAACGCGACCAATCTTGGAGATTACGCGGTCGGCTACAAAACGGAACGCGGCCATTGCGCCACTGAACAGGGTCACCGAAAGTGCTGCGCGGCCCACTGACTCGTCGAACACGCGCACCTGGTACAGCGCCGACCAATCGATTCCCACACCCTCAAGCAGGGCTCCAGAGCCCGCCATGGCACCCAGCGCCAGGATCAGCCCAAGGAATGGACGGTTTGCAAGCTTTCCCGCCAGGTTGGCAGCCTTCTTGGCTTCCTTCGAGAGCTTCTCGGTGGGCTTGGCCGCCAGCTGCTTCACCAGCAGGAAGCGCGGGGCAATCAGCGAGAAAGTGACGCTGGCGGCTCCCCAGAGGGAAAGCGTCACCCAGATGGGTGCTCCAGCGGCCATGGCAAAGCCACCGATGGCCGATCCCGCCATTCCACCGATGGACCACATGGCGTGGAAGGCCGAAAAGATGGGCTTCTTGTAGGCGGCCTCGATCTCAACCGCCTGAGTGTTCATCGAGACATCGGTGCTGGCCAACATGAGACCCAGGAAGAAGAGGCTGGCGCACAGCAGCCAGAAAGAGTTGACATAGCCGATTAGCGCCACTGCCAGACCGCTGACCGCGGCGTAAACGGGAAGCACGCGGTGGCTGCCCCAACGATCGAGGGTGCGGCCGGCATACTGCATGGCCGAGAATGCACCCAAGCCCGACATGAAGAGTGCAACGCCAACCTGGGAAGTCTGGAGGTTTAGGGTCTGCATCAGTTTTGGGATGTGAACTGCCCACACAGTGATGGTGGCGCCATTGAAGGCGAAGAACAGCGATACGAAAACGCGTGCGGCTACAGGGCGTGGGCTATCGGTAAGAGACATGACTTCCTTGGCATAAATACTTGTGCGCAAGCCTAGCCAATAACTAAGCGACAACTTAGTTATTGCGAGGTTTCTTTACGCAAAGGTTATCCGAGTGCCGGAGATCGAGTAACTACGCGATTGGCAAAGTGAGAATAGACGCGTTCATAGGTTTAAGCGAATCGGCCCCGAGTCTCCCCGGGGCCGATCCTTGTTGCCACTACTTGCCGATTACGATCTCACGACCGTCGGTGACAAGGGTGCTTACCTTGCCGGCAGCGGCATCGGCCTTCAGTGCGTCAACGAAGACGTTGACCAGAAGGTCCTTCAGAACCTGCTTCGAGGCATCGAACTGGGTGTAACCGTCGCCACCGTAGACCATGTAATCAACGGTTGCGATCGAGTACGACTTGTCGTCGGCCGCGATTGGGGTGCCATCGGTCTTGGTAACCGAAACGATGCGGGAGAAGGCCGGCTTGCTGACATCAACGGTGAACTTGATGCCCGAAACCTGTGGCCAACGACCGGCGCTTGGGTACTGCGAAACGCCGTTCTCAAGTGCTGCCCAAAGGTTCTTACCGGTGATGTTTACCACGCTCACGGTGTTACCAAACGGGAAGATTGTGTAGGCATCGCCCAGTAGCACATCGAATGGAGCAGTGGTCGAGGTGGCTGGTCGGTTGAAGGTGGTGGTTGCTCCTGGAACGTAGGTTTTCGCAGGAAGGGTGTCACGGATACCGCCACCGTTGATTAGGGCGATGTCGGTCTTGTAACGAGCCTTCAGTGCATCTGCGGTGTACGAACCGATTGCGGCTTCACCCGAACGCTCAACGGCTGGCGAACCACCGCGAGGCGAAACGTTTGCAACCGAGCCAATTTTGACGTCTAGCTTGCCGTTCAGCTGAGCCTTGTAGCCGGCAACCATGGTTGCGGTGGCGTCATCTGCAGCGTAACCAGCGTTGGTAACTGCGGCCTTGTCGATGTAGTCAACCGAAGCGCCAAGCACGTGGTTGGTCTTGGTGTCTACACAGATCTGGCTGCGGGTGTACTCAACGC
>JBDLVH010000063.1:0-16455 GCA_039804865.1 Actinomycetota bacterium | reverse complement strand
CTCGTTTAGAATTGACGCAGATGAGTAACGAAAATCCTGCAACCAGCCTTCCAATGCGCGGAGGCTTTTCAGGCAAACTCAAAGCATATGTTGCGCTAACAAAACCGCGCGTAATCGAGCTGCTTCTTATCACCACCGTGCCAACCATGATTGTGGCTCAGCACGGCATGCCATCGCTGTGGCTGGTGGTCACCACTCTTATCGGTGGCGCGCTTTCCGCGGGCAGTGCCAACGCCTTCAACTGCTACATCGATGCCGACATCGACAAGCTGATGGGCCGCACCAAGGGTCGTCCGCTGGTTACCGGCGAACTCACCAAGCGCGAGGCCTGGTACTTCGCTTGGATCGTGGGCATTGCATCGGTGCTTTGGCTTGGTTTCACCACCAACTGGCTGGCCGCCATGCTTTCGCTGGCCGCAATCCTGTTCTACGTGCTGGTTTACACCCTGCTGCTAAAGCGTCGCACTCCACAGAACATCGTTTGGGGTGGCGCCGCCGGTTCTATGCCTGTTCTTATTGGTTGGGCCGACGTTACCGGTAGCCTCACCATCGCACCTTGGATTCTGTTCCTGGTGATCTTCCTCTGGACTCCGCCGCACTACTGGCCACTAAGCATGCGCTACCGCGAGGACTACGCCACCGCCGGTGTGCCAATGCTTCCGGTGGTTCGCGGCTCGCGCGTTGTTGCGGTGCAGATCATTCTTTACAGCTGGGCACTGGTTGTAAGCACCCTGATCATGATTCCTGCCGGAAACATGGGCTGGATCTACACCATCACCGCAGTGGTAACCGGTGCCTGGTTCCTCTACGAGTCTTACGTTCTATACGGCCAGGGCTTCAAGGGAACCGTCAAGAATCCAATGCGCCTGTTCCACGGCTCGATCACTTACCTAACGGTGCTGTTTATCGCCATCGCGATCGACCCGCTTATCTACTTCCCACTCAAGTAGCACACTCTGGTCGGCGCAGTCGGCCGGCCTCACTAGCACGCCCCGATAAATGTCGGTGGCCCGCCATAGCCTCAACCCATCAGCAACAACGAGGGGTTCAGTATGGGGTTTTCAATGGTGGCGGCGTTTACTCGCCTTTATTCGATGCGCGTTTGGCGCATGGCAATTTCGTTGGCTGGCGCCGGCGTCTACATCGCAATCGCTTACCTCACCTACGATGTGCTGCGTTACAACGGGCAGGTGGTAATCGCCGCTTCCAAGGTGCCAGCGTGGATTCTGGGCGGACCCTACGGCATGTTTGCCCAGCTTTGGTTTGGCGATAACTTCCTGGTCCTGATACTTGGTGGTCTCGTTTTTACACACCTTTTTTGGCCAGCGCCAAAGGCCTCAGAACTTCGCAAGCCAGTTCGCTATTACCTCTGGATCACACTGGGCGGCGGGCTGATTGGATACATTGCAAACATCTGGTTGCATCCAGAACTGATCTTGGACACCCTCACGGTGGCCGCATGGTTTGGCCTTGGTCTGATTTGGTACTCAGTTTGGACCGAATCAGCCGAGGCGGGTAAACCGCATGTCCTGAAGCGCGCCAAGCTGGCGTGGGAAAACCGAATTAAGAACCTCGACGATTTGGCCGTATGGCTGGGTATTGAATCAGCCCAGTCGAGCGAAGGCCAAGATGCCGGCCAAGCTAAACATGATGACGGCAATGATGCTGTCCAACACCCGCCAAAAGATGGGTCGGGCCATTAGCTTCGAGGCAAATTGAGCACCAAAACCGATACCGGTAAACCAAATCCAGCTGCCGGCGGCGGCACCAAGCACAAACCACCAGCGCTGGGCGCCAAACTGGTTGCCAATACTGCCCAGGAAGATCACGGTGTCCAAATAGACGTGCGGGTTCAAGAAGGTGAGCATCAGGGTGGTGACAACCGCCTGACGCAGGGTTAGGCGCTTCACCTCGCCGCTGCTGTCCAAGTTTTCGCTGCGGAATACCGCGCGAGCCGTGTTGAAGCCAAACCACAGCAGATAGCCAACGCCCAACCAGCGCATCAGGGTAAGAAGCCAGGGGAGTGCCGCGATTAGTGCGCCCAGACCACCAACACCCAAAACAATGAGTGCGGTGTCGGCAGTGGCACAGATCAAGACAATAGCCAGCACGTGGTTGCGAGCCAGACCCTGCCTAATTAGAAAGGCGTTCTGCGCCCCGATGGCAATAATCAGCGATAGACCGGCACCAAGGCCGGCAAGAACTGGGTTCAACGCTTAATCTCTTCCAAACGGCGCAGCGATTCCTCGCGTTCGGTGGCGTGATCGATGATTGGCTGCGGGTATCCACCCGAGTAGCCGCCAAGCACGGTCCATGGCTCGTGCACTTCGGCACCGGCAAGGTGACGCAGCTCAGGCACGTACTTGCGAACATATTCGCCGTTAGGGTCAAACTTGAGGCCCTGGCCAATCGGGTTGAAGATGCGGTAGTACGGGCTGGCATCGGTGCCGCAACCGGCGGTCCACTGCCATCCGTGGGCATTGGAAGCCGGGTCAAAGTCGCTGAGGTTTTGCTCAAACCAGGCTGCGCCCTGCTGCCACTCCAGGTGCAGGTCCTTCACCAGGAACGAGGCCACAATCATGCGCACACGGTTGTGCATCCAGCCGGTTTCCAGCAGCTGACGCATGCCGGCATCCACCATCGGATATCCGGTCTTGCCCTGCTGCCAAGCGGCCAAGCGCTCCTCGGCGAGCGCCCCAACGTCATAACGCATGCCGGCAAAGCGTGGCTCGTAGTATTCGGTGGTGGTGTGAGGGTTGTGCCACAGCACATCGGCGTAGAACTCGCGCCACGCCAGTTCCTTGCGGTAAACGTTATGGCCCGGCACATCTGCCAACTCTGCCAAGAGCGTACGAGGGTGAATCTCACCGAAAGCCAGCGCGTGACTTAGGTGGCTGGTGCCAGACATGTCGGCGCGGTTGCGGTTTTCGTCGTAGCTATAGAGGGCACGCTCCTTGAAGCGCTCCCAGGTGCGCAGTGCAAAGGCCTCGCCAGCCTTTACGGCAAACGCCGCCTCTTTGTCGGGCACGGGAATGCCATGCTCTGAGGCAAGGCCACTGGTACCAACCAAGCCTGGCGCCGAAGGAACGCGCACCCACTCAATCGCCACCGATGGCAGCGACTTCGGCCTATCCCAGCCGTGCTCCTGCCACAAGCGCTGGAACGGTGTGTAGACCTTGTATGGAGTACCATCCTGCTTCTTCACCACACCCGGTGGAACCGCATACTGACTGTCCTCAAGGATTAGGTGCACTCCGCGGTCCGCCAGGAAGTGGCCAACCGCAAACTGCAGCGCCTTGCCGGCCGGATCGAACAGGCGAGTGGCATAAACCTGAGTGGCGCCAACATCCTTGGCCGCATTGGCAAGCAAGAGCCCGAAGTCGGCCGAAGTCCTCGCCTGAAGAACGTTCAGGTATCCACCGAGGGTGCCATCCAGCGCACGAAGCGACTCGGTGAGGGAGTGCTGGCGGATACCGGCCAGCCCACGGTATTCGGCCAGGTCAACCACATAAACAGGTGCAACTCGGTGACCATCGGCGGCCAAAATAGCAGCGTTGAGCGCCCCGCTGTCTTGCAGGCGAAGGTCTTTGGTGAACCAGAAGAGAGTGGTCATGATCCGATCTTCAGAACAGGGGAGCGCAGCCTCTAGTGGGCGCGCGAGGTGAGGTGGCTGAAGGTAAGCAGCGAGATGAGGCAGGAAGCGCCAAGCATGTGCAGCGCAACCAGACCAGCCGGAACACCCCACTGTGCCTGAGCCATACCGATTACGGCCTGAACGTACTCGGCACCAAGCAAGCCAAGGGCAACCTTGGTGGTCAGCGACCAGTTCTTGGCGCCAATACCGCTCTGCTCACTGCGGATCAGCACAGCAAACTGCACCATGGTGGCCGCCAGCAGCAGGTAGGCAGGGTAGGAGTGGTAGTGGTACCAGGTGGCCAGATCCAGGCCGTTGCGCACGCTCTGGGCGTCTCCCGCGTGAGGACCGGCACCGGTAACCAGCACACCGATAACCACGGCAAGCCCACCAAGCACCGAAAGCGCAGGGGAGAGCTTGTAAGCAAGCGCTGGAACCACCTGAACCTCAGGGCGGTAGGTGCGCCAGACCAGCACGCTGGCGATGACGATCATGATGCCGCTGAGGATGAAGTGCGAGCCAACCAACCAAGGGTTGAGCTTGGTTAGAACGGTGAAGCCACCCAAAACAGCCTGAGCAGGAATGCCAAGCAGCAGTAGCAAGGCAGGCAGACGAAGGCCACGGCTGCGGTCAACCGCGCGCTGCCAAACGGCAAGGATGGTGAGCACGGCAACAACCAACAGCACAAAGGTGAGCAGACGGTTACCAAATTCGATGAGGCCGTGGTAGCCCTGAGCCGGAACTGTGGTGAGAGACGCATCGGTGCACTTAGGCCAGGTTGGGCAACCCAGACCCGAGCCGGTGAGGCGAACCAGACCGCCGGTAACCACGATGAGAATCTGCGAAATCAACGATGCCCAGGCGTATGCGCCCAGTCTCTTTGCCGACAAAACGGCACCAACAATTGAGCGGAGGGTGGAAAGCAAGATTTCTTGCCCTTTCTTGCTGCTAAGTCTGTTGCGCCATGGCACAGACGGGTAAAATTCAAAGGTTAGCCAAGGCAACGGTGCCTGGTTGTTCTGATTCAAGTCTTACACGGCACGCCCATCCACAAGTGCGGGTTACCTCATCCGCTGAGGAATGATTTTCGGTTGCATCAGGTTGAGGTATTCAAACAACCCGGGCTGACTTCACGGCTTAAACGTTTGCAAATAGGAGGTTCTGCGTGTCAGACACCATCATCGACCGCCCCGAACTAGAGGGCTTGGGCGTTTACGAGTTTGGTTGGAGCGACCCAGACGCTGCTGGCAAGATTGCCAAGCGTGGCGTCAACGAAGAGGTTGTCACCAACATCTCCAACCTAAAGAGCGAGCCAGACTGGATGCAGCAGCTGCGTCTGAAGGGCTACAAGTACTTCACCCAGAAGCCAATGCCGGCCTGGGGTGCAGATCTTTCTGGCATCGACTTCGACAACATCAAGTACTTCGTTCGCAGCACCGAGAAGCAGGCTTCCAGCTGGGAAGACCTTCCAGATGACATCAAGAACACCTACGAGCGCCTTGGCATCCCTGAGGCAGAGCGCAAGCGCCTCGTTGCCGGTGTTGCCGCTCAGTACGAGTCTGAGGTTGTTTACCACCAGATTCGCGAGGACCTAGAGGCCCAGGGCGTCATCTTCCTAGACACCGATACCGCTCTCAAGGAGCACCCAGAGATCTTCAAGGAGTACTTCGGTACCGTAATTCCTGCAGGAGACAACAAGTTTGCTGCGCTAAACACCGCCGTATGGTCCGGCGGCTCGTTCGTTTACGTTCCTAAGGGCGTACACGTAGAGATTCCGCTTCAGGCCTACTTCCGCATCAACACCGAGAACATGGGCCAGTTTGAGCGCACGCTCATCATCGCCGATGAAGACAGCTACGTGCACTACATCGAGGGTTGCACCGCTCCTATCTACAACTCGGACTCGCTGCACTCGGCCGTGGTTGAGATCATCGTGAAGAAGAACGCTCGCGTTCGCTACACCACCATCCAGAACTGGTCTACCAACGTTTACAACCTGGTTACCAAGCGCGCCATCGCTTACGAAGGCGCCACCATGGAATGGATTGACGGCAACATCGGTAGCAAGGTAACCATGAAGTACCCGGCAATCTTGCTAGCTGGCGAGCACGCCCGCGGCGAGACCCTATCGGTGGCCTTCTCTGGAGAGGGCCAGCACCAGGATGCCGGCGCCAAGATGATCCACATGGCTCCTTACACTTCGTCCAGCATCGTTTCCAAGTCGATTGCCCGTGGCGGTGGCCGCACTTCATACCGCGGCGAGGTTCGCGTTATGGCCGGTGCTCACCACTCGGCCAACACCGTTCGTTGTGACGCCCTGCTGGTAGACACCATCAGCCGTTCGGACACTTACCCAACCATCGATGTGCGTGAAGACGACGTATCGATGGGTCACGAGGCTACCGTTTCGCGCGTTAGCGAAGAGCAGCTGTTCTACTTGCAGTCGCGCGGAATGGCTGAGGACGAGGCCATGGCCATGATTGTTCGTGGCTTCATCGAGCCAATCGCCAAGGAGCTCCCAATGGAGTACGCCCTTGAGCTCAACAAACTTATCGAGATGCAGATGGAAGGGGCTGTCGGCTAGTGACAACCCAAAACACGCTGAGCCCAGAGGTTCAGCCAGGCTCAACTGCGCACAGTCACGGTTACGTTCCGGGCGAATCCGACGTACCGGTTCAGGCTCGTTCCGAGCGCGTGCGCAGCTTCAAGGTGGCAGACTTTGCCCCTATTTCGCGCCGCGAAGAGCAGTGGAAGTACACCACCAGCGAGCAGATTCTTGGCTTAGATGAAGATGCACTCACCGAGTACCTGGGTGACATCGAAACCAAGTTCCCAGATGAGGTAACCACCGCCTGGGTTGGCAGCGACCACCCAGCATTCGGTGGCGCCGGCATTCCTGAGGACCGCCCATCGGCGGCTGCCTGGGAGAGCGCCGAGCAGGCCTACTTGCTTACCCTGCCTGCCAACCACAAGTTGGAGTGCGAGGCACAGGTGACCCTCACCAGCCACGACCGCACCCCAAGCGCCCTGCACCTCATTGTTGAGGCCAAGGAAGGCGCCGAAGGCACCGTAATCATCGACCACAAGGGTGATGCCGTTCTCTCGGAGAACATCGAGATCATTGT
The DNA here is from genome assembly GCA_039804865.1 of Actinomycetota bacterium. Classification (GTDB taxonomy): domain Bacteria; phylum Actinomycetota; class Actinomycetes; order Actinomycetales; family Microbacteriaceae; genus Rhodoluna. The sequence goes on along the minus strand of JBDLVH010000063.1, from coordinate 9,696 downwards.
TGGCGACAACGCCCACCTAACCGTGGTTAGCATCCAAGACTGGAACGACAAGTCGGTTCACCTCAGTGCACAGTTTGCCAAGCTTGGCCGCAACGCCAGCCTCAAGCACGTTGTAATCACCCTTGGCGGCAAGGTTGTTCGCGTTACTCCAAACGCAGCCTTCGCGGCTCCTGGTTCATCGGTTGAACTGCTTGGTCTCTATTTTGCAGACGCCGGCCAGCAGCTGGAGCACCGCCTGTTTGTAGACCACGCCGTGCCAAACTGCCGCAGCCGTGTTACCTATAAGGGTGCGCTGCAGGGCAAGAACGCTCACACCATCTGGGTTGGAGACGTGCTGATTCGCGCTGCTGCCGAGGGCACCGACACTTACGAGCTAAACCGCAACCTGCTGCTAACCGATGGCGCCCGCGCCGACTCGGTTCCTAACCTCGAGATTGAGACCGGTCAGATTGAGGGTGCCGGCCACGCCAGTGCCTCGGGCCGCTTCGACGACGAGCAGCTATTCTACCTACAGGCTCGCGGAATCAACGAGAAGGAAGCCCGCCGACTAGTGGTTCGTGGCTTCCTAAACGAGATCATCCAGCAAATTAACAACGAAGAAGTAGAGGCTCGCCTCAACCTCGCAATTGAGAACGAACTAGCAAGGAGCAACGCCTAATGGCAATTCGCATCTGCCCAGTAGACGACATCAAAAAGGGCAAGGCCATCCGTGTCAAGCTTGGCGACGAGGCAATCGCAATCGTTCGCACTCCATCGGGTGAGGTAAAGGCCATCAACGACAAGTGCTCGCACGGCGAAGTTTCGCTCAGCGAGGGCTTTGTAGACGACGAAACCATCGAGTGCTGGGCCCACGGCGCCAAGTTCTCGCTTGAGACCGGCGACGCCCTAACTCTGCCAGCCTTTGAGCCGGTATCGGTTTACCCAATCATCATCGAAGACAACACCATTTACTTGGATTACGACCCAGAGGGTTAAGGACTATGTCAACTCTAGAAATCAAGAACCTGCACGTAAGGGTAGACACCGATCAGGGCACCAAGGAAATTCTTCGTGGCGTGGACCTAACCATCCGTAGCGGCGAGACCCACGCAATCATGGGCCCTAACGGCTCGGGTAAGAGCACCCTGGCGTACACCATTGCTGGTCACCCTAAGTACACCGTCACCGAGGGTTCGATTACCTTCGATGGCGCTGACGTGCTTGAGATGTCGGTTGACGAGCGTGCTCGTGCCGGCGTGTTCCTAGCTATGCAGTACCCGGTTGAGATTCCTGGTGTTTCGGTTTCCAACTTCCTGCGCACCGCCAAGACCGCCATCGATGGCACCGCTCCAGCGCTGCGCACCTGGGTCAAGGATGTTCGCGAGGCAATGGACAACCTCAAGATGGACAAGACCTTCACCGAGCGCAACGTAAACGAGGGCTTCAGTGGTGGCGAGAAGAAGCGCCACGAGATTCTGCAGCTAGAGCTGCTGAAGCCCAAGTTTGCAGTGCTTGACGAGACCGACTCGGGTCTTGACGTTGACGCGCTAAAGATTGTTTCTGAGGGCGTAAACCGTGCCAAGGCAGACGGCAACATGGGCGTTCTTTTGATCACCCACTACACCCGCATTCTCAAGTACATCAAGCCAGACTTCGTACACGTGTTTGTTGCTGGCAAGGTTGCTGAAGAGGGCGGCCCAGAGCTAGCCGAGCGCCTAGAGGCCGAAGGCTACGACCGCTACGTTTCGGCTGAAGCCAAGTAGTAGAAAACAGTTACGGATACTTTCCAAAAATGGAATACAACCCAGAGAAGACGGTAACTAGCGACGGCACACGTGAGCTAGAGCCGGCTAAGTATGACGAAGTCATTGAGGCGATGAAGGATGTCATCGACCCTGAAATTGGCGTGAACATCGTTGACCTTGGGTTGGTCTATGGCTTGCAGTGGAGCATCGACGATGACGCACTGCTAATCAACATGACCCTAACCTCGGCCGGCTGCCCGCTAACCGACGTAATTGAGGAGCAGGTTGGCGACAGCCTGGATGGGGTAGTAGACGCCTTCAGAATCAACTGGATCTGGATGCCACCCTGGGGCCCAGAGCGCATCACCGAAGACGGTAAAGAGCAGATGCGCGCGATTGGCTTTGCGATCTAATGTTTTAACGGAGAAACCCGCCCAGTTGGGCGGGTTTTTTGTTTCTAAGGGATTCTAGATGCGTTGTTGGCTTAAAGAAAAATCAAGGTGCGAAGATACTCTTGTGGGGCATAAACACATAGATCCGGCAGAAGCAGAGCACCTGATGCTTGCCGCTGGCGTGCGCCCTCTAGAACCATACACAAATTCGAAATTCCCGTGGCCCTGTGAGTGCCTCACCTGCGGGCGCCGAGTAAACCCTCAATATTCGAATGTCAAAAATGGCACGGCAGGATGCAAATATTGTGCCGGTCGCAAAGTTGATGAAAATACTGCTGTGGAATTTATGCTGGTCGCAGGTGCCAAACCACTCGAGCCATTCCAAGGTGCTAAAGAAAAATGGAAATGCCAGTGCCTGAAATGCGGCAGAAATATCGAACCGATTTACAGTGTGATTAAACAAGGTCATGCACCTTGCCCATATTGCAGTCTTAGACTGCTCACGATCGACCCTGTTGCAACCATGATCCAAGCAGGCGCAAACCCACTGGAAGCTTATAAATCAGTCCACACCCGCTGGAAATCTGAATGCTTAACATGTCATAGAACTGTTTTTCCAACCCTCCAGAAAGTGCGTCGCGGACAGAAACCCTGTGGCTTTTGTGCTCATCGAAGGATGGATGTCGATGAAGCAAAAGCGACCATGGAGGAAGCCGGACTGGAACCGCTTGTCGAATACCCTGGTGCGGGAAAACCTTGGCTCTGTAAATGTCTAGTTTGTGGAAACAAGCCAGCGCCAACTTACAATGCTGTGTCCGCGGGCGGGGGCTGTGCCTATTGCAGTGGTCGTGCGGTTAACCCAGAAGAAGCATTGCGCGTCATGCTGGTGCACGGGGTAGAGCCAATCGGAAAATACCCTGGGGCGACCCTTCCATGGACTTCAAAATGCAAGACTTGCGACCGCATAATCCATCCAACATATGGGAATATCCGCAACACGAAAAACGCATGTGTCTATTGTTCGGGAAGAAAAGTTGACCCAGATTATGCTGACTCGGTCGCAAAGTCCAAAGAACTGCGTCCACTGGAACCATACCCAGGATCGACAATTCCTTGGCTTATCGAGTGCCTTAAATGTAACTGGCGTGGGTACACCACTTGGACTCGGATTAACATGAAACGAGACGGGGCTGGTTGCCCTAACTGTACAACTTCAGGTTTCAAACCTGCATTGCCGTCCTACTACTACGTCATTGAAAATCTAGAAAAGTCGGCATTGAAAGTAGGAATTTCAAATGAGTTGTCTGGTCGACTTAGGAACCATAAAAGTAACGGTTGGATAGTACGCGCTCTGCTCAAGTTTGAAAATGGAAGTGACGCCTACGCCCTTGAACAACTAATGCTCAAATGGCTGCGTCAAGATCTCCAGTTGCCTCCAGCATTTCAACGTGGGGATGGATGGACCGAAACGGTTCCACTTACATCAATCTCGGAAACCAAAATATTGGAGCAAGCGAAAACTTTGACATCGGCTAATTACGAGACTGTTGCATTGGGCTCGCTCAACGCTCGTGATTAATCTCGCCGAAATAATCAAGCCCAAGATGGATTCTATTTCTAACGCGCGAGCGCATCCTGTGCGTTCTTCCAGGTGACGTAACCACCCGAGAGGTTCAGCACATCGATGCCATGGGCGCGGAGGATTTGGGTGGCAATGTGTCCACGTTGGCCCACCTGGCAGGTAACTACTACCTGCTGGCCCTCTAGCTCGCGGAGGTGTTCGCGCAGCGAATCCACGGGCAGGTTGATGGCTCCGGGGATGGTTCCGCGGGCGTTCTCGGCATCGGTGCGCACGTCAACCAGCACACGACCGTTGGCCAGTTCGTGCTGCAGTTGGTGCCACTGGATGGTTGGCGTGATGCCGTGCAGGGCGTTGTTGCCCACGTAACCCACGTGGTTGATTGGGTCCTTGGCGCTGCCGTACTGCGGGGAGTAGCTGAGCTCCAGATCCATGAGCTCGTCCACAGTCATGCCGGCGCGAATGGCGGTGGCCAGCACATCGATGCGCTTGTCGACGCCGTCCAGACCCACACCCTGCGCACCAAGCAGGCGGCCGGTGGTTGGGTCAAACAGAACCTTGAGGCTCACGCGCTGAGCACCGGGGTAGTAGCCCGCGTGGCTGCCCAGATGTACGTGCACAACCTGGTGCAAAATGCCGGCCCCGGTTGCAGCCTTTTCGCTTAGCCCGGTCATTGCTGCGGCCATGCCAAAGGCACCAATGATGATGGTTCCCATGGCTGGGTGAGCAGCGGTTGGCAAACCAGCGATGGCATCGGCGATTAGGCGGCCGTGACGGTTGGCAAGGTTGGCTAACGGAATGATGGTGGCGCCGGTGGTTAGCTCGCTCTGCTTCTCAACGGCGTCGCCAGCGGCGTAAATGTTTGGGTCGCTGGTGCGCTGCTGGGCATCAACCCAGAGTCCACCGGTTGGGCCAAGCTTGAGGCCGGCGGCCTTGGCCAGCTGGTTGTCTGGCTCAACGCCGGTGGCGCTAAATACTAGGTCGGCACGGAAGGTGCGCCCATCGGCCAGGACCACCGTGTCTTCGGTGATTTCGGCAGGGGTAGTGTTGACCACCAGCTCGATTCCGTTGGCTACTAGGTGGGCCTGCAGTAGCTCCACCATTTCGGGGTCAAACATGCTGAGAATGGCCTGACCGCGCTGAACCAGCGTGGTGTGAATGCCCAGGTGGCGCAGGTTTTCAGCAAGTTCAACACCGATGAAGCCGGCACCAAGCACAACGGCGTGAGCGGAATCTCCGCGCTGGGCCATGGCGGACTGAACCGCAGCCTTTACGCGGTCGGCGTCCACAACATCGCGCAGGGTCTGAGCGCGCTCGATGCCTGGGATATCGAGGCGGCGAGGGCGAGCACCGGTGGCAATAACCAGGTTGTCGTAGGTCTCGGTGGAGGTCTCGCCGGTAACAACGTTGAGCACAGCCACGGTCTTGGTGGCAGGGTTGATGGAGGTCACCTTGTGGCTTACGCGCACATCGAGGCGGAAGCGCTTGAACAGGCTCTCGGGGGTCTGAAGCAGCAATTCGGAGCGGTCGCTGATTACATCGGAGACAAAGTACGGCAGGCCACAGTTGGCGTAGCTGACGTTTGGGCCCATCTCAAACACGATGATATCGTCCTGCTCGCGCAGGCGACGCAGACGGGTGGCGGCGCTCATTCCGGCGGCAACACCACCGATGATTACGGTCTTCATAGGGGAGTGGTCTTTCAAGGTTGGGGGCAGTCTAGGCCAGAGCCATGAAGGCTTTTTCGAGGGCAGCGCGATCGGTTTGGCCCGATTCGTCGGCCTGGCAGTGGGCCATGCCGGTGGAGATGATGCTGAAGCCGGCGCGGGTGAGCGCGGTGCTGGCGGCGGCAAGCTGGGTGAGGAGTTCGGTGCAGTCGCGGCCTTCATCAAGCATCTTTACGATGCCACCAATCTGACCCTGCACTCGCATGAGGCGGTCTCGGGCGGTCTTTAGCTCGGCTGGATCAATCTGCATGTGCGGCTCCTTGAACTGGTGTGGCTTGCATTCTGGCTGTTTTAAGCATACCCTAGGGGGTATACAAATCCAAGCGGGGAAAGCCCGCAGACCCTCGGAGGATAAGAAGCATGTGTCAGCAAGTAACCTGCCGCAAGTGTGGCAAAGCAACCTGGGCCGGCTGCGGCCAGCACGTTGACCAGGCTCTAGCCGGAGTGCCAAAGAGCCAGCGCTGCCCAGGTCACGAGAACGACCCAAAGCAGGAGAAGCAGGGCTTCTTCAGCAAGCTGTTTGGCGCCAAGTAGGCCGACTTCAAATGGGCTCCGGCAATAGCGCTGGGGCCCATTTACTTTGTTTCGTTGGGGTGGGCAGTAAATACCTGCACCAAATGCACCATGTGGTCTTCAACGTAAAACCAAATTCGCGCCCCGGATCCCAAATTTGGTTTGAACTGCCACAGCTGGTGGCTTACTCCATCCCTTTCCACAAAAGCAAGCCGTCCTTTAAGCGGGCTATTTTGCGGGATTTCCAATTGAGGAGTTTTCGTCAAAAAGTCCCAGGCGTCTGCCATGTGCGTAAGGATCAGTAGCCCGTAAGTCTCGCCATCCTTTAGAAGCTTTGTTGGAGGCAAAAAATATTGTGTATTCCGACTTTTTGTTCGGACGAGGGACTGGCTCCATGGCTTTTTTATGAGTGTGGGCGCTCAACAGCCAATGGCTCATCAAGCCAGTCGAGCTGTTCATTATGGTACCCGCCGGCAATTGCAGTCGCAGTTGCCTCCCAGGCACTAAGCGCTGCCAATACAAGGAAAGGTTTCTGGGTGCTAAACGAAGCTCTTGCGGAATCTACGAGTTCCTTAGAGCATGCTTCTTGCTCTTGAAGGTTTAGTGCATACATCCAGGGAAACATCGAGGCCATGCGTTCTGCAAGCGTTCCTCGATCATCAGTGGTTACTGCGATTAACTGGGCAGCAAACTGCAGAACCTTCTGCTGGGCTTCTGCTTCGCGCTCGGTCATAATCAAAAGATTTTCGCCATCACGACGAGTTAGCAAAACCGGCCCATCCTCAGCGGCATTGAACACCTTTAGAGGGTTACGGCTGAGATCCGAAGATTGGATGTGGATAAGTGAGGTTGGCATATCCAAAGACTACTTCAGAATGTGTTCTGAATAAAGAGCAGCTCGGTGAATTGTGTATAAATCAACAAAATCGCCAGAAGCCAGGCAACGCCACCTCGGGTAGACTTGAACCCTTGGGCCTAAGCCCTTTGTTCGGAGTCGAGACTCGAATTCGACCCAACCACCACACTTTTGGAGCACCCCCATGATTGGCGCACGCGATCTTGAGATCACCATTGGCGCCCGCACCCTCATGAGCGGCGTCAACTTTCGCATTGAAAAGGGCGACAAGGTTGGCCTTGTTGGTCGTAACGGTGCCGGCAAAACCACACTGACCAAGCTTCTAGCAGGCGAGGGAACCCCAACCAGCGGTTTCATCGACCGCACCGGCGAGATTGGCTACTTGCCACAAGACCCTCGCATCGGTGACCCAACCGAACTGGTACGCACCCGCATTCTGAACGCCCGCTGCCTTGGCGACATCCAGGCCCGAATGATGGCAGCCACCATGGACATGGGCTCCATTGACGAGGCCGTCTATGACGCCGCCATGAAGAAGTACAGCAATGCTGAGGCCGAGTTTATGTCGGCCGGTGGCTATGCAGCTGAGGCTGAAGCCGAGACCATCGCCGCCAACCTGGGCATCAAGGGCCACACCCTTGACCAGCCGCTAAGCACCCTTTCGGGTGGTCAGCGCCGCCGCGTGGAGCTTGCCCGCATCCTCTTCAGCAACGCCGAGACCATGCTGCTTGACGAACCAACCAACCACCTCGATGCCGACAGCATCGTTTGGCTGCGCGAATTCCTGCGCAACTATCAGGGCGGCCTCATCGTCATCTCGCACGATATTGAGCTGGTGGAAGAGACCGTAAACAAGGTCTTCTACCTAGACGCAATCCGCCAGGTCATCGATGTTTACAACATGGGCTGGAAGGCCTACCTGAAGCAGCGCGAAGCCGACCAGGAGCGTCGCAAGCGTGACCGCTCCATCGCCGAGAAGAAGGCCGCAGTTCTAACCATGCAGGCCGCCAAGTTTGGTGCCAAGGCATCCAAGGCTGCCGCTGCTCACCAGATGACCCGCCGTGCCGAACGCATGCTTGCTGGCCTTGACGCGGTTCGCGAAGAAGACCGCGTTGCCAAGATCAAGTTCCCAGACCCAGCCCCTTGTGGCCGCACCCCGCTGATGGCATCAAACCTCAGCAAGTCTTACGGTTCGCTAGAGATCTTCACCGCCGTTGACCTGGCAATCGACCGCGGTTCGCGCGTGGTTGTCATCGGGTTCAACGGTGCCGGTAAGACCACCCTGCTGCGCATGCTTGCGGGCGTGGAGAAGCCAGACACCGGCGAGATTGAGCCTGGTCACGGCCTAAAGATTGGCTACTTTGCCCAGGAGCACGAAACCCTGGACTTCACCAAGACCGTGCTGCAGAACATGCAGGCAACCGCCAGCCACCTAAACGACACCGATGCCCGCAAGGTGCTTGGTTCGTTCTTGTTCAGTGGCGACGACGTGGACAAGCCAGCCGGAGTTCTATCCGGTGGTGAGCGAACCCGGCTAACCCTGGCCTCCCTGGTGGTTTCCAGCGCCAACGTGCTGCTGCTTGACGAGCCAACCAACAACCTCGACCCAGCCAGCCGCGAAGAGATTTTGCGCGCGCTTGAGCAGTTCAAGGGTGCCATTGTGCTGGTTTCGCACGACGTTGGTGCGGTTGAAGCTCTAAACCCAGAGCGCGTATTGATTCTGCCTGATGGTCAGGAAGACCACTGGAGCCAGCAGTACGCCGACCTGATCTCGCTCAGCTAGTTTGCTGCGGGCGCGTTTGCGCAGCCCGCGATGGCGCGCCACCGAAAGCTAGTTACCCAGCAGGGCGTCCTCTGCCTCTTTGTCGTCGTCGCCCATGCGCTTGCGCTTTGGCTTAGGTACGTAGGCTGCATCCTCGGCAACGCGCTTCTCCTGGATGTCACGACGAATGTTGACGAAGATGGCTGCAAACGCCATCAGCCCAAACAGAATCCACTGGAATGTGTAGCTGAGGTGATTTCCCTCGGTGATATCTGGCTTGGTTGCCTTGATGGGGAGGCTTCCGGCGGTGCCGTCATCGGCCAACATCACATAGGCGCCGGCATAAATCTCCGATGGCTTGATGCCCCAATCCTTGGCCAACTGAGCCGGATAGATACTCATAGCCTGACCCTTTGGCGCCACTCGCGAATCGGGCTGTTGGGCATGGTGCAGGCGACCAACCAGGCGGGCAACCGATGCGGGCGGAAGCGGGTTCAAGTCGGGGGAGTCTTGGCGGTCTCCGGTAGGCAACCAACCGCGATCAACGATGACGATGCCGCCGCCGTTGAGCTGGAACGGAATCAACTGGTGGAAGCCGGGGTTGCCGTTGTTTGGCTGGTTGCGCAGCAGGGTCTGGTGTTGAAGCAGGTAGTGACCGGCCAGCATAACCGGGCGGTATTCCTTGGTGGAAGAGAAGCCGGAGCGGTTGGGAACCAGGGCCTCTAGCGGCAAGACTCGGAAGTCGTAGTTGTGATCTAGGCGGGCGATTACCTTCACAACCTGGGTGCGGCGGTTCCACTGCCAGTTGGCAAGGAAACCGCAAGCGATGGCAAAGACCACGGCCAGGGCAATCCAACGCAGCCAACGCTTGAATCCGGTGCGAAAGTAATCGCGAGTTACTGAATTCATAGCGCCTTAGTCTCGAGGAAGAATCCCCGAGCATCTAGGTATTCCCGCAGAAATTCTACGTGCTCGGTGCAGGCCAACCAGGTCTTGGTGCGGCCATCGGTGTGAATCTTAGGGTTGCGCCAAATCACCTGAAACTGGGCCTCGGCATCGCAGCCGGCGCGCGAGCACTTGATCATCTAGCCGCGGTCCTCGTCTGGTGCGAAGTCACCTTCGGCGCTGTCGGCTGCAGTTGGG
>JBDLVH010000062.1:0-2946 GCA_039804865.1 Actinomycetota bacterium | reverse complement strand
CAGCCGAGCGCGAGCGCGGTGTAGTGGCCGCCAGCGCGGGAAACCACGCTCAGGGTGTGGCTTTGGCCAGTAGTCGTCTGGGCATCAAGGCCACCATCTTCATGCCGGTGGGCGCCAGCCTTCCAAAGGTTCAGGCAACCCGCGGCTACGGGGCTGAAGTTGTTCTGGTGGGCGCCAACTTTGCCGAAGCCCTCAAGGCCAGCCAAGAGTTTGCCAAGGAATCGGGTGCGGTGTTCATCCCGCCGTTCGACAACATCGATGTGATCATCGGCCAGGGAACCGTTGCCCTTGAGATTCTTGAGCAGGTCCCCGATGTGGAGAACATCATCGTTGCTATCGGTGGCGGCGGCCTGGCAGCGGGTGTAGCAGTTGCAGCCAAGTTGGAGGCTGCCCGTCAGGGTCGCAAGATTAAGATTTACGGTGTTCAGAGCGAGCACGCGGCAGCCTACCCACCAAGCCTGGAGGCCGGCCACGAGGTTGAGATCAAGACCACGCCCACCATCGCAGACGGCATTGCCGTATCTAAGCCTGGCCACATTCCGTTTGAGCTAATCAAGCAGCACATCGACAAGGTTGTAACCGTTTCGGAGAACGACATTGCCAAGGCGCTGCTGGTGTTACTTGAGCGCGCCAAGCAGGTTGTAGAGCCTGCCGGTGCTGTACCTATTGCCGCCCTGCTCAACCACAAGATCAAGCCAAAGGGCACCACAGTTGCCGTGCTCTCTGGTGGCAACATCGACCCACTGCTTATGCAGAAGGTTATCCAGCATGGTCTGGCTGCAACCGAACGCTATACCAATATCAGCATCATGCTGCCAGACCGCCCAGGTCAGCTGGTTCGCACCGCCGAGGCAATCGCCTCGGTGGGCGGCAACGTGGTTGAGGTGCTGCACACTCGCCACGGCAACGCCCTGCAGATCAGCGCGGTAGAGCTAAACGTGAGTGTGGAGACCGGCGGCCACGAACACCGCCTGCAGGTCATGAAGGCCCTCAAGGAGGCCGGATTGAACCCGCACCTCAACGAGCCTCGCCTGGAGTAGCCAGCGGGCTGCAGACGGCTCCAGCACTCACTGAGCCACTCAGGCATAAAAAGAACCGGTGCCCGCTAGGACACCGGTTCTTTTTGCCTGAAACTTTGATTACATGTTCTCCATGGTGGCACGAGCACCGGTGATCCAACCGACAATCTCATCGTTGTTGGTGTCCTTGGTGGCTACGTCGGCAACCTTGCGGCTTCGGTTTAGCACAACCATGCGGTCGGCGGTGCTGAAGGCCAAAGGCAGGTCGTGGGTAACCAGCACAACAGCGATATTGTTGGCAACCATGCGCTTGATCATCTGCTCAACCATCACTTTCTGCTCGTAACCCAGGGCAGCGGTTGGCTCATCAAGCAGAAGAATTCCCTCTGCCTTCTTGGCCACACGCACAGCCGAACGAGCCAGTGCAACGCCCTGACGCTGACCACCGGAAAGCATCTCAACCGGGCGGGTGAGGGTGTCAATCTTCACGCCAAGCTGGGCAACCTCGCGCTTGGCTTCTTCCTTCATGGCCTTTCGGTCTAGGAAGCCGAGAAGGCCAAGGATGCCCGGGCGAAGAATCTCCTTGCCCAGTAGCAGGTTAGTTGCGGTGTCCTGCGCGTCTACAAGTGCTAGGTCCTGGTAAACCATCTCGATACCGGCGTTAGCCGAGTCGCGAGGGGAGTGGAACTCCACTGGCTTGTTGTGCACCTTGATTACACCGTGGCTGGGCTTGTGAGCACCCGAAATCACCTTTAGCAGGGTGGACTTGCCGGCACCGTTGTCACCGAGGAGTGCCACGCACTCGCCTGGACGAACGTTTAGGTTGATGTCGGATAGGGCGCGAACATAGCCGTAGTAGAGGTTGATGCCCTCTAGCGAGAGCGCGAATTCTGCTTTGTCAGCCATGATTAGGCCTCCTGTTTCTTGGCTTCGGCCGCATCGGCAGCGATTGCATTCTGCTGGCGTTCGGCGTTCTTAGACTCCACCACGCGCTTAGATACCTGCTTCTGAATGGTGAGCTCTAGATAAAGAGCACCGATTAGCAGGGCGCCGGTGATTACGGTTCCCCAGAATGGCTGGATGTTCTTGATGTTGAGGATCGAAGTGATCTCGCTGATAACTACCGAACCAACAAAGACCTTTGGCAACGAACCGCGGCCACCGGCAAGCGAGATGCCCGAAAGTGCAACAGCGGTTAGGCCCGAGAACAGCGCGCTGGTGGCTGCCATTGGGCTGGCCTGAGTGGTGTACGCGGCCGTAACGATACCGCCAACAGCGGCTAGGGTGCCCGAGATGATGAAGCCCATCGAGCGGTAAAGGTTGGCGTTTACACCGCTGCGACGAAGGGCTTCGGCGTTACCACCGGCAGCCAGGAAGCGGGCTCCGCCACGAGTCTGAGTTAGGAACACGGTGCCAACGATGTAGACGATGGCTACAACCATGAACGGCGCTGGAAGGCCAAAGTACTGGTTGGTTCCGATGAACTCTAGGCCGGTGAAGCCGAATAGCGGTGGACCGTTGGTGACAATAGCAGCAAGACCGCTGGTCACCGAAAGAGTACCGATGGTAACTGCCAGTGGGTTTAGTCCGCGAAGTGCGAAGAAGGCGTTGAATAGACCCACCAACGCACCAACTACAAGTGCGGCAATGATGTCTAGCCACAGTGGAACACCCGACTGCAGCAGCTTGATCATCACAACGCCGCTAAGGGCGGCGGTTCCAGGCACCGATAGGTCTAGTGCGCCCGAGAAAACACCCATGGCGATGGAGGCAGCGAAGATGGTGCTAATGGAGGCAGCACCAAGAATGAGCGAGAAGTTTACGTAGGTGCCGAAGATTGGGAAGCCCCAGATGCTGAAAGCACCAAATAGCAGGGCGAAGAGGATTACGATTCCCCAGCTGCGAGTGAAAATCAGCAGTGAGAGTG
>JBDLVH010000061.1:0-22514 GCA_039804865.1 Actinomycetota bacterium | reverse complement strand
CCTGGCAGCCACGAGCTCATGTCCTTTACACCTAGGTCACGCTTGATGAGCGACTCAGCTAGATCACCAAAGACCGCGGCCAAAAGCATGGCACCGGCAAATAGCAGGGCGAACCAGATGCTCCGGTGCAAAACCAAAGAGCCAATAATTGCGGCTGCAGCACCACCTGCGACAGAGCCAAGCAGACCCTCGAGCGTCTTCTTGGGGCTTACACCCGGTGCAATCTTGACGTGACCCAGCTTGCGACCAACAAGATAGCCAAAGGTGTCAATCATTGCCACGGTGGTGACGTAGGTGACCACCCAACCCTGACCGTGCTTAGGCATGTGCAGAATCAGCATGGCGAAGCTGGTCATCAGTGGCAGGTAAATGACCACAAACGCCGAGGCACCAAAATCGAGGACAGTTTGGGTGAAAGACCTGCCGCGAGCAGCTTTGTCCCACGCCAGTTGGGCGATGCGCCAAACGATGAGCGAAGCAACGGTAGCAAGCGCACACAGCCACTGAGCAATCGGCCCACCAAAGAAGGTGACCGGCATGATGATGACCGAGCCAACGGTCACCGGAATGCGCGGCACATGCCAGTCTTGCTTGCGCAAGGCGCTGGAAAGCTCCCAGGCGCCAGAACCGGCCGCAACCGCAGCCAGAACCATAAAGGCCGGCGGATAGATCAGAATCGAAGCCAGGAACGCCCCACCAAGCAGCAAGCCAACGATGACCGACTTCTTGAGAGAACGGCCACCTGCCTCGACGCTAGGAGTTGGGACGGACATGACTATCAGCTGGCGAAGGCTAAACCTTCAGCAGCTCTGCTTCCTTGGCCTTTAGAGCATCGTCAATTGCATCGATGCGAACCTTGGTCACAGACTCAAGTTCCTTTTCCGCGCGACCCAATTCGTCTTCGCCGGCAAGACCGTCCTTCTTCATGGCATCCAGCTCATCCTTGGCCTTACGGCGGATGTTACGGACAGCAACGCGGTGGTCTTCAGCCTTGGTGCGCACAAGCTTTACGTACTCCTTGCGACGCTCTTCGGTGAGGTCTGGCAGGGTGACGCGGATGACGTTTCCATCGTTGTTAGGTGATGCGCCAAGGTTTGGCATGTCGCGGATGGCCTTCTCGATGGCCAAAAGCGCGCTCTTGTCGTAAGGGGTGATCATGATGGTACGAGCCTCTTGGTTAGTCATGCTGCCAAGCTGACCAAGTGGAGTGCCGGTGCCGTAGTAATCAACCATGACGTTCTGGAACATCTGTGGGTTGGCACGGCCGGTGCGTACGGTGGCGAAGTCGTCGCGGGTGGCTTCAACGGCCTTATCCATCTTTTCGCTGGTGGTGCTGAGAATCTCGCTGATCATGATGTCTCCTGTTTTCTGAAGTCGTTTGGGTCTATTGGCGATTACGCGGTAACTAGTGTGCCGATTTTGGCACCCTTGATGGCTTCGGTGATGTTGTTGCCCTCCATGCCAAAGACTCGCATTGGAATCTTGTTGTCCATGCAAAGGCTGAAGGCGGTTGCATCTACAACCTTGAGGCCACGTACCAGGGCGTCCTGGTAGCTGATGTTGTCTAGCTTGACCGCGGTTGGGTCCTTCTTTGGGTCTGCGGTGTAAACACCGTCGACGCCATTCTTGGCGACCAGCACCTCATCGGCCTTGATTTCGAGGGCGCGCTGCGCCGCAACGGTATCGGTGCTGAAGTAAGGCAGGCCCGCACCCGCACCAAAGACCACGACGCGGCCCTTCTCCATGTGACGAATGGCACGAAGTGGCAGGTAGGGCTCGGCTACCTGGCTCATGGTGATGGCAGACTGCACGCGAACGTCTACGCCAGCCTGCTCTAGGAAGTCTTGAAGGGCCAGGGCGTTCATCACGGTGCCCAGCATGCCCATGTAGTCGGCGCGTGAGCGCTCCATGCCGCGCTGACTCAGTTCGGCTCCGCGGAAGAAGTTACCGCCACCTACGACGATGGCAACCTCGGCGTACTTGGTGCCCTCGGCGATTGCGCTGGCAATCTTGCTAACGACATCGGGGTTTACACCTAGGGTTCCGCCACCAAAGGCTTCACCCGAAAGCTTTAGCAAAACTCTGCGCTTGTGCTCCATGTATTACTCCTATTTGGCGTGATTCCCCAACGACTAGTTTAGGCGAGCAAGACGAAAGCCCCCGCCTAATAGGCGAGGGCTTTCTAAGGTTTTTGTTAGGCGCCTACGCGGAAGCGTACGAACGACGAAACGGTTACGCCGGCGTTCTCTAGAACCTTGCCAACCGAGAACTTGTTGTCCTTGGCGAAGTCCTGCTCTAGAAGTACGTTCTCCTTGAAGAATCCGTTTACACGGCCTTCAACGATCTTTGGCAGTGCAGCCTCTGGCTTGCCCTCGTTGCGAGCGGTCTCCTCGACGATGCGACGCTCGGTCTCAACGGTCTCGGCAGGAACCTCATCGCGGTGAAGCACGGTTGGGCTGAAAGCGGCGATGTGAACTGCAACATCGTGTGCGGTCTCTGCATCTGCACCACTGTAAGCAACAAGTACGCCGACCTGTGGAGGTAGGTCCTTGCTGGTGCGGTGTAGGTAAGCGTCAACGCCTGCATCCTTGACAACTGCAACACGGCGAAGTTCTACCTTCTCGCCCATGATTGCTGCTTCGTCGTTGATGACGTCTGCAACGGTGCGGCCGTCTAGAGGGGCAGCAAGTGCCTGCTCCAGGGTCTCGGCGTTAGCTGCAACGATTGCGTCTGCAATCTTGTCTGCAAGTGCAACGAACTTCTCTGCCTTAGCAACAAAGTCGGTCTCGCAAGCGAGCTCGATCATGGTGCCAACGCCACCAACAACACGAGCAACGACCAGGCCGTTGCTGGTGGTGCGGCCTTCGCGCTTGGTAACGCCCTTTAGGCCCTTCAAACGTAGAACCTCAAGCGCCTTGTCAACGTTGCCATCGGCCTCGTCTAGAGCGTTCTTGCAGTCCATCATGCCGGCGCCACTGCGGTCGCGTAGTGCCTTTACATCTGCGGCGGTGTAGTTTGCCATGGTTAGTTAGCTTCCTTCTCTGCTGCAACCTCGGTTGCGGCTGGTGCTTCAGCGGCTACAGCTGGTGCTGCGGCCTCTGCGGTAGCAGCGTTCGACTGCTCCAAGAGTTCGCGCTCCCACTCGGCCAGAGGCTCTGCTGCCTCTTCTGGCTTGCTGTGACGAGCGATTAGACCCTCGGCAACTGCATCTGCGATAACGCGGGTAAGCAGTGCAACCGAGCGGATGGCGTCGTCGTTACCTGGAATACCAATGGTGACCTCGTCTGGGTCACAGTTGGTGTCGAGGATACCGATTACAGGGATACCAAGCTTCTTGGCTTCGGTGATTGCTAGGTGTTCCTTGTTGGTGTCAACAACCCAGATAGCCGAAGGAGTCTTGTTTACGTTGCGGATACCACCAAGGGTCTTCTCCAGCTTGTCCTTCTCGCGGCGGAGAATGAGGAGTTCCTTCTTGGTGAGGCCGGCCTTGCTGGCGTCGTTGAAGTCCATGACTTCAAGTTCCTTGAGGCGTGCAAGACGCTTCTGAACGGTGCCGAAGTTGGTCAGAAGACCACCCAACCAGCGCTCGTTGATGTATGGCTGGCCAACGCGAAGAGCCTGCTCGGCGATTGCTTCCTGAGCCTGCTTCTTGGTACCAACGAAAAGAATGGTGCCGCCGTGTGCAACGGTGTCCTTAACGAACTCGTATGCGCGGTCGATGTGGGTCAGCGACTTCTGTAGGTCGATGATGTAGATGCCCGAACGGTCGGTAAGGATGAAGCGACGCATCTTTGGGTTCCAACGACGGGTCTGGTGACCGAAGTGAACACCGCTGTCTAGCAGCTGGCGGATAGTTACGACTGGCATAGTCGTACTCCTTTCGGCGCAATATTGCGCCACTCAGTTAATTTTGCGGCAGGATTGCCGCAAACCTGACGTTGCATTTGGCCAGACCAAATAAATTCGGACTGAGTTGGCTAAACGTTAATCAACGTGCGAAGTCGGTCTGAGATTTGTGGCAAGCCAAAACCTCATACCGCTGTGCTCAAGTCTACAGGCCTGAAAGGGTATATCGCCAGTCATTTGGCGGTTATCAGACCCGCAATCATGCGGGTTTTGGGGCATTTGGGGCATGTTGGGTTGAAAGTTTGCTTCAACTCGAGATTCTTGGCAGATGCGCCCCTCCGTTCTTTCTCCGTTGCTTGCTATTCTGCTGGGTCTTTCTCCCCTGCCACCTCAGAGTGGGTGGCGCCCGCCGGTAGCTCTTCCGGCGCACCTGTTGAACCAGTTCCGGACACCGAATTCGGATTACTCGGCCGGACACCGCGGGGTTGACTACTTGGTTGAAGGGGGTCAGTCAGTCTTAGCGCCGGCTGCGGGGAACATTGCCTTTGTGGGTTTCGTTGCCAACAAACCAGTCCTTGCAATCCAACATTCCGACAACCTGAGGACTGCGTTTGAGCCAGTTTGCTCTGCGTTGCAGGTTGGCACCAGCGTTAGAGCCGGGCAAGTCATAGGCACGGTTTGCCCGGCTGGGTATGCGTCGCATTGCGCACCACTGGTGTGTTTGCACTTTTCACTGCGCAGGCAGGATCGGTACCTGTCGCCTTTGGTTTACCTGGGCGGCATATCTCCCAGCGTGCTGATCTGGCCAAACTGAGCACCTCTAGCACTCTGGGTGCTGGCTAAGCGCGCGGATGGGCTCCCTGATAGCCCTGCTTCAGTCTCTCAACGCTCACGTGGGTGTAAATCTGAGTTGTTCCCAGACTGGAGTGACCCAGTAGTTCTTGAACTGCGCGCAGGTCGGCGCCACCATCCAGCAGATGAGTGGCAGCAGAGTGCCTGAGCGCATGCGGACCGGCGGCACCCATTGGGGTTTGGGCCAAAATGCCAGCAACGATTGAATAAGCGACACGAACACCGAGTCTTTGTCCGCGTGAACCCAACAGCAGGGCATCATCGGTTTTTTCGGTTTGCAAGAGGGGGCGACCAAACCTAATCCATCGCTCTAGGGCGTGGGCAGCAGGCTGACCATAGGGAACCATGCGCTGTTTATCTCCCTTGCCGGTAACCATCAAGAGTTTGCGCGAATAGTCCACGTCGCCCAGGTTGAGACCCACCAGTTCGCAAACGCGAATGCCGGTTGCGTAAAGCAGCTCGATCACTAAAAGGTCGAGCAATTTGCCAGGATCTTGGGTTTTTGCCGCGTCCTCAAGTTTCTCGAATACCTCCGAAAGCACCTCACGACTAACCACCTTTGGCAGTGTCCGAGCGGTTTTGGGTGACCTCAGGCGCAAACCTGGATCGGCGTCCAGAAAACCTTGTCGTTCCAACCAAGACGAAAACGCACGAACTGAGGCACTCTTCCTGGCAATCGTGCTCTTTGCGGCGCCAGCCTCGGACACCGCGTAGAACCAAGATCTCATGCATTCGATGTCGAACTGCTCAACACTAACAACGCCCTGATCGGCTAGAAAGGCGAGCATTTCGTTGAGGTCGCTTTGATAGGCGCGCTGTGTGTTGGGTGAATATCCCTTCACACGATCAAGTTGAACGATGAATCGCTCCACCAGATGCTGGTCCAAGTTGATCATGGTTCAAGCCTATTTCGTGAGTTTGACATAGTGAGTTCCCTCGCGCTCGACATGACCAGATAGCACCAACGACCCCAGTGCAATCTGGATCTCTTTTACGGTTAGCCCGGCTAGTCGTTGCACCTCCCAAGCCTGCATGCCCTGGTCCGAAAAAGCATCTAAAGCCCGCTTCTCAAGTGCCCCTAATCCCGCTGTGGCAATGATTTGCTCGCTTCCCATGCCCAGCAGCGATGGCAGCGCCTGCGGACGCGCCAGCAACTGAACATCGTGCTCCAGATTTGCGTTGAGGAAATCGTGACAGCCCACCGAGAAGGCGCTATCAATGGGGCCTGGAACCACTGCAACTGGTCGGTGGATTGAAAGGGCGTGTTTTCCAGTGCTTAGCGCTCCCGATGTTCTGCCGGCCTGAACCACCACCGTGGCGTCACCCAACGCCGCGATCAATCGATTTCGCATGAGGAAGCGCCACTTTGAAACACTGACGGCAGGCGGTTGTTCGGCTACCAGCAGCCCGGTTTGGGCAATTCTGCGCAGCAGTTGGAGGTTGGAACTTGGGTAAAGCTTGCCAAGCCCACCCGCCATTACGGCAATGGTGTCGCCTTCTAGCGCAAGCGTGCTCTGGTGGACCACCGCATCGATGCCGATGGCCCCTCCCGAAACCGTGACTATTCGATTCTGAACCGCAACAGCCGAAATGTCTGCCGCCACCGAAGTGCCGTAGCGATTTGAACTGCGGGTACCCACTACCGATACTCGAGGAACGTCAGCAAGCAGCTCTGGATTACCCAGGAGCCAAATGACTGGGGGTTTTCCGGCATCTAAATCGTTGAGACCCTGTGGGTACTCCTCGCAGTTCCAGCCGACCAACTTGCCACCTAGTGCCGCTATCTGATCGACGGATTCGATGGCCTGGTTTTTGCTTAGCCTTGGCGCCCAGCGTTCGGTTGCGTTGGTCCAGAGTTGGGAGAACTGTTGCTCATATGCATCCTCTAGCTCTTGCACGAAGTCTTGCCCGAGGCGCTCCCCCATGCCAGCCTCGTCCAGCCTCTCCACCAAGGCCGCCAGCAGAGCCAAAGATCCCATTTTTTCGAAGAGCCGACCCATGAAAGTGTCTCCGGGTTCGCAAAGATGACTGAGAGCTGCGGAAGCCAGCACCGTTTCTGGCTTGGATTGCGACCCACTAATCAATACGGAAGACACAGCCTCCAACTCGCTTTTACTGAATAGGGTCATTCTTCTCCCATTAGTTGATCTGGCCCTCTGAGAGTTACGGCTTGAAAAACGTGCTCTGCGGTTGGGCTGGTTGCGCCCTCTAGGTCTGCGATGGTCCATGCCACCCGCAGGCACCTGTCGTAACCTCGCATACTGGTTTTACCGGCGGCTAGGTGACGATCCAGCTGGGCAATAGCCTTGCGTCCCGGATTGAAGTTTGCCTTCAGGATGGGACCTGGCATTTGGGCATTGCGGGTGTAGCCCCAGGCACTTAGACGCTCTGCCGCAGCCATTCTGGCGCCGGAAACCCGCTCTAATGCCTGGGCGCTGGTGGTCACACCGTTAGCCAAACCTGCAACAGCTGAAACGCTAATCGGCTGAATATCCAGTCGAATGTCTAGTCGATCTCGCAGTGGCCCCGAAAGCCTCGCACCATAGCGACGCCGACGCAGCACTCCGCACCTGCAATCCTTGCCAATGACACCAAAGTTGCCGCACGGGCATGGATTGGCCGCGAGAACCAGCTGAAACTGGGCAGGGAAGGTTGCAGAACCCGCACTTCGGTTTACCTGCACCTGACCGGATTCGAGCGACTCGCGCAGAGCCTCGAGCACATTCACCTGAAATTCGGGGGCCTCATCTAGAAACAAAACTCCGTGGTGCGCCTTAGACACCGCGCCCGGTTTTGGCAAAGAGTTACCTCCCCCGATGATTGCTGCCACCGATGCACTGTGGTGGGGAGCCTGAAAACGCGGCTGGAGCGAGAGACCCCGCTCGAGCCTTGCCATTCCAACGATGCTCTCCACCGCAGCAACCTCCAAAGACTCTTCGATTGAAAGCCGCGGAAGAATGGTTGGCAACCGCTCGGCAAGCATGGTCTTTCCCGAACCGGGAGCACCGATCATCGAAATGTGGTGCCCACCGGCTGCAGCAACTATCAGGCCGCCCACTGCCTCGTCTTGACCAACCACTTGGCTGAGGTCCAATAGCTGTGGGGCTGCATTGTGCGAAGCCGAGTCGACGGGTTGTGAAACCTGGCGAACCAGTTGCCCTTCTGATTTGAGGTAGTTCACCAGTTGCAGCAGCGAAGAACACCCCAATACGTCTATGCCATCAACCAAATTTGCCTCAGCCAAATTGCTCTCCGGAACCACGGCAATCTGAAGCCCCGCGTTGCGAGCCGAAAGCAGCATTGGCAACAACCCAAGCACGGGTTGTACCTTGCCATCCAAGGCCAGCTCGCCGATTAGGCACATGCCCGCCAACTCTGTAGCCGAAACCACTCCCATCGCGGCTAGAACACCAATGGCAATTGCCAAATCGAAGGACGAGCCAGACTTGGGCACCGAAGCCGGCGACAGATTCACCAGAATCTTTTGAGATGGGAAGTTGAATCCGCTGTTGCCACAGGCCGCCCTCACCCGGGCGGTTGCTTCACTCAGTGATGCGTCTGGCAATCCAACTAAAACGAAGGCCGGTAGCTGGGCGCTGATGTCCACCTCGACACTGACAACCTTGCCATCCAGCCCCTGCAGACTGATGGAGTGACTTATGGCCAATGCCATTAGGCAACCTGACGTAGGTGCTCGATGTCTACGTTGCCTCCGTGCACCAACACGGAAATGGCATCGAACCTAACCTGAGAGTTTGGCAACTGTCTGCTGGCACACCAGCCGGCGGCAAGCCGACGAATGCGAGCAATCTTTAGCGGTGTGATGGCCTGAAATGGGTGGCCAGAATGCCTTGAACTTCGAGTTTTTACCTCTACAAAGACAAGGGTTGGGCCATCGGTGGCAACAATATCCAGTTCGCCCTCGCGGCTACGAGCGTTTCGCTCCACTATTTGGTAGCCCAGTTTGGATAGGTAGTCGCAGGCGCGGTCTTCGCCGTAGCGACCCAACCATTGTCGATTTGAAGTCATGCCACAAGCATGGAAAAAACCCGGACACGAAATCCGGGTCAAAAGGAAATCTGTGGATTACTCGCCTACAGAGAGGTCTTTAGGGAGCTGGAAATTGTTGCCCTCAAGCTCTTCGATGTTTACATCCTTGAAGGTGCGAACGCGAACCTGCTTGATGAAGCGATCCTGACGGTTGATATCCCAAACCCAAACGTCGTTCAACGCCAGTTCGAAGTAAAAATCGGCTGGCGTATCTACGCGACGGAAATCCACCTCGTTGGCCAGGTAGAGGCGCCTTTCGGTCTCCACCAGGTACTTGAAGGTGGCCAAAACATCGCGAAATTCGCGCAGCAGAGCCAACTCGGCCTGGCGGTCTAACTCGTCGTATTCGTTCTCGTCCATCGCCTTCAGTCTAGAACCTAAAAGAGTCCAGACTCCCCCAAAATCTTTCCAAGCCAAGTTTTGCGATGCAGATCTAGCGGACCCAGTTGGCGCAACGCAGCCAGGTGCGCAGCGGAGGAATACCCCTTGTTACCAGCGATTCCGTATGGCTCCAAGGTGGGATCCTGCTTGGCCAACTGCATCATCAGGTTGTCGCGCTCTACCTTGGCCAGCACCGATGCGGCGGCCACGCTCACACTATCGCGGTCGGCTTTGGTGCGCACCATCGATGGAACCGGGCCTAACGCGCTGCCGAGCCAGTTGTGAGAGCCATCGAGAATGGCCTGCGCGGCGGAGGGATTAGCTGAAACCTGGGAGCGAACATCTTCGGGCAGTGCGGCGATGGCACGCCTTGCCGACATCGCCAGCGCCGCGATAATGCCGGATTCATCGATTTCGGCGGCAGTGGCCATACCAACCGAGTGAGCCCAAACCCAGTTACCTACCGGCTCAAATAGGGAATCGCGAACCGGCTGTGAGATTAGCTTGGAGTCGGCCAGTTTGGTTGGCCAATCGGTGGCACCGGAATGCTGGTCTTTACGAAGTACGGCAACGCCAACTGCAACCGGACCAAATAGTGCACCACGGCCAACCTCATCGATGCCAATAACGAACTGCTTACCGGCATCAAAGAGCGACTGCTCGAGGCTAAGGGTTGGGTACGTCTTTGAAGACACTTGCGTAGTTGTCTAGCCAGGTGAAGTGGGCAAACGGCCAGGAAACCAACACAGCACGACCAACCACAAAGCTCTTGTTTACAAAGCCCTTGCTTGGCAGGTCTAGGTGGAAGCGCGAGTCCTCGGAATTGCCGCGGTTGTCGCCCATCACCCAGTAAGAGTTAGCAGGAACAGTCACGTTGAACTTGATGTCACTAGGGCTCTGACCGTTGGCGATGTAAGGCTCTGAGATTGCCTTGCCATTGATGGTTAGTTTGCCATTGGCAGAGCAGCAAACCACATGGTCTCCTGGGATACCGATGACGCGCTTAACCAGGTGCACATCGCTGTCTGGAGCGATGACACCGAATGAACTGAGGAACCAATCGGTGACCTGAGTGGTAAACGGAACCTGGTTCTTGGAGACAGGTCCGAGCCAGCCTCCCGGATCGCGGAAGACAACAACGTCGCCGCGCTCGAGCGGGATTACGTTTGGCACCAGCTCGTTTACCACGATGCGATCGTTGATCTGCAAGGTGTTGAGCATTGAGCCCGAAGGAATGTAGAAAGAGCGGATCAGGAAGGTCTTGATCAGCAGAGAAAGGACCAGAGCAGTAAGTAAGATGCCCAGAACGTCAACCAGAATGCGGACGATTGGGTTCTTCATGAATCTACTGTTGCGAATTTTGTCTAGTCCCTTGAAATTGCGAAACCGGCCCACCTGCTCCTCGTTTTTATCCGAGGACTCAGGTAGACCGGTGTTCGACATGTTGGAAGTTTAGCAAGCCATTCTTGAGAACGGCTTAGAAAGACTAAACGTTCTCGCGAAGCTCGCGAATCTTTGCTGCCTTACCGCGTAGGTCGCGTAGGTAGTAAAGCTTGGCGCGACGAACGTCACCGCGGCTTACTAGCTCGATCTTCTCTAGAACTGGGGAGTGAACTGGGAAAGTACGCTCAACACCAACCTGGAAGGTGACCTTACGAACGGTGAAGGTCTCGCGAACGCCGTGGCCCGAGCGACGGATTACTACGCCCTGGAAAACCTGAACACGGCTGCGGTTACCTTCGATGATGTTTACGTGAACCTTCACGTTGTCTCCAACGCGGAAAGCTGGGATGTCATTGCGCAGGCTGGCTGCGTCTACTACGTCAAGAATGTGCATTTTTGACACTTTCTGTATCAGCGCGCAGGTCTCATACAAGTTTGAGGAAAAAGGTTTTGAACAGTTCGGCTCCCCTGCGGCAGAGCATACGAACGATTAGTTCAACCTGTCTATCTTGCCACAAAGTGGGCGCACAGGCAAAGACCCGGCTAGATTTCGGTGTCTGGTGGCAGCAAATCCGGGCGAACGCGGCGGGTGCGCTCTAGCTGCTGCTGATAACGCCAAGATGCGATTGCCGCGTGATTTCCGCTGAGCAACACCTCTGGCACATCTAGGCCGCGCCAGCTGGCTGGCTTGGTGTAGGACGGGTACTCCAACAAACCCTCGCCCGAGTGGCTCTCTTCGGCCAGCGATTCGGCGTTGCCGATTACCCCAGGAATAAGGCGCACAATGGCCTCAGTCATGGCAATGGCCGCCACCTCGCCACCGTTTAGAACGTAGTCACCGATGGAGATGAGTCGCACTTTGGCGCGGGAGGATGCATAGTCAACCACGCGCTGATCGATGCCTTCGTAACGGCCGCAGGCAAAGACGATGCGCTCTTCCTTGGCAAGTTCGTAGGCCAGTTCCTGATTGAAGACCTCACCCGCTGGAGAAGTGAAAATCACGGTGGCTTCAGCCACATCGGTGGAATCAGGATCGATGCCCAGAACGGAGTCAAGGGCGAGACCCCAGGGCTCTGGCTTCATGAGCATGCCGGCGCCACCACCGTAAGGAGTGTCATCAACAGTGTGGTGTTTATCGGTGGTCCAATCGCGCAGGTTGTGTGCAGCGAACTGGATGAGACCCTTGTCTCTTGCCTTGCCCAGCAGGGAAAGGTCTAGAGCAGCAAAGTAGTCGGGAAAAATGCTGATGGCATCGATGCGCATGGCAAAAGCCTATTCGGCAGAAGTTTCTGGCTGCTCGAGAGGACTCTCGTCGTCTTCGTCGGCTTCGGTGCTTGCAGGCTCCGGGGTAGCCAACTCGGGCAGCACCTCTTCAAACAAGCCAACCGGTGGCGTGACAGTTACGACGCCCGCCTTGATGTCTACGTTTGGCACGATTGACGCGACAAACGGGAGCATTACCTCGCGCTCGCCAGCCTTGACGATTAGAAGGTCCTGGGCTGGGAAGTGATCTACTCGGACAACCTCGCCAACAATGACGCCGTCGCGAACAACCTTGAGGCCAACCAGCTGGTGGTCATACCAGGCATCAGGCTCAGTTGGGAGGGCATCTGCATCGGTTTCCAGAAGAAGAATGGCCTTGATTAGAGACTCGGCCGCGGTGCGGTCTGAGATGCCTTCAAGGAAGATTACCGGCGCTTGGTTGTACCAGCGCAGTTCGGAAACCGTGACGGTCTTTCCAAACCAAGGTGATTCTTCAGGAACCTGAAGTTGAAAAACAGCGCCAGGAACGAATCGTTCGTTTGGCTCATCTGTGTAAAGTTCGAGCTTGATTGCGCCCTTGAGACCGTGTGCCTTTAGCAGCCGGCCTACGCGCAACTGGGTTGACCTAGAAATCGGTCTTCACCACGTCTACGCGTACCTTCTTGCCGTCCGCGAGGGCCTTAACCACGGTGCGGAGGGCGTTTGCGGTGCGGCCGTTGCGCCCGATCACGCGGCCCAGATCTTCTGGGTGCACGATAACCTCAAGCAAGTCTCCTCGCGAGGTGTTTCGTTCAGTTACGGTTGCGTCTTCCGGGTGGTCGACGATTCCCTTAACCAGGTGTTCGAGCGCAGCGGCGAGCACTTACTAAGCCTCTTCGGCTGGAGCTTCGGCAGGAGTCTCTTCAGCTGCTGCTGGAGCCTCTACCGCTGCTTCTTCTGCTACTGGAGCCTCAACTACGGCTTCTTCGGTTGCCTCTACAGCAACCTCTTCAGCCTTAGGAGCCTCAACCTTGATCTCGGCCTTTGGCTTTAGAACAACCTTCTTGTTGGCGTCTGCTACGAACTCGGCCTTGACTGCTGGAGCCTGAACCATGTTCTTAGCGTTCTTGTCACCCTTGCTCTTCTGGAAGTCTCCAGTGAGCTTAAGGATTGCTGCAACCTGCTCGGTTGGCTGAGCGCCAACGCCTAGCCAGTAAACAGCGCGCTCCGAGTTAACTTCGATGATCGAAGGGTTCTGACCTGGTACGTAACGACCGATCTCTTCGATTACACGGCCATCGCGCTTGGTGCGCGAGTCTGCTACAACGATGCGGTAGTGAGGCGCACGGATCTTTCCGAGACGCTTTAGGCGGATTTTTACAGCCACAATTATTCCTTTGGTTTTTATTGGGGCGAACGATCTACCGTGAGCGTGGGGGCACACTCGATAGAGAAGCTCTGGGGGTATCTTTTGGCACCTTGATTAGAGGGTCAAGTGCAGAGATACCTGCCTATTCTGCCAGAAAAATGCTTGAAATGCCAGCCTTACAGGCCAAATGCCGAGCCGTTTCCTGCAGAACCGTCCGTTGGCTTCTGTCCAGCTAGACGGGCAGCTTCCTCGGCGGCACGCTTGGCAGGGTTGCCACTCTTCGAACTCTTCTTCTTGTCCTTGCCCTTGGATGCGCCACGCGCGCCCATTCCCATGCCCTGCATTCCGGCAGGCATTCCGGGCATACCGGCAGGCATTCCGCCCTTGGTCATGGTCTTCATCATCTTGGCTGCCTGCTCAAAGCGGTTCACCAGGGAGTTGACATCGGTGACGGTCATACCAGAACCGCGGGCGATGCGAAGGCGACGAGATCCATTGAGAATCTTGGTGTCGCGACGCTCCAGCGGAGTCATCGAGCGAATGATGGCCTCGGTGCGAGTGATCTCGCGCTCGTCGAAGTTCTCGAGCTGCTCGCGCATCTGACCGGCGCCAGGCATTAGTGCCAGCATGCTCTTCAGGTTGCCCATCTTGCGTAGCTGCTGCATCTGCTCAAGGAAGTCGTCCAGAGTGAACTGGTTCTTGGACATCTTCTCGGCCATGGCACGAGCTTCGGTCTCATCGAAGGCGCGTTGTGCCTGCTCGATGAGGCTGAGCACGTCACCCATATCGAGGATTCGACTGGCCATGCGGTCTGGGTAGAACTGCTCAAAGGCATCCAGACCCTCACCGGTAGAACTGAAGATGATTGGCTTGCCAGTAACCGAAGCCACCGACAGCGCGGCACCACCGCGCGAGTCGCCGTCGAGCTTGGTGAGGACCACACCGGTGATTCCAACGCCGTCTTCGAAGGCCTTGGCAACGTTTACCGCGTCCTGACCCACCATCGAGTCGATGACGAACAGCACCTCATCGGGGTTTACGGCGTCGCGAATATCGCGGGCCTGCTGCATCATCTCTTCATCGATGCCCAGACGGCCGGCGGTGTCAACCAGCACCATGGAATACTGCTTGGAGTTTGCGAAGGCGATGGCGTCCTTGGCAACCTTTACCGGGTTGCCCACACCATTGCCTGGCTCAGGAGCGAACACTGGAACACCGGTGCGCTCACCCAGCACCTGAAGCTGGTTTACGGCGTTTGGACGCTGGAGGTCGGCTGCCACTAGAAGCGGAGTCTGACCCTGATCCTTGAGCCACTTGGCGAGCTTTCCGGCCAGAGTGGTCTTACCGGAACCCTGTAGACCCGCCAGCATGATTACCGTTGGTGGGTTCTTGGCAAACTGCAGGCGTCTCTGCTGACCACCAAGGATGGCAACCAGCTCTTCGTTGACGATCTGCACAACCTGCTGGGCAGGGTTAAGGGCCTTGTTTACCTCGTCGCCGAGGGCACGCTCGCGAATGGCAGCTACGAAGGTCTTGACTACCTCAAGGGCAACGTCGGCTTCGAGGAGCGCACGACGGATTTCGCGAAGGGTGGAATCGATGTCCGCTGGGGTCAGCTTGCCCTTGGTGCGCAGGTTTTTGAACGTCTGCGAGAGGCGATTGGAAAGATCTCCGAACACGGAACTCCTTGGGTCGGGGTACCTTCAAGGATACCAAGACTAACTTTTAGGCCGGCTGGATCAACCGACCAGGAAACTAAAGGCCAACTAGGCCGCGAGCAAACTCATCTGCCTCAAAGAAGGCAAAGTCGTTGATGCCTTCACCGAAGCCAATAAGTTTCACGGGGATTCCCAGTTCGCGCTGAATGCTGTAGACGATGCCGCCCTTGGCCGTGCCGTCAACCTTGGTGAGAACCACTCCGGTGACATGAGCCACCTCAGCGAAAGCCTTGGCCTGGCTGAGACCGTTTTGTCCAGTGGTGGCATCAAGCACAAGCAACACCTCGCTGACCGGCACCGTCTTTTCAACCACGCGACGAATCTTGCTCAGCTCGTTCATAAGGTCTTGCTTGTTTTGCAGACGACCAGCGGTATCGATAATGACGATGTCTGCCTTGTCGGCGACCGCCTTCTCAACAGCCTGGTAGGCAACTGCGGCCGGGTCTTGGCCCTCAAACTGCGGGCCAACAAGTTTGGCGCCAGCGCGAGCAGCCCAGGTAGCTACCTGATCTACCGCGGCGGCGCGGAAGGTGTCGGCGGCACCGATGACGATGTCCCACTCCCCCTCGGCTAGCCAAGCGCTCAGCTTGCCAATGGTGGTGGTCTTACCCACACCGTTCACGCCAACCATCAGGTAGACGTAAGGAAGCTTGTCGCCGGTGAGGTTCAGCTCGCGGTGTGGAAGTTCTAGCTGCTGGGTGAGCACCGATACCAGGATGCGCTTGAGTTCGAGTTCGGTCTTCGCACCGATGGCTGCGGCCACCTTCTTGACCTCGGCAACAATCTGCTGAGAGGCCTCCACACCGAAGTCGGCAACCAGGAGGATGTCCTCTAGGTCATCAATGTTGGCGGGATCAAACTGAATGCCGGTAAAAAGGCTGCGAATGCGGCTGGCAAAGCCGCGCTGGCCAACCTCTTTTGGCGCGGCTGCGGGTGCCGGGGCTTCGGCAACAGGCTTAGGCTCTGGCACCACGATTGGTTCAGCAGCAGCCACAACAATCGGTGTGGCAACCGGTGCTGGCGCGAAAACGACAGGCTCGGGGGCAACGACCTCGATAGGCTCTGGCTCAGCGACGAGTTGGACGGAAGCTGGCGCGACCTCAATCGGTGCGACCTCAATCGGTGCGACCTTAATCGGCGCAGGCGCAGCCTCTGCGGGCGCAGCCTTCTTCTTTCTAAACCACTCGAATGCCATTAGGCGCTGGCCTCAATGCGCTGGCCAACCACGGCACTGATACCGTCCTGACGCATCGAAACGCCATAGAGCGCATCGGCAATCTCCATGGTGCGCTTCTGGTGAGTAATGATGATCAACTGCGAGCTGGTGCGCAGGTCCTGGAAGATCTGCAGCAGGCGGCCAAGGTTGGCGTCGTCCAGCGCCGCCTCAACCTCATCCATCACATAGAACGGCGAAGGGCGCGCCTTGAAGATTGCGATAAGTAGTGCCACCGCAGCCAGCGAACGCTCACCACCCGAAAGCAGGCTAAGGCGCTCGATGCGCTTACCGGCTGGCTTCACGGTTACCTCGAGGCCGGTGGTCAAAAGGTTGTCTGGATCGGTGAGGAAAATGCTTCCACTTCCGCCAGGGAACAGCACTGGGAATACCTGCTCGAAGGTTGCCCGGGTGTCTTCGAAGGCCTCGGCAAAGATGTGCTGCATCTTCACGTCTAGCTCTTCGATGATCTGGATCAGATCCTTGCGAGTCTGGGTTAGGTCTTCCAATTGCTCGGTGAGGAACTTGTGGCGCTGCTCCAGTGCGGCAAACTCCTCAAGGGCAAGCGGGTTCACTCGGCCGAGGCGCTCCAGCACTCGCTCGGCGTTGGCCAGGCGGGCGCGCTGTTCCTCAAGCACGAATGGCTTGGTCTGACCCTCGTTCTCGGAGTCTTCAACCGGCTGGTCTGGGCCAAATTCGGCAACCAAAACGTCTTGCTGCAAACCAAGTTCATCGTAGGCCTTGCTAGCGATGTTTGCCAGGTTAAGGCGCTTCTCGTGGTTGGCAAGTTCGATGTCGTGCACGCTCTGGGTGAGAGTGCCCAACTTCATCTGAATCTCGGCGGTCTCGCCACGCAGGCGAACCAGCTCTGCGTTCTGGTTGGCGCGGGCGCTCTCCAGCTCTAGCAGGTTGGCCTTAGCTACCGATGCCGAGGTTGATAGCTTTTCGAGCACAAGCGGAACTGCCTCGATGATGCGATTGGCTGCAACGAGCTTTGCCTGCTGCTGAGCAAGGGCTGCCTTGGCGCGCTGCTGAGCAGCGGTTGCCTCAGATACCTGTCGACCAAGAAGCACAACGCGTTCCTTCTCGACGCGAAGGCGCTCGCTGGCGGCACCAAGTTCGATGCGGATGTCTAGCTCGCGCTGACGCTCCTGCTCAAGGTTGGCAACCAGGGTGTTGCGGTCGCCCAGGCTGATTTCCGGACGCTCGCGGGTGGCAAACTCATCGTGGTTGGCAACAGCGCTAGCCAGCTTGGCCTCAGCCTCTGCAATACCCGCCGCCGCGTTGGCCGCAACCTGGGCCAGACGGTCCAGCTCTGCCTGAGCCGCTTCGGCCTGCACGCGCAAACGACCGATGTGCTCGGCATTGGCGGCAAGCGTGGAATCGTGGTTCTTGAGAGCCGCGAGGGCATCGCGTTCGGTGGCCTGGGCGGCCTCAAAACTGGCACGAGCCTCAACCAGCTCGCTGCGCAGGGTTTCGATGGTCTCGTTGACCTTGGCAAGTTTGCTCTCAGCCGAGTCGCGTTCGGCCACCAACTCAACCTTGCTGGTCTTGCGACCAGATCCACCGCGCAGCACGCTGCCACTGAGCACGTCGCCATCGCGGGTGATGAGGGTTAGCTGTGCGGCTTCCTTCTGCGATGAATAGAGGGCCTTGGCCGCTGCCAAATCGTCAACTACAACCACATCGCCAAGAAGAGCCAGGATGCCGGCAGGTGCCTGAACCACTTCTACCGCGCTTCGCGCACCGGAGACCAGCTGAACCTGCTGTGCCTTACTTACGGCATCTACATCGGCGATGACTAGCTCTACACGGCCACCGTCGGTGTCCTTGAGGTGGGCAAGAGCCTCCAGACCCGCATCGCGGTCATCGGCAACCAGCGCGTCTGCCAAGGTTCCCAGAGCGGCAGCGATTGCAACCTCAAAGCCAGACTCGATCTTCATGTGCGTTGCGATTAGACCGCGAATACCGCGAAGACCGGCGGCTGCCAGAGTGTTGGCGCCGTCCTTCTGCTCGAGAGTTAGATTTAGGGCACTGCGCTTTGCCGACAGCGAGTCACGCTCGCGCTCTTGGGCGTGCAGATCCTCGCGAAGGGCATCAGTCTTGGCCCGGGCGCTTGCCACAGCCTGCTGAGCCGCTTCGTACTGGGTTTCAAACTGGCTGGAGTCGGCTTGGTGGCTGGACTGCAGCGAAGCCTGAAGCGCCTCGTATTCGGCCAGGCTGGCGGCACTGCGCTCCCCTGCCTGCGACAAAGCTTGCTCGTGACGTAAAACCTCATCGCGCAGCGAAGCCAAACGACTTTCGGCCACGGCAGCCTCATTGCTCAGGCGACCCAGCTCGAGGTCAAACTTGGAAATGAGTGCGCTCTGCTCGGCCACTTCACCGTCGAAGGCTTCAAGGGCATCGCGGCACACGTTGCGGGCAGCCTCGGCCTCACCCAGGCTGGAGCGAAGCGCGGCAACCTGAACCTCTAGCTCCAGAACGGTGGCGGCAGCTTCGGCGGCCTGGGCCTCGAAGGCCTCGGGGTCTGGGATGTTGCCCGAAACCGCGCTCTGACTGCTTAGCAGCGAAACTCTTTGGCTTGCCATGTTCAACAGGCCACGAAGTCGTTCGGCCACCGAATCGAAGCGATAGGCAAGGTTTCGAGCCTGATCCACCTGAGTGGAAACCTGAGCGGCCTCAAGTTCGCCCAGACGCACGGTGTTCTCGGCCAAAACCGACTGCAAAATGTTGCGCTCTGCCTTGCGGTTGTTCTCGGTTGCCGCGGTTTCTTCTACCGCGTCCTGCAACTCACGAATCTCGTAGGCATAAATGCGGCTCTTGGCGTCGCGCACCACCGATGCAATGCCCTGCGCCTGTCGTGCCGTTTCGGCCTGCTGGCTAAGTGGCTTGAGCTGACGACGAACCTCGCCGGCCAAGTCTGATAGGCGAGTCAGGTTGACCTGCATTGCCTCCAGCTTGCGCTCGGTCTTTTCCTTGCGGCGACGGTGCTTGAGAATACCGGCGGCCTCTTCGATGAAGCCGCGGCGCTCCTCAGGAGTGGCCTTCAAAACGCTGTCCAGCTGCCCCTGACCAACAATCACGTGCATCTCGCGGCCCAAGCCAGAGTCGCTCAGTAATTCCTGCACGTCCAGCAGGCGGCAACCCTCGCCATTGATGGCATACTCGCTGCCGCCATTGCGGAACAGGGTGCGGCTAATGGTTACTTCGGTGTAGTCAATAGGAAGCGCGCCATCGGAGTTATCGATGGTCAGTTGCACTTCGGCACGGCCCAGTGGACCCTTGGTGCTGGTACCGGCAAAGATGACATCTTCCATCTTGCCGCCGCGCAGGGTTTTGGCACCCTGCTCGCCCATTACCCAGGCCAGCGCGTCTACAACGTTGGACTTACCCGAACCGTTTGGGCCAACCACACAGGTCACACCCGGCTCGAAGGCAAAAGTGGTTGGGGTGGCAAAGGATTTGAAGCCTTTGAGCGTGAGGCTCTTTAGGTACAAAACTTCACCTCCGATAATCCACCCGATGCGCCGCTTTTGTGCGCAGAAAACTAGCCGAATGACGGCTTTCTAGATAGTAAGACTACCGCAGGCGCTGACAACGCGGACAGAAGTGACTTCCACGGTTGGCCCACTCCTCGCGCACGATGTGTGCACCACATCGGTTGCACTCGGTGCCGGTTCGGCCATAGGCGTTGAGCGAGATCTCAAAGTATCCGCTCTCGCCGTTTACATTCTTGTATTGCTCGTCAAAACTGGTGCCGCCAACCTTCACGGCCTGCTGCAAAATGCGGCGAACCTCGGTGAGGAGCTCCTTGGCCTTAGGAGCGCTGATGGTGTTGGCCGGCTGGTCGTAGTGCAGCTTGGTTGCCCACAGGGTTTCGTCCGCGTAGATGTTGCCAATGCCGCTCCAGAGCCCCTGATCCAACAGAGCGCGCTTGATGCCGGTGTTCTTGGTGCGCAGCTTGGCCAGAACCTTGGTCTCATCGAAGTCTGGGTCAAGCGGGTCACGGGCGATGTGTGCCGCCGTTGCCGGAATGAGGTTCTGCCACCACTGTCCTGTACCAATGCCATCGCTGAAGCCGCCAGGACGGCCATCGGCGGTTGGAATCAAGACATCGATGGCGAGCGAACCGAAGATGCGCTGGTCTACGAAGCGGAACTCGGTCTTGGTGCCATCGGCCTCGGTGAAGTGAACTACCACGCGGGTGAGCTTGTCCGGAGCGTGGCCAGGCACGCGAAGCAACATCTGACCGCTCATACCCAGGTGTCCAACCAGAGCGATTGGCTG
Source organism: Actinomycetota bacterium (assembly GCA_039804865.1). Classification (GTDB taxonomy): domain Bacteria; phylum Actinomycetota; class Actinomycetes; order Actinomycetales; family Microbacteriaceae; genus Rhodoluna. Next base: position 2,113 of record JBDLVH010000061.1, on the reverse strand, counting down.
ATCTTCGGGGTCGCCCGTCATTGGGGCCAGCGGCATCCAGATGAACTTGCCACGACGGACCACGCCCAAAACCTTGCGGCCGGTGAGGGTGGAAATGAAGTTGGCAACTCCGCCCTGATGGCGCTTGAGGCTGCGCTCGTCCAGGATCTCGATGGAGTCTACGGTGGCACCGGTAATCGAGCCGGCAAGACCGGTTCGCACGGTCTCTACCTCTGGAAGTTCAGGCATTACTTACCCTCGGCCTTGGCCAAAGCATCGATGTTTTGCAGCGCCAGTTCGGCGGCTGCCATCTCGGCGGCCTTCTTGGTCTTGCCGGTGGCTTCGCAGGTTAGATTGCCACCGATGAAAAGCTTGGCAAAGAACACGCGGTCGTGATCTGGGCCCTCGTGAGTGATCTCGTAGGTGACGGCGCCAAGTTTCTTGGCCTGGGCCACCTCGATGATCGAAGTCTTTGGGTCGCTCTGGTGACGAAGGGCGTCCGGGTCAGCCAAAAACGGGAAGATGAAGGTCTCAACCATTTTGGTTGCGGCGCTCATTCCCGAAGTTAGGTAAACCGCACCCAAAACCGCCTCGAACACGTCGCACAGCAGGCTTGGCTTGTCGCGGCCGCCGGTGCCTTCTTCGCCCTTGCCAAGCAGCAGGTACTGACCCAAGCCAATCTGACGGGCGGCAATAGCAAGTGCCTTTTCGCTGACCACCGAGTTCTTGACCTTGGTGAGCTCCCCCTCATCGAGGTCTGGGAGGATGCGATAAATGTGTTCGGTAACGACAAAACCCAACACCGAGTCGCCTAGAAACTCTAGACGTTCGCTGTTGGGTCTGCCCCCGTGCTCGTAAGCGTACGAGCGGTGGGTAAGTGCTTGTTGCAGTAGATCCGCGTTTACCTCAACACCAAGGGTGCGGCAAAGTGCCTCGAGGTTCATTTGGATTTAGCCTAATTTAGGCGTCTGCGACCTTGCGGCCCTTGTACTCCATGAACAAGGCGTTACCGGCCGAGTCCTCAACCAGCTTTGCGCGGTGAGGCAGGCTGTAAACGGTCTTGCCGTTTTCAATGGTCTTGACCAAGGTCAGTGGTGCGGCCTTCCAGGCCGAACGACGGTGACGGGTGTTGCTGCGCGAGAGGCGGCGCTTTGGTACTGGCATGTCTCTTACTCTTCCTTAAGCTTCAATAGCTCCGACCAGCGGGATTCAACCTGCTGCTCGTGTTTGTGATTCGGGTTTTCGGCCATCTTCACGCCGCATTCTGCACACAGACCTAAACAGTCTGGCTTGCATACGGGTTGGAAGGGAAGGCTCAATACTACCGCGTCTCGGATGACAGGTTCAAGATCGATTTGCTCGTCAGTAACCGTGAAGTCATCTTCTCCACTACCAGAATAGGCGAAAAGTTCCTGAAAATCTACTTCCACCGCAGTTTTCAGCGGGTCGAGGCATCGGCTGCACTCGCCAACGGCTTCGGTGAAGACCTCACCGGTGGCCAAAATGCCCTCGTGAACGCTTTCTAGGCGCACATCTAGCTCTACCTTCGAGCCGGCTGGCACAACCATGGCGGCATCGCCGAATGGCTCGACGAGAACTTCGTCAACTTCGAGTTCGCGCATGTTGCCTGGACGGTGCATTAGGTCGTGCACGTTCAATGAAAACTGGGGCTGGTGTGCCATTTGGGTCTCCTACTGGGAAAAACTGATTACTGAGCCGATTCGGCGAGCGCCTTGGCTACCGGCGCTGGAACGTACTTGCTTACCTGGCCACCCAGGTCTGCTACCTGCTTGACCAGGCTGCTGGAAATGTGTCCGAAGGACGGGTCTGCCGGGATGAAGATGGTCTCTACCCCAGCAAGGTCTCGGTTAACCCTAGCCATTGGAAGCTCGTAGTCGAGGTCTACGTTGGTGCGGATGCCCTTCACCAGAGCATTTGCGCTTACTCGCCGGCAGTAGTCAACCAACAGACCGCTTGGCAGAGTTGCCACCACGATCTTGCTTCCCACCGGCAGCTTGGTCAGCTTTAGGCTCTCCTCAATGAGCGCAACCCGCTCTTCGAGTGAAAAGCGAGGCTCCTTGCCTGGATTGTGAACCACCAGGATGTGAAGTTCTTCAAACATCGATGCGCAGCG
>JBDLVH010000060.1:0-3578 GCA_039804865.1 Actinomycetota bacterium | reverse complement strand
AGGGACTCGAACCCCCAACCTTCTGATCCGTAGTCAGATGCTCTATCCGTTGAGCTACAAACGCGTTGGGTGTTTATTTGAACTTGCGGTCCAAAACAACTTCATAAGTTTACCCCAAAGTTGCACCGCATGTCCAACCCCGATTTAGCTCTATGCTTCGGCGAGCGCCTTTAGGCGTCCAAGACCATCGGTGAAGTGCTTGGCCATCATCTTGTCCATGCCCATTACCTTCACCATCAGAGCCATGAGCGGCTTGCGCTCGCCCTCCATGAGCCAGGTCATCTCAACGCCGTCACCAACGTGAGTTAGGCGCCACTCGCAGAGCGCAATTTCCTGGTTTGGCTTGAGGAATTCCATCTTGATCTTGATCAACGAGTTGTCGTAAACGCCGGTGAAGGTCATGCGGCCGGTACCGATCTTCTTCGACTCGTAGTTGTACTGCGCGCCCTCACCCGAAGTGATTGGGCCAATGGTCGCAACCACATTTGGGTCCATCGGAAGGAATGGGTTCCAACCGGCAAACTGGTTTAGGTCGTTGATGATGGCGAAGACCTTGGCCATTGGGGCGTTGATCTGCTGGGATACGGAAATCTTGTATGGAGTAGACATGGTAAAAGCCTATTTCAAAAGCACCCTGGTGGGTGGGTTACCAGAGGCACTGCTGAGCGCAAAGCGCTTTAGCGCATCCACCAGCACCAGATAGACCACAACCATCGCGGCCAAGATGCCAAAGTAGCCGATGGAAAGCGGTGCGAAGCCAAGTCCGGCACCCAGCCAACTCTGTGGAATGAACGCACCGATGATGACCACCGCTATGACACTGATGCTGAGAGCGATGCCCGGACGGCTGCGGAAGAATGGGCGGCGGCGGGTGCGGATGATGAACACCACCAGAGTTTGCGTGGCTAGCGACTCCACAAACCAACCGCTGCGGAAAAGCTGCGGGTCAGCCGCAAAGATCTTCAGCATCACGGCAAAGGTTAGGAAGTCAAACAGCGAGCTGATTGGACCAAGCAGGAGCATGAAGCGACGGATGACGCTCATATTCCACGACGATGGGCGGGCCAGCAACTCCGAGTCAACGCGGTCAGAAGGGATAGCCATTTGACTGGCGTCATAGAGCAAGTTGTTGAGCAGGATCTGGCCCGGAAGCATTGGCAGGAACGGCAGGAACGCACTGGCGGCCGCAGCCGAGAACATGTTTCCAAAGTTGCTGGAGGTTCCCATCAGGATGTACTTGGTGGTGTTGGCGAAGATGCGGCGCCCCTCCATCACACCATCGGCCAGCACGTGCAAATCACGCTCAAGCAGAACGGCATCGGCGGCATCCTTGGCTACATCGGTGCCCGAATCCACCGAGATACCTACGTCGGCCTCGTGAATGGCTAGGGCATCGTTTACTCCGTCACCCATAAAGGCAACGTCTTTACCGGCCTGGCGCTCCACGCGCACAATACGGGCCTTTTGCTCGGGGGAAACGCGCGCGAAGATGCGGGCACCAGCTAGGGCGTCGGTCAACTGCACGTCGGTCATTCCATCGAGGTCTTTGCCGGTGAGGGTGCGCCCGGCTGGAACTCCAAGCTGATCACAAACATATTCGGCTACCACGGGGCTGTCTCCGGTGATGATCTTGGTGGTGATTCCCAGGTCTGCCAAGCGGCGAAGCGAATCGGCTGCACTGGCCTTAGGTGGGTCAAGGAACACCAGCATGCCAACCAGAGTGAGTCCGGTGTCGTCACCGACGTTCAGGCTGCTGGCCGAACTTGGCTTAGAGGCAACCACGATAACTCGGCGACCGGCGGCCAGCTGTTCATCCAACTTGGCCCTGAAATCTTCGGGCACCTGGCTGCAACATTCAAAGACGTGTTCGGGGGCACCCTTGATGATGATCTGGCGCACGCCATCCACCTCGCTGAGCACGGTCATCGAGCGGGTGTCGTGATTGAACGGCAACTCAGCAATACGGGTGATGCCCTCGGTTGCGGCGGCTGGTTGCGAGGTGGCCAGCGCGAGGTCCAGAGGGTTCGCGGTGATCTCGCCGGAAACCAGCTCTGTGATGTCGCTGCAGGCAAGGGCCAGTCGAACGGCGTTTCCGGCTGTAATGCCCTCGGCGTCGACCGCGGAGTTAAAACTGATCTGGCCCTCGGTGAGGGTACCGGTCTTATCGGTGAAGAGCACCTCGATGTCGCCAAGGTCCTCGATGGCAACCAGACGCTTTACCAGCACCTTCTGCTTGGCCAAGCGGCGAGCGCCCTGAGTGAGGCTGGTTGAAACCACGGCCGGCAGCAGCTGTGGCGAGATGCCCACCGCAATGGCCAGCGCAAAAAGCAGGGCATCGATGAGTGGGCGCTGCAACACCAGGTTGATGATGAAGATGGCCACCGTGAGCACACCGGCAACCTGCACCAGCAGCATAGAGAAAGAGGTGAGGCCCTTCTGGAAAGAGGTGGGCGGAATTCGGTGATCGAGGCCGGTAGCAATCTTGCCGAATGCGGTGTCGCCACCGGTGCGGGTGACCAGCGCGCGGGCCGAACCGGAGTGCACAATCGTGCCCATCGATGCGGTGTTGGCCATTTCGTCCTTGGCATCTTTTTGCACCGGAAGCGATTCACCCGTGAGCATCGACTCGTCGCACTCAAACGAAATGGTTTCGGTGAGCTGCAGGTCGGCAGGCACAATATCGCCCAGGTGGAGGTCGATCAGGTCACCGGGAACCAGTTCGACGGCCGGAAGCTGAACCTCATGTTCGTCTCGCCAAACTGTCACCTTGTGGGCGATGCGCTTGGCCAAGTCGTCGGCTGCCTTGGCCGCCTGAAACTCGTTGAAGAAACCAAGGCCAACAGACAGGCCCACAATGATGCCGATGATGATGGCGTCGGATTTTTCGCCGAGGAAGTAGCTGGCCGCAGCGGTAACTGCCAAAAGCAAAAGCAGGGGAGAGCGAACCTGGCGCCACAGCAAATCCCAGACACGGGCATGATTGCGACGAATGGAGTTTGGCCCATGCTCTTTGAGCAGGGCGGCTGCTTGGGCGCTGGTTAATCCTGGCATCTTGGTTTCACTCTAACCCTGCCAGGCAACAGCTAGATACTATTCGGCTGTGGCTTCAGCCTTGGCACGACGACGCTGAATAGCGAAGTACACCTTGAACAGGTTTGGCATCACTAGGTAAACGGCGGTTGGAATCACAACGGCGGTTAGGCCCAGCACTTTGATGGGTGCCGGGAAAGCACTGAGCAGCGGGATAACCGTGTAGAAAGCTATGGTCACCAGCGGGTAAATGGCCAGCCAGGTTAGGAAAGCGCGAACGTGGATGGACGGCGGCTTTGGCTGGGACATGGGTTACCTGTTTCTGCTGAGGTGGTTTAGCCCATTCTCGCAGGTCGTTTGCGCCTACCCACCAGAACCAGCACAACAACGATTGCTGCCAGCCAAATGAGAGTCACGTTTAGAGTGCCGTAGCCCAGACCACCGCGGGCCGGCGGCAGTGCCAGCCAGTCGGCGAAGGAGGCACCCATCGGGCGGGTAAAGGTGTACGCCAGCCAAAATGCGAAGGTGGCTGGCAGCAACTTGGCGCG
>JBDLVH010000059.1:0-7274 GCA_039804865.1 Actinomycetota bacterium | reverse complement strand
CAAGGCCAATGGCTGAATTCATTTACCAGATGATTAAGGCGCGCAAGGCGCACGGCGACAAGGTCATTCTTGATGACGTAACCCTTGCGTTCTTCCCTGGCGCCAAGATCGGTGTTGTGGGTCCTAACGGTGCTGGTAAGTCCACCGTTCTGAAGATCATGGCTGGCATGGACACCCCAAGCAACGGTGAAGCCCGCCTCGCCGCCGGATACACCGTGGGAATGCTCATGCAGGAGCCTCCGCTCGATGAGACTCTCACCGTTTTGGGCAACGTGCAGTTGGCTGTCGCAGAGACCAAGGCCAAGGTAGACCGCTTCAACCAGATTTCTGAGGAGATGGCCAGCCCTGACGCCGACTTCGACTCGCTGCTTGAGGAGATGGGCAAGCTCCAGGAAGAAATCGATCACCTGGATGCCTGGGACCTAGACAACCAGCTAGAGCAGGCCATGGATGCGCTTCGCTGCCCTCCAGGCGACCTGCCAGTTACTAACCTTTCCGGTGGTGAGCGTCGCCGCGTTGCACTCTGCAAGCTGCTACTAGAGAAGCCAGACCTGCTTCTGCTCGATGAGCCAACTAACCACCTGGATGCCGAGAGCGTGCTCTGGCTTGAGCAGCACCTAGCTAAGTACCCGGGTGCCGTATTGGCTGTTACCCACGACCGTTACTTCCTCGACAACGTTGCCGAATGGATTCTGGAGCTAGACCGCGGTCGTGCTTACCCATACGAGGGCAACTACTCCACCTACCTTGAGAAGAAGCGCGAGCGCCTTGAGGTTCAGGGTAAGAAGGACGCCAAGCTAGCTCGTCGTCTCAGCGAGGAACTGGACTGGGTTCGCTCCACCCCTAAGGCCCGTCAGACTAAGAGCAAGGCTCGTCTGGCTAAGTACGAAGAGATGGCTGCCGAGGCAGATCGCACCAGAAAGTTGGACTTCGAAGAAATCCAGATTCCTGCCGGTCCTCGTCTGGGCAACGTTGTTCTTGAGGCCGATAACCTGCAGAAGGGCTTCGAAGGCCGTTCGCTCATCAACGGACTTTCGTTCTCGCTGCCTCGCAACGGCATCGTTGGCGTAATCGGTCCTAACGGTGTTGGTAAGTCCACCCTGTTCAAGTCGATCGTTGGTCTAGAGCCACTTGATGGTGGAAACCTCAAGATCGGTGAGACCGTGAAGATCTCGTACGTAGACCAGGGCCGTGGCGGCATCGATCCAAACAAGACCCTCTGGGAAGTTGTCTCCGACGGGCTGGACTACATGCAGGTTGGCGCCACCGAGGTTCCTTCGCGTGCCTATGTTGCCGCTTTCGGTTTCAAGGGTCCAGACCAGCAGAAGCCAGCGGGTGTGCTTTCCGGTGGTGAGCGCAACCGCCTGAACCTTGCCCTTACCCTCAAGCAGGGCGGTAACCTCTTGCTCCTCGACGAACCAACTAACGACCTCGACGTCGAAACCCTTGGTTCGCTAGAAAACGCGTTGCTCGAGTTCCCTGGTTGTGCGGTGGTCATCACCCACGATCGTTGGTTCCTAGACCGCGTGGCAACCCACATCCTTGCCTACGAAGGCACCGAGGACAAGCCGGACCAGTGGTACTGGTTCGAGGGTAACTTCGAGTCTTACGAAGAGAACAAGATTGCGCGTCTGGGTGCAGATGCAGCCAAGCCTCACCGCAGCACCTACCGCCGCCTAACCCGCGACGGCTAAATAGTTCAAAGAAAAAGGGTCTGACCACAATCGGTCAGACCCTTTTCTGTTTCTAAGTCTTGTTGGCCCCGCCCCAAAGTCTAAGGCTGGCCGATCTCGGGAACGCGAACCATGCCCTCTTGAGCCACGGTTGCAAGTAGCAACCCCTCGCGGCTGAAGATGCGGCCAAAGGCAAGGCCACGGCCACCCTGGGCGCTGGGGGATTCCTGCACGTACAGCATCCACTCGTCTACCTTGGGCTGGCGGTGGAACCACATGGCGTGGTCTAGGCTGGCGCTCTTCAAGCCGGGGTGAGTCCAGGCAACGCCATGGGCGCGATAGATGCTCTCCAGAATGCTGTAGTCGCTGGCGTAGGCCAGAGCTGCGCGGTGCAGTGCGGGGTCATCCGGCAGGGTGCCAAGCGCCTTCAACCAAACGGCCTGGTGCGGAACCTGCTGTTTTTGGTCCACCTTGAAGTAGATGGGGGAGCCAACGTGCCTCATGTCGAAGGGCCGCGCCTTGGCCCAGTATTGCGCCACTGGGTGCGGGTTCTCACCCATTAGCTCGGCCGCCGATGGCAATGTCTCTGGATCGGGAATGCCACTGGGCAGCGGGTCTTGGTGCTCAAGCCCATTGTCGTGGTCTTGGAACGAGGCAATCATCGAGAAGATGGGCTGGCCGTTCTGGTAGGCCTGCACTCGTCTGGTGCTGAAAGATCGGCCGTCACGTAGGCGGTCAACACTGAAGGTGATTGGCTGGTTGATGTCGCCTGGACGCAAGAAGTAGCCGTGCAGGCTGTGGGGGTCTCGGTCCTCGGCCATGGTGCGCTGGGCTGCAACCAGTGACTGCGCCAAGACCTGGCCACCGAAAACGCGACCGTGCGGCATCCACTGCGAAGGGCCGGTGAATATGTCTTCGGTGGTTTGAGCACCGTTGGCATCGTCAAGATTCAAGGTTCGAATCATGTCTTCTAGTGGATCTTGCGGGATTGGAATCTGCATTTTGCACCTCTTACGGCTAGTTTAGACAGAGATGAAAAACAGTTTTGAGCTTCCTGACCTTGAGTCCGTTACCGATTTGCAGGCCTACCTGCAGCGAGCCAAGCGTCTAGACCCAGATGGCATGGTTCGGTTGCGAGCATTTGGTCCAGTATTGGCGGCCTATGTGGCACCCATTTGGTCGGGTGACATCATGGCATCGGGTCCTACCGTTTTAGGTTTGCGCACCTGTGATGTGATCGGCGAGGCCGAGGTTGATTCGGTTGTGCCTATCGCCGCAGTCTTGGACCGTCTGGCCCGCTACACCGATGGCGGAAGGCACGACTCATACCGAATCGAACTTCCTGCTAGCGAACGCGCACCCTGGGCTGGCATTGCGCCGCCACGTCAGGGCTGGGTGGCCAACGGGTCTATCAATGAATCGGTGCTGACTCAGATTGCCAAGGCTGGCATCGAGGAAGTAAAGAACACCATCCCAACCGCGGTGGGTGGGCCGATTGCTGCCCGTATTCGCGGCGAAATCTGGGGTAAGGCAATCTCTCACGAATCAAAGGTTCCAACCGGAGCGGCATTCGTTGCCGCCGGTCTGGGCTTCCTCACCGAGAACGAAGAGGTTGAGGAATACATCGTGGATGGCTGGGTGCGACTGAGCGCTAGCCATGGCCACGTGCTGGCCAAGGCTGCAATCCGGCTCTAGTCTTCGAAGCTGTTTAGCAGGCTGTGAGCGGCCCTATCAAGGTAGGCCCATAGTTCGGCCTCAATCAGTGGCGGCAAACCCAGGGTGTCCAGTGCGCTGCGCATGTGGCTAATCCAGCGGTCGCGCGCCAAAGGCCCAATCTTGAAGGCTGCGTGGCGCATTCGAAGTCTGGGGTGACCGCGCTCCTCCTGGTAGGTGGTTGGTCCGCCCCAATACTGTTCCAGGAACATAGTTAGACGGTGGGCCGCCGGCGCCAGATCGCCTTCAGGGTACATGGGTCGCAGAACTTCATCGGTTTCAACCAGTCGATAAAACTCGTCTACCAGTTTCTTGAACCCGGCGTGACCGCCCACAGACTCGTAGAACGGATCCCAGACTGGCTCGCGCTCGGTTGGTACACCGGAATGCGGGGCGGCACCGATTCGCACCGTCTGTGCGTTGTCACTGGATTCGTTAGGCACTGGCGCTACTTGGTGATGTAGATGGCCTGTTTGCTGGCCAGGTGAATGCCGGCTTCGTCGAGGCGCTTTTTGAGGTTGATGCGCAGGGCACGAGCCAGATCGTCGGCCTTGCCTGCCTTAGCTTTCTGCACAACTCGGAAGACTAGTTCGTCGCCGGACAGTGCGTGAACGCCCCAGACATCTGGAACTCCAATAACTCGTTCGGTGTTGTCTGGTTCGCTGGCAACCTCGGCTGCAGCGGCCTCAATGACTCGCATGGCGTCTTCTACATTGCTGCGGTAGTCCAGCGAGATGTCTACGATGGCGCGGGACCAGCCCTGCGAGTGGTTTCCCACCCGCAGAATCTCGCCGTTACGCACGTACCAGAGCACACCGTCAACATCGCGCACCGAGGTGATGCGAAGGCCGACGCCTTCAACGGTTCCGCTGATTTCGCCCAGGTTGACGCTGTCGCCAACGCCATACTGGTCTTCAACCACGATGAACAGGCCGCTGATTAGGTCTTTGATAAGGCTCTGAGCACCGAAACCGATGCCAGCGCCAACCAAGCCAGCTCCAGCTGCAAGCGCACCGATGGCAACGCCAAGTTCGCTGAGAACCATGGTGAGTGCAAAGCCCATGATGGTCCAGGTGATGAAGTTGTTGAGCACAGACGCCATGGTCTTGGTGCGCTGAACCACGCGGGCACGAGCGATTGGGCTGAGCTCGTTGGCGATGTGGTCCACCATCTTGTTCTTGATGGAGATTCCAGATTCAACCGAGCGAACCACGCGGGTCACGAAGAACATCAGAATCCAGCGCAGCACAACGGCACCCAGGATGATTGCGCAGATGCGGATTAGCACATGCCACTGGTCCCAGAATGCAGTGAACCAATCGGTGGTGGTTGCGGCAATGTTCATTTGCTCTCCTTGGAGTCTTTAGCCTGAGCGGCTACTGCGCGCTCGACGGTGGCCAAGTTCTCGATGATCATTCGGCGCATGGCTCGGTCGAGTTTTGGATTGCGTTCTAGGTAGCGGCGAGTGATGGTGGCTAGCTCGGGCGATGCCAGGTTGACCGGGTAAAGGCGCTCTAACAGGTACTCGGCAATCTTGAAGGTCTTGTTCTCCCAGATGGTCTTGGCGTCGGCGAAGTAGCGCTCCACGTAACCCTCAAGGAACTGTGGGCGCACGGCACGTCCGAAGGCCATGGATGCTGCCGCGGCTTGGGCGTTGCTGTATTCGTTGCTGTGAACCAGGGTGCGCCAGATTTGATCCTTGGTGCGGGCATCGGCCATGGCGGCCTTAGCGGCAGCGGAGGCAGCCAAACCATTCGCTGTGTTGTCGGCTGCCAGCGCAGCGTCGATCTCGTCGATTGACGAGTTACCGGCTGCCGAAAGACCGGTCAACAGCTCCCAACGCAAATCAGAGCCAAGGTCTAGTTCCTTGAGCACGTGCTTGCCCTCGAAAACAGCTCGCAGGTTAGCAACCTGCTCATCGGTGCGGGCAAAACGGCTGAAGAACTGCACCAACTGCAACTGCATGTCGCTGCCGGCCTCGGCCTGGTTGGCAAGCTTCCAGAGGCTGTCCGCAATGTGGGTCAGGGTTGCTTCGCGGTTTTCAGGGGCAGTGTAGGTGTAGCCGAAGCCAACCAAGTAGCCAAGTACCGAGGAGACCAGCATCGACTGGTCTTCGGTTGCAATGTGGCGCAGCACTAGATTGATGAACTCACTTGGGGCAACCTCGCCATCGCGGGCGCTGTTCCAAACACTCAACCAAATCTGTGCACGCGCCAGTGGGTCGGCAACCTTGCTGAGGTTTTCCAAGGCGAATGCGTGGGAGCGACGGTCTAGGCGCACCTTTGCGTAGGTTAGGTCATCGTCGTTGAGCAGGATCAGGTCTGGTCGCTGCAGTCCAACCAGTTCTGGTACCTGCGTGGCCGCCTGGCTGATCTCAACCTCAACCTGGTGGGTTCGCACAACGGCGTCGCCTTCAAGGTTGAAGAAACCGATGCGAAGCACGTGTGGGCGGATGGTTGGGTAGTCGTCGGCGGCACCCTGAGTGATGGCAAAGCCCAGAATCTTGCCCGACTCATCGGTGGTTAGCGCTGGAGTCAGGCTGTTTACTCCTGCGGTCTCCAGCCAAGCTTCACTCCAAGTGCGCAGATCGCGGCCACTTACGGCCTCAAGTTCGGTGAGCAGATCGCTGAGTTCGGCGTTTCCAAAGGCGTGCTTGCGGAAGTACTGGCCAACACCCTTCATGAAGGTTTCCTGGCCCACGAAGGCAACCAGCTGCTTCAGAGCCGAGCCACCCTTGGCGTAGGTGATTCCGTCGAAGTTGATCTGCACATCCAGCAGGTCGTTGATTGGGGCAACGATGGGGTGGGTGCTTGGCAGCTGGTCTTGGCGGTAGGCCCAAGCCTTGCCCTGGGCGCAGAAGGTTGCCCAAACGGTCTTCCACTCGGTGGCCTCGGCGGTGGCAAGGGTGGATGCGTACTCGGCGAAAGACTCGTTGAGCCACAGGTCGTTCCACCACTTCATGGTGACCAGGTCGCCAAACCACATGTGAGCCAGCTCGTGGAGGATGGTCACTACTTGGCGTTCGCGCAGTGCCACGGTTGGTTGGCTGCGGAAGATGTAGCGTTCGGTGAAGGTAACGGCACCGGCGTTTTCCATGGCGCCTGCGTTGAACTCAGGTACGTAAAGCTGGTCGTACTTTTCGAATGGGTATTCCACACCGAACTGCTTCTCAAAGAAGTCGAAACCCTTGCGGGTGATGTCGAACATGTAGTCGGCGTCTAGGTACTGAGCCATCGACTGGCGGCAGAACACGCCCAGCGGAATCTGGCGTCCGGCCACATTGGTGAGGCTGGAACGAACCTCGTGATACGGGCCCGCGATCAGTGCTGTGATGTAGGAAGAAATTCTTGGGGTAGGGGAGAAGTGCCACTTTCCCTTGCCATCGCCAACTGCCAGAGGAGCTGGGGTTGGCTGATTGCTGATTAGCTTCCAGTTTTCTGGAGCTGTCACCACAAACTCAAAGGTGGCCTTCAGGTCTGGCTGCTCGAAAACTGCAAAGACGCGTCGGCTGTCTGGCACCTCAAACTGGGTGTAAAGGTAAACGTTGCCATCGGCCGGGTCTACAAATCGGTGCAGGCCTTCGCCCGTGTTCATGTACTTGGCGTAAGACTCAACCACAAGGTGGTTCTGGGCTTGCAGGTTCGGCAGCTGGATGCGCGTGCCATCGGAAACCTTGGCTGGGTCCAGCTCAACGCCGTTGAGCGAGACGCGGTTTACCTTGTGGGTAATGGCATCGATGAACGTGCTGGCGCCAACCTGGTTCGAAGTGAATCGAACCTCGGTGCCGCTCCAATAGGTGTCTGGATCGCTACCAGAGAGGTCTAGCTCTACTCGATACGAGTCCACGGCAATGAGTGCCGCACGCTCTTGAGCTTCGATTCGAGTGAG
>JBDLVH010000058.1:0-63114 GCA_039804865.1 Actinomycetota bacterium | reverse complement strand
ATGTGGCGCCTGTATCACCTCAGTTACTGGCCGCAGCGCTGGGCACTAAATGGCGCCGATGGCATTGCCACCGTTAGCCAAACCACCCGAAACCTGATGGCCCAGCATCGCCTCACCAAGCGCCCGGTGAAGGTGGTCTACAACGCAGCCGGTGCTGCCGCCGATACCTTCGGTGCCACTGGTCGCGAGCGCCCAACTAGTAACTCGCTGGTGTACATGGGTTCGTTCATGGGCTACAAGAACGTTGAAACCCTCATCGATGCAATGGCGCACCTGCCAAACCACACCCTGCACCTGCTCTCCAAGATCACTCCGGCACGCAAAGCACAGCTTCAGCAGCACATTGCTGCCAACTCGGGTGACGTGGTGTTCCACGGTGGTGTCAGCGAGGACGAGTACCAGCAACTGCTACGCGAGGCTGTGGCGCTGGTATCTGCCTCTTTGGACGAGGGCTTTGGCATTCCGTTGGTTGAGGCCATGAGCCAGGGCACGCCGGTAGTGGTAAGCGATATCGAGATTTTCCGTGAGATTGCGGGGGAGATCGGCAACTACTTCAATCCAAGCGATCCGGCAGATCTGGCGCGTGCGATTAGCAGCCTCGATGATGGCCAGCTATGGAGCCAAGAATCGGCGAATGCTTTGGTGCGGGTGCAGGACTTTGGCTGGGACAAGTCGGCGCAGAGCCTGCTGGAGCTAATCCGCTCCCTCTAAAGGCTGAAAGCCTGTCCTTCATAGGTTGGCAGCCAGTAGTCCACAATGCGCCACTTCTTGCCATCGTGCGCAATCAGGTTCAGCGAGGCATTGCCCAGGCGCTCACCCTCGCGCGGCAGCTCGCCCTCAGAGGCGTGGTTGATCAGCTTGCGAATCAGTGCACCGTGCGAAACGGTGAGCACGCGCTGGCCGGCATAGCGCTCCACCAGGGTGTCTAGCAGCAGCCAGGCGCGATCAGAGAGCTCATCCAGGGTCTCGCCACCCGGCACGTGCTGGTGGTTTGGGTAGGCGGCCTTCCACTCATCGTGGGTCATGCCCTCGGCCTCGCCAAACGAGCGCTCAAGTAGCAGCGGCTCAATCTGGGCGGCCGGCATTCCGGTGTGCTCAGCAACAATGGCCGCGGTGTCCTTGGCGCGAATCAGGGGAGACGCCAGCAGCACGTCCCAGTCGCTTGCCTTCAGAAGCTTGCCAACCGTGTTTGCCTGAGCGATGCCCACCTCGTTTAGGTAGGTGTCGGTGATGCCCTGCAGTCTAAAGTCGATGTTCCAATCGGTCTGTCCGTGACGAAGCAAGCCAATTACGGTGTCAGTCAATTAGCAGCCTTTCAAGCGCTAGCGAAGTGTTGGCCTCAATCTTGGCCAGGGCAAATTCATCGCCCTTGGTTGGTCCCAGGTTCACAATGACCACCGGCTTTTCGGCTTTGATGGCCCTGCGCACAAATCGCATGCCCGAATTCACCGATAGCGAGGTGCCGGCAACAAGCAGGGCGTCGTTCTTGTCGATCTGGTTGTAGCAGGCCTCCACGATGGGTGCCGCCACCTGCTCGCCAAAGAACACCACGTCTGGCTTGAGGGTGCCACCGCACTTGGGGCAGACCGGAATCTTGAAGTCGGCGGTTGCCTCAATCTCGGCGTCGCCATCGGGGGTGTATTCGATGTTCTGGTCTTTAGAGACAGTTGGGTTGAGGGCAGCCAGCATTTCGTCCACGGTTACGCGGGTCATCTGGGTGCCGCACTTCATGCAGCGAACCATGTCTAGACGGCCGTGCAGTTCGATCACGTTCTTGCTGCCGGCACGCTGGTGCAGGCCATCCACGTTCTGGGTGATGAGACCCTTCACCACTCCGTGGCTCTCCGATGAAGCCAGTGCGAAGTGGCCGGCATTTGGCTTGGCTTCGTGGATACGCGACCAACCCACAAACGAGCGAGCCCAGTAGCGCTGCTGCGCCTCAAAGCTGCCCATGAAGTTGTCGAAGGTCATTGGGTGCTGGCGGATCTTGCCCTGGCCACGGTAGTCGGGGATACCCGAATCGGTGCTGATGCCGGCGCCGGTGAGCACGGTGAGAGATTTGCCGGCCAGCTTTTCGCGGGCGTAGTCGATACCAAACAGGGCCGCAGCCGACAGGGTTTGGTTTTCGATGTTCATCACCACAAGTTTAACCTGCCAACTGGGCCGGCTAACTGTGGCAAGATAAAGCGGTTAGTAGGAGAAACATTGATCAAATACCTGGGGTCTAAGCGCACACTCGTGCCGGTCCTCAGCAACCTCGCCGAGGCATCGGGCGCAAAGACCAGCCTCGATCTCTTCACCGGTACCACCCGCGTGGCTCAGGCCTTCAAAAAGGTGGGCCAGTTTGTTACCGCCAGCGATGTTGCCGCCTACTCTTACGCCTTTGCCAAGACCTGGATCGAGCTGGATGGCTCCACCGCCAATCAGCGCGAACTGGACGAAGCCATCGCCCACCTCAACTCGCTTGAGGGAGAGGCCGGCTACTTCACCAAGGCCTTCTGCGAGGATGCCCGCTACTTCCAGCCCAAGAATGGCCAACTGGTTGATGCCGTGCGCAACCGCATCGAGGCCGACTACCGTGATAGCTGGCTCTACTATCCGCTGCTCACCAGCCTCATCATGGCCGCCGACAAGGTGGATTCCACCACCGGCATTCAGATGGCCTACCTAAAGAGCTGGTCTGCGCGCAGCAATGCAACGATGGTGCTGAAGGATCCGGGGTTACTTCCTGGCGGCGGTAGGGCAGTGCAGGGCGATGTGCTGCAGCTTGCTGCAACCATGCCCGAGGTTGACCTGGCTTACCTAGACCCGCCCTACAACCAGCACCGATACTTTGCCAACTATCACGTGTGGGAGACCCTGGTTCGCTGGGATGCCCCCGACAGCTATGGCATTGCCAACAAGCGCATCGATGTGCGCGACGACGCCACTAAGAGTGTCTTCAACTCCAAGAAGACCATGGCAAGTGCGCTGGGTCAGGTTATTGCAGACCTAAAGTGCGAGACCTTGATGCTGAGTTACAACAACGAATCGTGGCTGAGTCGCGAAGAATTGGCCGCCATCTGCGCACCCAAGGGTGAGGTGGCCATCTTGGACTTCGACTTCAAGCGTTACGTTGGTTCGCTCATCGGTGTTTACAACAAGAAGGGGCTCAAAGTTAGCGAGCCCACCCACACTCGCAACATCGAACACGTGGTGATTGCCGGGCCCAAGGCCACCGTCGAGCGCATGCTGAAGGCCGTTAAGTAGCTCTTTCCCGCAGGTAAAAATGGGTCGCTTTTGCCCCGCACAGCCCTGTTACCGCAAACATATATAACGACGCTGTATCGGTTTCTCAGAAGGCCTGTAAGCGTTTCCAGAACCACCCTAAACTGGCGGCAAGTCAACGTGCAGTAGGGGAAATGGTAGCCATGACAAGTTCTGAGTTTGAAGCCTCAAAGGCCAAGCTAGCCGAGTTGGTGGGCACCCGTGCCCGCGGAGCACAGGACCTTCTGGACAGGTTCGATCGTTGGGGAGCAGACCTAATCGAAGGCCTGCGCGGAGTCTACGATCTCGAGTACTTGATGCCTCTGCTGGTTGAGGTCATGGCTAAGAACCACAAGGCCCGCGATACCGATTTGCAGCAGCGCGACCGCGAGCGCGTGCTACAGCCAGACTGGTTCCAGGCCCCAGACACCATAGGTTACGTCTGTTACACCGACCTGTTTGACCAGAACCTAACCGGCCTAAACAACCGCATCGACTACCTCAAGGGCCTAGGTGTTTCGTACCTGCACCTAATGCCAATCCTGCAGCCACGTCCCGGCGCCAACGATGGTGGTTATGCAGTGATGGACTACCGCAAGCTGCGTCCAGATTTGGGCACCATGTCCGAGCTCAAGAGAACAGCTCAGAACCTGCACCAAGCCGGTATCTCGTTGACCCTGGACTTGGTTCTTAACCACGTTGCCCTAGAGCACGAGTGGGCCGAGAAGGCCCGTCAGGGTGACGCCAAGTTCCGCGACTACTTCTACGTTTACAACGACCGCCACGTACCAGACCAGTTTGAGGCCAGCCTGCCCGAAGTATTCCCAGATTTTGCACCGGGAAACTTCACCTGGGATGACCGCCTCAACGGTTGGGTCTGGACCACCTTCAACTCGTATCAGTGGGACGTCAACTGGTCCAACGCCAATGTCTTCGCCGAATACTGCGACATCATCGGCAACCTGGCCAACCACGGCGTGGATTGCCTACGCCTTGACGCCATTGCGTTCATCTGGAAGCGCATGGGCACTCAGTGCCAGAACCAGCCAGAGGTTCACGCCATCACCCAGGCCCTGCGCAGCTTTAGCCGTATCCTCAGCCCAGCGCTGATCTTCAAGGCCGAGGCAATCGTTGGCCCTGCTCAGGTGGGTGCCTATCTGGGTGAGGGGGAGCGCGCCGGCAAGGTCTCCGACCTGGCGTACCACAACAGCCTCATGGTTCAGATTTGGAGTTCCATCGCCTCAAAGGATGCCCGTCTAATGGAGCTGGCGATGAGCCGATTCCAGGCCATTCCAACCAACACAGCCTGGGGCATCTACCTTCGTTGCCACGACGACATCGGTTGGGCCATCGATGACACCGATGCCGCCCGCATGGGCTTCAGCGGTCACGAACACCGCATGTTCTTGGCCGACTACTTCACCGGCCACTTCTATGGCTCCGATGCCAGGGGAGCCGACTTCCAGGTGGATGCCGTCTCGGGCGAGCGCCGCACCTCCGGCACCGCCGCCAGCTTGGCCGGCATCGAAGCTGCCAAAGAATCGGGAGACACCGGTCGTCTGCAGCGAGCCATCGACCGCTACATCTGCGCCTACAGCATGGTGTTTGGCTTCGGCGGCATCCCACTGTTGTACATGGGCGATGAGGTTGGTCTATTCAACGACTGGAGCTTCGAACAGAACCCAGAAAAGGTTGCCGACAACCGCTGGTTGCACCGCCCTGCTATGAACTGGGAAGTTGCCGAGGCCGCGGCTAACGGCCAGTTGGGCCAGACCACCGCCGGACAGATTCGCGAGCGCATGCAGCGATTGATTGACACCCGACGCCGACTAGCCAGCCTGCACGCCAGCGTGGCCTCAAAGGTGCGAGCAGGGCGCGGACAGGGCATTGCCATCTTTGACCGCAACCACCCGGCCGGAAACCTGGTTCAGGTCTATAACCTGAACGAGACCAACCGCTTTGTGGGCGTTGATGAGTTGAACGGCCTGCACAGCCAGGTGATTGACGAGCTAACCGGCACCCACCTGCACCTGGGCGAGGGACTTAGCCTGGCGCCATACGAGGTGCGCTGGTTGCGCCAGCTCTAAATGCTGTAGCTTCCCGAAGCGCGACCAAGCGCTGAACTTGCGCGCTCAAGTTCTAGATTGAGTATGACCCAACCGTGTGACGTACGGAGTTAGTGCCCACCACGGTTGAGTACTGCGGAACCGACTTGGTAACCACGGCGTTGGCGCCAACGTAGGAGTAGTCGCCAATCACGATGTTGCCGATGATCTTGGAACCGGCGCCCAAAACCACCTGATTACCGATGGTTGGGTGGCGCTTGGTGCGAATGTTCTCGCGGCTTCCCAGGGTTACCTGGTGGTAAACCATCACGTCGTCGCCAATTACCGCGGTCTCACCGATAACCACGCCGTTGCCGTGATCGATGACAAAGCGTCTACCAATGGTGGCACCGGGGTGAATCTCGATACCGCTCCAGAACTTGGCCCAGTTTGAAACCAGACGCGCCAAAATGTGGAACTTGGCTAGCCAGAGACGGTGCGCCAAACGGTAGGTCCAGATTGCGTGAATTCCAGGGGTGGTTATCAATAATTCGAAAGCGCTTCGCGCGGCTGGGTCACGCTGCAACCCAACCTTGATATCTTCCGAAAAGCGACTCATTAAGCCTGGGTGTACTCGTCAGAGAGTTCCTTGTAAAGGATGCTCGAAAGATAACGCTCACCGTACGAAGGAATGATGACAACGATGTTCTTGCCAGCAAACTCAGGGCGCTTCGATAGCTCGTTGGCGGCCCAGATGGCAGCACCCGACGAGATACCAACCAGCAGACCCTCTTCGGTAGCTGCGCGACGAGCCCACACAAAGGCGTTCTCGTTGGCTGCATCGAAGACCTCGTCGTAGACGGTGGTGTCTAGGATGCTTGGAACAAAGTTAGGACCGATACCGGCTAGTGGGTGAGGGCCAGGTGCGCCACCCGAAAGGATTGGCGACGAAGCAGGCTCAACAACGAATACCTTGAAGTCTGGGTTGAGTTCCTTTAGACGACGACCAGCACCGGTTACGGTACCGCCGGTACCCGAACCAGCAACAAGGGCGGCAACGTTGCCATCTAGGTCGCGCCAGATCTCTTCACCGGTTGTCTCGCGGTGGATCTTTGGACCGGCAGGGTTGTCAAACTGACGAACCAGAACCGAACCCTCAATCTCCTTGCCAAGCTCTTCAGCCTTGGCAACTGCACCCTTCATGCCGTCTGGGCCCGGGGTAAGAACTAGCTCGGCTCCGTAGGCGCGCAGCAGAACCTTGCGCTCGGTGCTCATGGTGATTGGCATGGTGAGGATCACACGGTAACCGCGAGCTGCACCAACCATGGCAAGACCGATACCAGTGTTACCCGAGGTTGCCTCGATGATGGTGCCACCAGGCTTTAGCTCGCCCGAAGCCTCTGCGGCGTCGATCATGGCGATAGCAAGACGGTCCTTGACCGAACCCGATGGGTTGTAGAACTCAAGCTTTGCGTAGACGTTTGCAGGACCCTCGATGATTCGGTTTAGACGAACCAGGGGAGTGTTGCCGAATGCCTCGGTGATGTTGTTGTAAACAGCCATGGTGATCCCTCGAGATATGGATTAGTTGTTGCAAAAAGTCTAACCACGCAAGTGAATGGAAAATGCCAATGTTTCGCTTGGTTACATAACGATAAATCTGTGTGTGCGCTGAACCCCACATTTGCCGGCACGGCCATCGCTAAACTCACCTTGATGGGCAAAAACACGAACCTTTTAGGCAAGAGCTGGGTGCAAATCCCGCTTGCCTTCGTTGTCGTTCTTGCCATCCAAACCTGGGGTATCGCAACCCCGTCTCTATGGGCCGATGAGGTAGCAACCATCTCGGCTTCCACCCGCAGTCTGGGTCACCTGTTCTCGATGCTTCAGGTCATCGATGCCGTTCACGGCACCTACTACCTTTTGATGCACTTCTGGGCCAAGGTCTTTGGCCTGGCACCATTCTGGCTGCGACTTCCCAGTGCCATCGCGGTTACCGGAGCTGTGGTTCTAACCTGGCGCGTGGCCCGCTCGCAGTTTGGCGCCCGCGTTGGCTGGTTTGCCCTGGTACTTGCCGCCGCGCTGCCACGTCTAACCTGGGCCGCCACCGAGGGCCGCTCCTACGGCATCGATGCCTTGATTGGCATCACGATTCTCTACCTATTCCTCAAGGCAAACCAGGCCACCGGACGAAGGGCTCTCGGGTACTGGATTGCCTACGCCATCTTCCTAAGCTTCGGCATCGACCTGTTCATCTACATGGTTCTGTTTGCAGGCGCCCACGGAATCTGGCTGCTGCGCAAGAACCGTGACGCCTTTGGCAACTGGCTGTACGCAACCATCGCGGCAGTTCTGGGCTCGCTGGTGGTAATCGTTTGGGGCCTGATTGAGAAGGGTCAGCTGGGTTGGCTGCCCAAGCTGTCTGACCGCACCATTCTTGAGGTGTTTGTAGGTCAGGCCTTCTGGTTGGATCCGGCGCTGGCGCTGCTTGCCTGTGGCCTCATTTTGGCTCTGATGGTGGGCGCTCGCCGTCCGGGGTTTGTTGAAGACCCGCAGGAAACCAACATCATCGGCCTGCTGACCATTTCGGTGGTGCTGCCACCGGCAATCATCCTGGCCTATTCGGCCTTTGGCGACAGCGTCTACGACTCTCGTTACTTCACCTATGCGGCACCGATGGTTGCAGTGCTGCTGGCGCTGGCAATCGACCGCCTGTTCACCCGCCGACTGGCGCTGCTGGCTCTGATTGTGGCGGTAGCGCTATCGGTGCAGCCTTACGTCTACTTCCGCACACCAGAGAGCAAACTGACCAGTTGGGGGCCGCTTGCCGCCAAGGTGGAGGCAGTTTCACACTCCGGCGATGGCATCCTGTATTCAGACTTCAAGTCGATCAGCCCCTCGCTAAGCCGCGTGGCCATTGGCTATCCGGAGGAGTTCCTCAAGGTGCACGACCTCACCCAAACCGCCGCTTATTACAACTCGCCGGGGCTCTATCCAAAACGCCTTCCAATCGACGATGTGGTTGTGCAGCTGCCTTCATACAAGCGCATTCTGGTTTTGGGAGCCTCCAAGTTCCAGGCCAACTACCAGCACATCAGCGATCTGCTGACCACAAATGGCTTCAGCATCAAGCGTCAGATCAAGGTGGCCGACTACTGGATTTCGGTCTTTACCTTGGACAAACCTTAAGGTTTTCGCGCCACCGATCAAACCTCAGTTGCGCCTAAGGTTGGTGTCTCAAACTCCCCAGTGTGGGAATCAAAAGATTTAGCTGGACTTGGCACGGGGGACTGACCCTAATTGCTGCGTTGACGGCTTTCAACGTTTTCAATCGGCTTGAAAGCGCCGAGCGCTCGGGTTACTACTCGATGATTGCCAAGAGCATGTCTCACAGCTGGCACAACTTCTTCTTTGGCGCCCTTGATCCTGCCGGGCTAATCGGCCTGGACAAGATTCCCGGCAGCTACTGGATTCCGGCTCTGATGGTGAAGTGGTTCGGCTTCCACAATCGCGCTGTGGTGGCGCCAAACGGAGTGGCCACCATCCTGGCCGTAATCGTCATCGCGTACGCAGCCCGCCGCCTTGGTGGCATCTGGGTGGGCCTGATTACCGGCCTTCTTGTGGCATCCACACCGATCGTCATCGCCGTGGCCCGCAGCAACCAACCGGAGAGCTTCTTTGTGC
Organism: Actinomycetota bacterium; assembly: GCA_039804865.1. Taxonomy (GTDB): domain Bacteria; phylum Actinomycetota; class Actinomycetes; order Actinomycetales; family Microbacteriaceae; genus Rhodoluna. The sequence goes on along the minus strand of JBDLVH010000058.1, from coordinate 54,139 downwards.
TTTCGATGGCCATTGCCACCTACTGCATGATTTCAGCGATACAGACCCAGCGCCGCTGGCATCTTGTTTTAGCCGGTCTGGCCATCGCCTTAGCCTTCCAGTCGTACATGATTGTGGCCTGGGCGGTTTGGCCGGCCCTCGCGCTGGCTTGGCTGTTCACCAGCCGCCCGTTGCGCACCAAACTAATAGACCTGGCCATAGCCGGAGCCGCCTCGCTACTTGCCTCCACGCTCTGGATCATCGTCGTTTGGTTAGTACCCGCCAACCGCAGACCATACATCGGCAACACCCTGCACAACAATCCGTGGGAAATGGTGTTTGGCTACAACGCCCTCGGCCGCTTTGGCAGCGCCAGCAAGATGACCGGCGTAGATAAGACCGCATTGGCAAGCTTCAAGACCTTCACACCGCCTTTTGCCGGCCACCCGGGAGTGCTTCGCCTCTTCTACCACCAGAACATCGGCCAAATGAGTTGGCTGCTCCTGGCGGCCCTGGTAGCGCTGGTTTACCTGTGGCTAAAGGGGCGTCACCGCACCCACCTGATTTTGCTGGGCACCTGGCTGATCATCGACTGGGCTATGTTCAGTGCCGTGGCCGGAATGCACCAGTTCTACACCGCCACCATGGCATTCCCAATGGCCCTGCTGGTTGCCACCGCGGTTTACGAGACCATCCACAATCGCCACCGAATTTGGCTTTCGGCAATCGTGCTCACCGCATCGGTGTTCACGTTTGTGGTGTTGGCGGGTAATCCGGGATACCAGCGCCACCTTCCATACATTCAGGTGGCCATCGCGGCGATTGCAATTGCCCTCATCTGGTTTGCCAAGGCGGGCAGGCTCTCGAAGACATTTATTGGCGCCACAACCGCGCTGGCAATCTGCTGCACGCCACTGATCTGGAGCATTGATGCCCAGCGCCACCCAAGCTTTGTGAACCCGATGGCTGGTCCGCCAGACAGCTACACCACCAAGTTGGGTCACCACAGCAAGTTCTCCGAGGCCAACGCCAGCGACACCAAACCGGCGGTTTCACACGGCAAGATCATCAAGTACCTGGAGGCCAACGCACATGGAGCCAAGTTCCTGGTGGCTGCCTTCGGTGCTGATGCCGCTGCCGCCTACGTGCTGCAGTCCAACCAGAACGTGATCCCAATCGGTGGCTTCAGCGGAGCTGATCCGGTGCCGTCGCTGTTGCGCTTCAAACAGTTGGTGCACTCGGGGCAGGTCAACTACGTTTTGATGAACCACTTCAAGGGCGATGCAAAGGGGCTAAGTGGCTGGCAATCGGTGCAAATCAAGCGCTGGGTCAAACTCAGCTGCCACAAGGATTACCACGCCCCGATGGGAGTCACCCTCTACAGCTGTCTGGGTGTTCGCTAAAGCTGCTAGCCACAGAATTGCGTTCCACCGGCTATTCGGGGCGCGATGCGGTAATTTTCAATCATGACCAACTCGAAATTCGCTCAGCTTCCACTTTCCAAGCACTGGCTGCCAATTGTGGTTGTTTCGGTGCTGCTCACCGTTGTGAGCGGCCTTGTGGGCACCCTCGAATGGGTTCGCAACGGCGAATTTGGCTTTGACCAGTTCCTGAACACCACCGGCAATGGCCTCGCAGATGCCATCGCTTCAGCTGCCGGAGAGATCTACAGCCCTAAGTTTGCGGTCATCCTTACCCTTGCCATCATGATTGCCATCTGGTTGTTCAAGAAATCGCGTTTGGACGCCCTGGCCTTCGGTGCCGTTATTGCCGCCGGCTGGCTACCAGCCGAGGTGTTCAAGCTGGCATTCAACGAGCCACGCCCAGACCAGAGCCTGCTAAACCACATGGTGGTGCAGCGCGAGGTTGACGCTGCGTTCCCAAGCGGGCACCTTTGCTTCGCCATCGCCATTGGCTATGGCCTGTTTTTGCTTGCCCGCAACACCCGCCTAGAGCGCGTTGTGCTGGTTCTCTGGCTAATCAGCCTGCCCCTGATGGGTTGGGCCCGCATGTACGTTGGCGTGCACTACTTCAACGACCTACTGGGTTCGCTGTTCTCCAGCATCACCGGCCTGACCCTGTTTGCGCTGCTCTGGAACGGCTGGCTGTCCGGCGTTCTTGGCAAGCTGCGCTTCTTCCAAAGTAAGTAACTTAAGAATCAAGGGTTCGAAGAGATTTCAAACCTATTTCTGCCCTTGGCGGTTTAGTCTTTGACTACGTTCAAGGAGGAACAATGCGTACAACTTTCAGCCCCACTCGCTTGGTAGCAGCAGCACTCATTTCAGCATCCATGGCAGTAGGTGGGGTAGTGGCAGCTCCGGCTCAGGCCGCAAGCACTCCAACCATCACAATCAGCCAGTTTGCGTTTAGCAAGCTGTCGGTGAAGGGCGGCACCAACATCGTGGTGAAGAACAAAGACATGACTGCTCACACCTTCCACCTGGTGGGCACCAAGATTGACCCAACAGTTGCACCGGGTAAGAGCGTGCGAGTGAGGCTGCCAACCAAGATCGGCAGTTACACAATCCACTGCGACTTCCACCCATCAATGACGGGCAAACTGAAGATCACCAAGTAGCGTTTGCTCCCACCTGGGCGTCACGCTGACGTGTTCTAGTTACTCTGGCGTGGGCTAGTTACTAGAGCCAGCGTGGTGCCGTAGGTGCCATGTTGCCGTGCTGGTCAAAAACCCCGATGTTGCCGCGGCCGGTGCCCCAGCGCACGATATCTACCGCGGTGCCTGAGATGATCAAGTCCTCGGCTCCGTTTTCGTCCACGCCAAGTCGCACGTCACGGTCGATAGGTGCAATCACAATGTTGGGAACCATATCGGTGGCTCTGCGTCTGCGCCAAACGGCAATCAGGTCGGGCAGCATCTTGTCGATGACCAGCTTTGGGAAGTCGGCAAAATCGGCGCCGTTGTCTATGTCTACGGCGTGAATCCAAACCTCGCGCATGCGCATCCAGATGGTTTCCGAAACCGGAACCAGTCGCCCCTGCGCGGTCCTAATCTCAAACGACCAGCGCTCTTCCGGCAGGTCGCGCCAGGCCACGTCCAGGTCAATGGCCCCGTGTACCGATAAGTTGCGAATTGCCTCCACACCAAGCGTGGCGCTGAAGTCAATCTCGTCCTCGCGCTGAGTGGTGGAGTCGTACATCGGTGTTTCCACTCCGGTGGCGGCCCAGTCAACCAGACGGCGATTGGCGCGAGCGTTTAGACCCACATGGGCAATCAGTGCCTTGCGGTTCCAGCCCGGCAGCAGCGATGGCTTGTCGAAGTCGGCGGCCTTCAGCTCGTTCACCTTGCGCGAGAAGTAGGCCTGACCGCGGCGCTCGATCAGCAGCATTTCGAGAAGAACCGGGTCCTTCAGCTGAATCTGGCGGGCAACCATTGGTTAGCCTGCAACGATAGGGCTGCTGATGCTGCCAATGCCCTCGATGGTGGTGGTCATGACCTGGCCAGGCTGTAGGTAAACCTCAGGCTTGCGAGCGTGACCAACTCCGCCTGGAGTGCCGGTGATGATTACGTCGCCCGGGTTGAGCGGGAAGATAGCGGTGATGTATTCGATCAGCGCGGCCGGGGAGAAGACCAGGTCATTGGTGAGAGTCTGCTGCATCACATTGCCATCAACCTCGGTCTTCAGCATGCCGCCCAACTTGAAGCTGTCGCTGGTAACCAGGTATGGACCAAATGGTGCCGAGTTTTCAAATGTCTTGCCCTGTAGCCACTCCATGGTGCGGTACTGGAAGTCACGCATGGTCACGTCGTTCATGATGGAGTAACCGGCGATGTACTGCTCTGCATCTGCAGCAGTAACGTGCGAGGCACGCTTGCCGATGATTACGGCCAGCTCGCCCTCCCAGTCAACCTTCTCGCCAGCGTGCTTTGGCAGCACGATTGGGTCGAATGGGCCGATCAGGGCCTCTGGGTACTTGGCAAACAGGGTTGGGAACTCTGGCAGCTCGCGGCCCATTTCACGGATGTGGTTGGCGTAGTTGAGGCCTACACAGACGATCTTGCGAGGGTCCGGAACCACTGGTGCCCAGTCGGTGTCCTTGATGTCGGCGATGGCGTGTTTGGCGCCGTTTGCCGCCTTTGCGATGGCGAACCAATCGGCGTTGTTTAGCAGCTGGCCCACATCGGTGTAGCCGGCGATTTCGGTGGCGCTGTCATCGGTGACAACTACGGCTGCGGTGCGGCCGGCAAGGCGAAGAGTAGCGAGCTTCATTTTCTAGTTTCCTTTGGTTAGGCCAGGCACGTAGGTGCGGGCGAAGTTGAGTTTTTCTACAAGCGGGGCGTCGGAGAAGCGGAAGAAGTCGATTTCGGTCTCGGCTTCAAGGGACCACGAGATCCAGCTGGGAACCACAAAGATGTCGCCCTTGGCTAGCTCATAGGTCTTGCCGCCAAGCACAACGCGACCGGAACCTTCAAAGACCTGCCAGACCGAAGAGCCAACCTCGTGGGTGGTTCGGGTCTTGGTGCCGGCGCGCAGGCGGTGGAACTCGCAGCGCATGTCCGGCATCACATCAGAGCCGTTGGTTGGGTTGGTGTAACGGATGGCGGCGTGACCCTGCTCTACGGTGGCTGGGTGACCCTCATCCTCAAGAGCAAGCTGCTCGCGGAGCGCGGCATCGGTGTACTCCCACCGATAGGCGGCGAGCGGCGAACTTGGAGTGCGGTCAAGTGCAGACAGCGGGCGCAGACCGGGGTAAGCCCATAGTCGCTCGGCACGCGAGATGTCCGGGGTGGAGTAGTCGGTTACTCGGTCGGAGCCAAACTCGAAGAAGCCCAGGTCTGCGTAGTTGACGAACGGGATGTCGAGGCCGTCGATCCAAGCCATCGGCTGGTCGGTCTCGTTATGGTGGCCGTGGAAGTTCCAACCGGCGGTAAGCAGCAGGTCGCCGCGGTTCATGGCAACCGGATCGCCGTTTACCACGGTCCAAACGCCAGAGCCCTCAACCACGAAGCGGAAGGCGTTTTGGCTGTGGCGGTGTTCGGGAGCGGTCTCATGCGGACCAAGGTACTGGATGGCACACCAGAGGGTGCTGCTGGCATAGGCGGTGCCAGGAAGCCCTGGGTTACGAAGGCCAAGGGCACGGCGCTCGCCACCGCGACCAACCGGAACCAGCTCGCCAGAGCGCTCGGCGATGTTTAGCAGTTCTTTCCAGCGCCAAACGTGGGCAACCGCCTTGGGGGTTGGCACCTCAGGCATGAGGTCGTTTAGCTGGGTCCAAAGGGGTGCCAGCGATGCCTTCTCAAAGTCCTCGTACAGAGTTTTCAACTCGGGGGAGTCTGGCAAATCGTTCATTTTGTCCATAGTTTTACCTCTTTGTAACTGACTTTGGGCTCGAACCGAAAAAAGGTTGGTATGCCAACTATACGACCATTATGATTGCAAAAAAGGACGCCTTTCATTGCAATCTAGAAACAATTTGGCGCTGTTTGCAAAAAACAGTCCCACTCCATTTCTGTTGCCAACCTTTGTTGGCGCAGCGATTGCTGTTGCGATTCCTGTTGTGGCCCTCGGCTGGCTTTCGCTGATGCAGTGGGACCTGATCTCACCGGCTCAGTGGGCGGGACTAGGGAATTTCCAGCGAGTGCTTTCCGATGCGGCATTCCTGCGTTCGCTTGGCAATTCCTTTTACATTTCCATCTGGGCAACCTTGATGCAGCTGACCATTGGCACAGTGGCCGGATACCTGCAGTGGACCAAAGCCAGCCGCCTGGTGACTGGAATCTACCTATTGCCGTGGTTTGCGGCCCCCGTCGCCATCGGTGTCATCTGGAAGTGGCTATTGACACCCGAAACCGGCATCCTCAGCAACCTGCTTGGCGCACGGCTGGACATTCTCACCTCTAGCACCCTGGCACCCCTGGCGGTGGCTGCTGTTTCAGTCTGGCTGGGCTTTGGTTACACGGCGATGTTTGTGGCGGCGGGCCTTAGGAGCATTCCCACCGACACCATCGAGGCCGCCAAACTGGATGGCGCCTCGGGCAGACAGATCTTCTGGGGTGTCCAGCTGCCGCAGCTTGGCACGCTGGCGCTGTTTCTGGTTGTCACCACCAGCCTGCAGACCATGGGCCTGTTCGACATCGTCTATGTGCTTACCGGAGGTGGGCCGCTGGGGGCCACCGATACCGCGGCCCTGCACATTGCCAACAGCGCGCTGTATCAGTTTGATGTTGGCGGATCGGCCGCCTCGGCCGCCGTCTTCACTGTGCTTGAGGGTCTAGTTGTGCTGGCCCAGGTCTTGGTTTATCGCGGTCTGACTCGGAGGCACCGTGCCTAGCCTTCGACTAACCCGAGCCCTTGCGCAGAGCCTGCTCTGCTTGGCTATTCTGCTTCCGCTAACCCTGCTGTTGCTGGGCGCCATGAGCACAGAGCCCAACCTGCTGCGCGGCAACCTGCTGCGGCCCTCCTTTAGCGCGCTGCTTGCTAACCTCAACACGGTTGCCTGGGTGGGCAATCAGGGTCAAGCGGGCCTACTAGCGGCGGTTGGCAACACCGCCATCATTGCGGCGGCCACGGTCATTTTCCAGGTTGGTTCATCGGTGCTTGCAGCCTTTGGCTTTGCATTCTTCAACTTCAGATTCCAACGAGCCGGCTATTGCCTTCTTATTTTCACCTACCTGATTCCACCGGTGGTGTCGGTGGTTCCGTTGTTCTTTGTCGCCACCGATTTGGGCCTGAAAGAAACCGCGCTGGGCATTGCCCTGCCATACCTGCTGTTCTCGCCATACGCGCTGGTGATGTTGCGGGGGCGCTTCGAGTCGATTCCTAGGCAACTGCTGCAGCAGGGAATTCTGGATGGCCTAGGGCCTTGGAATACCCTCTGGTACCTGGTCTTGCCACTCTGCCGACCATTCATCGCCATCATCGGGCTGGTCACCTTCATCTCGGCCTGGAACTCGTTCCTCTGGCCTAGGCTGATTGCCGGCTCGGGATTTCCACAGGTCACCGTTGCCCTGGGCGCGCTTCAAGGTCAGTACAGCAGCCACTGGAATCTGGTGCTGGCCGGCACACTGATAGCGCTGCTGCCAGCCATCGTTGCGTTTGCAGTTGGCCACCGGCAGCTGATGCCCCGCTTTGTTCAAGAGTCACAGGAGTAGGCCATGATCAAGAAGACCGCGTTGACTATGGCATTGGTTGCCAGCCTTTGCCTGCTTGCCGTTGCCCCACTAAACCCGGCGAGCGCCGCCGACGCCAAGACCAACCCAACCGTCACGGTTCGCCTCTGGGATAACGCGGTAGCCAGCGCCTACCAAACTTCGTTTGCGCAGCTCTACAAGAAGACCGGCATTCGGGTGAAGACCGAAGTGATTCCTTGGGCCAACTACTGGACCCAGCTACACACCGATCTGGCCAGCAAAACCGCCAGCGACATCTTCTGGGTGAACGCAGGCAACTTCAAGCTCTACGACCGCGCCGGTCTGCTGACCCCAATCACCAAGGCCAACTTCGGCTCGCAATGGAACAACTGGGATGCATCCGTGGTCAAGCAGTACACCGATCACGGCAAGCTCTGGGGAGTGCCGCAACTGAGCGACCCCGGCATTGGCCTCTACTACAACAAGCAGTTGCTGGACCAGGCCGGCATCACGGTGGCACAGGTGAACAACCTGCAGTGGAACCCGTCAGCTACCACCGATTCGCTGCGCTCGGTTACCCAAAAACTCACCCGCGACACCGCCGGTCACACCGCCGCGGACACTGGCTTTGACGCTTCCAAGGTTGCAAGCTACGGCTTCAACGCAGCGTTCGACCTGAATGCCATCGTGCTCAACTTCCTGGGATCCAGCGGGGCTGCCTGGCAGCAGGGCGACAACTTCACGTTCGACTCGGCCAAGGGACGCCAAACCTTTCAATATCTGATTGACCTCATCAACAAGAACAAGGTTTCGCCACCCGCTCTGGAAACTAACCCGCCGGCTGGGGGAGACCTCAGCCGCGATCTCTTCATCCAGGGCAAAATGGCGCTTTTCGAATCTGGTGCCTACAACCTGGCCAACGTGCTTCAGGGAGCAAACTTCAAGTGGGGCATCGCGCGCATTCCGGCTGGTCCGGCCGGAGCCATCAGCGTCACCAACGGCATTGTGGCTGCAGCCAACAAGCACGCCAAGAATCAGGCGGCAACCCAAAAGGTGCTGCAGTGGCTGGGTGGCGAGGGCGCCAAGCACATCGGGGCCAAGGGCGCTGCACTTACCGCGGTGAAGAATGCCCGAACTCCGTTCTTCAACTTCTGGAAGGCACAGAACATCGACATTTCTCCGATGATCGGTGTGCTGGACAACGGCTATGTGCAGGCTCCCAGCGGTGCCAACTACGGTGCAGCCGAGACCGCCTACCTGCCTTTCTTCGAGAGCATGTTTGCTGGTCAACTTGCGGTGAACACTGGTATAACGCAGGCTCAGCAGGCAGCAAACAGCGCCATGAAAGGTACAAACTGATGGCAAATGAGCAGATTTACACCGGCCTACTGGTGCGTCGCGCACAGCAAGCCCACTTGGCGCTGTGGCAGCAGCTGGTATCCAAGGAGATCTCCAGTCCGCAGTTTGGAGTGCTCTCCGAACTGAAGCTGGAAGACGGCATTTCTCAGGCAGATCTGGGAGCCAAGCTGGACCTAGACAAATCCACCATCACCGACATCGTCAATCGGTTAGCCGAGCGCGGACTGATAACCCGCACCAAAGACCTGGTGGACCGTCGCAAGTATCAGCTACAGCTGACCAAGCTGGGGGAGAGCGAGTTGAAGGCACTGCAGCCGCGCGTGATCCAGATGGACAGCACCCTTACGCAATCGTTGAATCAGCAGGAGCGAGACAGCCTCCACGGGCTGCTGATGAAGGTGTTGGGCGACTACGAGGCTGGGCGCTAAACCAGCGCAAAAGTTAGGCCGCAAAACAACAGGTTAAAGTAAAAACCCCGCCGTGGAGGGCGGGGTTTTTGGATTCCGCCCAGGTAAACCCAGGGGAACCTTGTCAGCTGTCTCAAGCGAACAAGTTAGCCATTTTTTCATTTAGCTTGTGTCCGAAATGGGACTTGAACCCACACCCTCATAAGAGGACTAGCACCTCAAGCTAGCGCGTCTGCCATTCCGCCACCCGGACAATAGGTGATCTGCATTTCTGCAGGCAACCTCTAGAGTCTACCAGAAATGTGAGGTAGTTTGAAGTCATGGCCCAAGAACCAAGATTTGCTTTGAAGCAACTAGTTGCAGCTCTCGAGAAACACTTCGAGGCCGCAGTCGCTAAGCGTGGGCCGGAGGATTTGGCAGCCGAGCAGGCGTATTACCAGCTTGAAGACGCCTTCCTCAGCTACCAGGAAGCCCTGGAAGACACTTACGGCGAGTATCTCCCGTTCGACATTCTCGAAGACGAAGAAGACTAAAGCCTCTTTCGCCTACCTCAGCCTTGATTGCAGCGTCTAAATCTGAGGATCTTGGCCGTTGTCTTTTTCGGTTTCTTCACCCTCAGGCTTAGCCTCAGGCGCATTGCCATCCGCTTCGCTCTTTGGCGTTGCCTGCTGCAGGAATTTCTCAAACTCGCTGGCCAAAATATCGCCGCTGCCCTCAGACTGCTGCAATTCGTCGCGAGTCTTTTCCAACTGCTGAATGTAACCGGTCATGTCTTCGTCGGCTTCGGCAATCTCATCGATGCCGCGCTCCCAGGCAAAGGCTTCCTCGGCCAGCGAACCGTGATCGAACTCGATCTTTAGGATTCGCTCCAACTCGGTGATTAGAGCCAGGGTCACCTTTGGTGATGGGCTCTGGTGCACGTAGGCCGGAACCTGAGCCCAGAGGTTTACGGTTGGCAGGTTCTGCTCTTCCAACGCCTGGCTGATGATGGTGAGAATACCCACCGGACCCTCGTAGTCGCTCTTTTCGATGTCCAACTGCAGTCGCACATCCTCGTGCTGGCTGAAGGTCATGATCTGGATTGGGCGCGAGTGAGGAACGTCGGCAATCATCGAACCCACAAATACCACCGACTGAATGTCGCGGTCCTCGATGATCTCCAGCACCTCGGCTAGGAATGCTCGCCAGCGCAGCGAAGGCTCGATGCCCAACATGAAGTAAAGGTTTGCCAGCTCAGGGCGTTCAGCGATGGCGGTTGCCCCTGGAACCAACAGTTCGGTTGCCGGCCAGCGAATCTGGCGGTCGCCTGCCTCATCGAAGTAAACCTGTGGTCGGGCGTAGTGGAACTCGCAGTATTCCTCGGGGTCGATAGACAAAACCGGCTCGGCATCAATCTGATCAACGATGGTCTTGACGGCCTGAGTGGCAGCCTCGGCGGCATCGTTCCAACCCTCAAACGCTACGATCAATGTGCGCTGGGAAAAAATTGGCATTTGGTTCAAGTTACTTCGACCCCTGGTGACGTAGGTAATAACTCTAGGGTACGAGGTAAAATTGACCCATTATGACTTCTACCACGCTGGCGGCCGCCGTTCTCTGGGATCTAGACGGCACGCTGGTTGACAGCGAACACTACTGGGCAATCGGCGAGCAGATTCTCGCCGCCCGTTATCCGGGGGAGTGGAGCCACGAAGATGGCCTCGCGCTCACAGGTCTGAGCCTTCCGGTTGCCTGCGCAGTCATTAAAGAGAAGCTTGAAATTCACGACCTGAGCGTGGAGGAAATCAGCCACGAACTAACCGACATCGTGATGTCGAAGCTGGCCGAGAACATTCCGTGGCGCCCGGGTGCCCTCGAACTGGTTGCGGCTCTGCAGCAGGCCGGCGTTCGCCAGGCCATGGTCACAATGTCTAAGCGCCGCATGGCCTTGGCTGTTGCCGAGGGAATGAACTCGGTGCTGGGCTTTGAAGCCTTCGAAATTGTTGTTGCCGGCGATGACGTGGTCAACGGCAAGCCACATCCAGAGGCATACCTAAAGGCAGCCCAGTTGCTTGGTCTCGATCCAAGCCAGTGCGTTGCCATCGAAGACTCGGTGAACGGCCTGCACGCAGCAGAGGCAGCCGGCACCCGTGCCATCGGTGTACCAAACGTAGTAACACTGCCACCCAAAGAGGGTCGCAACATTTGGCCAACCCTGGTTGGCGTAACCCCGCTGCACCTAAACGAACTTTTCTAAGCTCAACCATTCAGAGGAAACAATGACCGACAACCTTTACACGCAATTGCCAAACGGCCCGTTCCGCGTTGGCGACCGCGTGCAGCTAACCGGTCCAAAGGGACGCCTCAACACCATCACTCTCGCACCCGGAGCCGCCTTCGGCACTCACCGCGGCGACATCAAGCACGACCTGATCATTGGTCAGCCTGAGGGCTGCGTCATCCAGACCACCCAGGGTGTGGAGTTCTTGGCCTTCCGTCCACTGCTGAGCGACTTCGCGCTTTCTATGCCACGCGGTGCGGCCATCATCTATCCAAAAGACTCGGCACTGATTGTCACCTTCGGTGACATCTTCCCTGGCGCTCGCGTTATCGAAGCCGGTGTTGGTTCTGGAGGACTCTCCATGTACCTGCTGCGCGCAATCGGCCCAACGGGTCGTCTAGATTCCTTCGAGCGTCGCGCCGAGTTCTCCTCGATCGCCCAGGCTAACGTGACCACCCATTTCGGTGCCAAGCCAGAAAACTGGGACGTGCACCTGGGAGACCTGCAGGACGAACTGCCAAAGAAGATTCAGCCGGGCACCGCAGACCGCGTGATCCTAGACATGCTGGCCCCTTGGGAGTGCGTTGAGGAATGCGCCACCGCGCTTACCCCTGGCGGACTATTCATGGGCTACGTGGCAACCGTAACTCAGCTCTCGCGCCTAAACGAGGAGCTGCGCTCGAGTGGCCACTTTGCCGAACCAGAGGCCTTCGAGTCGATGGTTCGCGACTGGCACCTTCAGGGCCTAGCGGTTCGCCCAGAGCACCGAATGATTGGTCACACCGGCTTCTTGGTCACCGCACGTCGTCTGGCACCGGGCACCGTATTGCCGCAGTTCAAGAAGACCACCAAGCCAGAATTTGCCGATGAGGACCTGGCGGTATGGAACCCAGATCACATGGGCCAGCGCACCGCCAGCGACAAGAAGCTGCGTAAGACCCTACGCAATGCTGAAGCAGCCGCTCAGGCACGCCAAGAACAGTAATGTTCAACAACTAAACTATTGACAGTTAATCCAAGCCAAAGGTTTCTCACTTGCGTAAAATCGCCTCTCTCGTAGCCGTTTCCCTCGTTCTGGCCGCAGCCCTCACCGGTTGCGCCACCACCAGCGGTAAAGCAGCCAGCATCGAAGTTCCAAAGAACTGCACCCCGCTGGCAGACTCGGCCAATTCCAAGGCCGTATCCGTGAAGGCCGCCAGCAAGGGCCTGCCAAAGGTTAGCTTCCCTCAGCCACTTCGCGCCTCGGGTTCGTCGCGCACCATCGTCAAGCAGGGCAACGGCCTCATGTTTGAGGGTGGCCAGTTTGCAGAGTTCGAGTACTCGGCCTACAACGCAACCAGTGGCAAGCTATTCCAGGCATCGGCTTGGAACGGCACCAACTTTGCTGCTCAGCTAATTGGCAAGGCAGAAACCAAGAACGCCAGCATCTTCTGCCAGGTGTTCGCGGGTGCTCGTGAGGGCGCAATCGTTTCGGCCCTGCTAAGCGCTGAAGACTCGCACGGTGGTCAGGCAGTTGCCACCGGCAACATCCACGCCAAGGACGCCATCCTCTTCATCTTCAAGCTTCGCAAGGTGTTCCTACCTCGTGCCATGGGTGAGACCCAGGCCGCTCAGGATGGCTTCCCACAGGTTGTTCTAGGCAACTACGGCGTTCCTGGTCTTGTAATGCAGGACTGGAGCGAGGCTGCAGCGCCTAAGGAATTCAAGAAGGAAACCCTCATCAAGGGTGCCGGACAGACCGTCAAGGCCGGCGACACCGTCACCGTTCACTACTCGGGCTTTGTTTGGAGCCCAACCAAGACCAAGTTCGACTCCAGCTGGGATTCGGGCAGCCCTGCACAGTTCCAGCTAAAGCAGGGTTCGGTTATTCCGGGCTTCATCTCGGCCATCGTTGGCGAGAAGGTTGGTTCGCAGGTGGTTGCAGTTCTTCCACCATCGGTTGCCTACGGCACCCAGGCCACCGGCTCAATCCCTGCTAACGCAACCCTGATCTTCGTAATCGACATTCTGGGCGTGGGTCGCTAAAGACCCACCCACACGGCCACATTGAGGCATTTGGGGGAGATTTGGCTAAGTCAAAGAAATCCGATTCGGAGCAATCCGAATACCCAGAGTTCAAGAATGCCGTTGAATCGCGCGATAACTCAGAACGCATTCTGGGTCTCACCTTTGCGCTGATCGACACCAAGATTGGTCTCACCAAGACCGAGATCTTCCGCACCGTCCCTGGCTACCAAACCGGAGACAGCGCCGAGGCTCTCGAGCAGATGTTCAACCGCGATAAGCGGGCCATCCGCAAACTTGGCGTCAAGATCGAAGCCTTCGAGTACGCACACGAAAGCAATCAGGATTCGCGCTACCGCATTGCCCGCGAGGGCTTTGAGTGGCCAACCAGCGTAAAGTTCACCGCTAAGCAGCTTCAGCTCATTGAGTTGGCCGCACAGTGCTGGGGTCAGGCCACCGTATCCGACGAGGTAAACGCGGCACTGCTTCGTTTGCGCGCACTTGGCGATGCACCCAGCAGCCAAGCGGTTCACGAGCTGATGCCCAAGTTCCGTGCCTTCGATCCAACCTTCGCCGACTTCGCCCGCGCTATTTCGGAGCGCCAGACGGTTACCTTTGAGTACCGCAAGCCGGGGGAGGACAAGGCCAAAACCCGTTCGCTTCACCCTTGGCGCCTGCTCTCGGTTGAGGGCCAGTGGCTGGTTCAGGGTTGGGATCCAGACGCCGAGGACTACCGCAATTTCCTGCTGAAGCGAATCGTCAACAAGCGCATCAAGCTCACCGATTTTGAGAACGAAGCCGACAAGTTTCCAGCCCCAACCCCAGAGCAGCTGGCCGAGGCCAAGGCAAACCTAGACGCCTTTAGCGCGGGCAACAATGCCGTGCTTGCGGTTGCGCCGGGCAGCGCCGCTTGGAGCCACTTTGAGGTTGACCTAAAGGCAACCGCCGAAAACCCAAACCAGATCAGCCTTGGCTACATGGACGAATCGCTGTTGGCCGAAACCATCCGCGGCTTTGCCGGCCAGATCAAAGTAATCTCGCCCGCATCGCTGGAGCTAAAGGTCAACGAAGGCCTCAGAAGGGTTGCGCAGCTACATGCCTAAACGCAATACCATTTACGGCTCAGACCGAACCAACCTCATGTGGACTCTGGTTGGCAAGATTCTCGATGCCGGTTCGATACCAGTGCAAGAGCTTGCCGACATCTTCGACCTAAGCTACGACGAAATCGAGCGCGCAGTTCGCACCATCGGAGTCACCGAAACCGGTGGCCCGTTCGACCAGCACCCCTTCATGGTCAACTACGAGGCGCTGGCCGAGGGCATCGCCGAGTTCAACGATTACCCGCTAGACCTGCAGGTTCCCAGGCTTTCGTCGCACCAGGCCGCAACCATCAGCGCGGGTCTGCGCTACCTGGCATCGGTGCCCGGATTCACCCTGGTGGATGAGGTGACGGCGCTGCTGGCACTGATGGAAGTTACCTCGGCCGAGCCGCCGGTGAAGACCATTGATTTTGTTACCGGTTCCGTAGACTCCGACGTGGAGATTTTGCGTGGCGCCCTAACCGCGGGCAAGGCAGTAAGTTTCAGCTACATCAACGGTGCCGGAGTTCGCTCAGACCGCGTGATCGAGCCACTTCGCCTAGAGTCGATCGAACCCATTTGGTACCTTCGGGGCTACGATCAGGGCCGCGGCAAGGTGCTTGCGTTCCGCCTAGACCGCATGGATAACGTGCAGGTGCTAGACCAAGAAGTCACCGATGAGGCCCGCAGCGCCGAGATCTCAGAGGAGATCTACATCGCCAACGACACCGATCACATCGTCACAGTGGATGTGCTGCCAGAGGCTTACTCTCTCATCTCCGAATTTGCCGCCAACGACCCATCCAGCAAGCAGACCGGCACCAAGCGCGTAACTATCCGAGTGCGCGAACTGAATGTGCTGGGTCCCGTGATTGCCAGTTACGGCGGCTTTGCAACCGTCGTGGCGCCTCCCGAGGCAATCGCTGCGGTTCGCGACTTCGCCCTGCGTGGCTTGGGCGAGGCAGCCGATTCCATCGAGGTTGAATAATGCCTGGCTGGGGCTGGCTATTGATCTTCCTGGGCATTGGCCTGGTGGGCGCCGGCTGGCTTGGCTATCTGCTCTGGGAACTCAAGTTCAAGGCAGAAAAAGTGGGCCAACTGATTGAGCCGGTGTTGGCCCAAACCCAAACTCTGGTTGAAGCACTGGAAAGCCACCCGCTCTACAACAAGCCCGCAAACAACCTCGATGATGATCCCATCGAAATGACCAACCGATGGCTGAAGCTTAGGGGAGCCCGCGAACAGAAGCGCGAGGCAAAAAAGCGTAGGCTTATAGCTAGATTAAGCACCCGAAAGTAGGAAATTTTGCTAAGAAGCCTCGAAGGCCCAGTTGGTCTTATCCTGGTCCTGATCATCGTTGCTATTTTTGCCGGTCCAAAACTGCCGGGTGCCGCTAAGGGTATTGCTCAGGCCATCAAGGTCTTCCGCAAGGAAGTAACCGAAGACAAGAAGCCAGAGGACAAGACCAAGGCCGAGGACGCAGACAAGAAGTCTGACGCCAACTAGCCATATGGCAAAGCGCAAAAACCCGCTGGGGCAAATGAGCCTAGGCGGGCATCTCAAAGAACTGCGAAAGCGCTTTTTTTGGGTCGCCCTTTTCATCCTCGCCGGCTCGGTTGCCGGTTGGTTTATGTTCGACCCAGTTTTCAACGCGCTGCAGGCACCAATCCTGGCGGCTGCCAAAGACAGCCACGTAAACGCCACAGTCAACTTCGGCACCATCGGTGGGGCATTCGATCTGCGCCTGCAGATTTCGGCCTTCATCGGTGTGGTTGTCACCAGCCCGCTCTGGCTCTACCAACTTTGGGCCTTCATCACACCGGCCCTGCAGCGCCGCGAGCGCCTTTACACCCTGGCTTTTCTAGGCTCGGCAATCCCACTTTTCCTTGGTGGTTGCTACCTGGCCTGGGTTTCGATTCCTAACTTTGTACACGCACTGTTGGCACTGACTCCAGCTGGCAGCACCAACCTCATCAACGCCAATGAGTACATTCTGTTTGCGGTGCGAGTTCTTTTGGTCTTCGGTATTGCATTTGTGTTGCCGGTTGTCCTGGTCATGCTTAACTTCATGGGGCTGCTCTCGGCACTGGCCATCCGCAAGGGTTGGCGCATTGCTGTTGTCATCTCCGCGTTTGTGGCAGCGCTGGCCACCCCGGTGGCAGATCCAACCAGCATGTTTGTACTGATGGTTCCGCTGCTGGTGCTCTACTTTGTGGCACTGGGCATTGCTGCACTGCGCGACCGCCGTGCCAAAAAGAAGAACCAGCAACTGCTGGCAGAACTTGAACTCAACCCGGAGGGCGGCGTCAATGCCTAATTCAAAGGCACCCGATACCGATACCCGCAGCCCGTCCGAGCGGTACGCCGCATCCAAGGAATCGCAGAAGCTGGTCACCCTCGAAGACTTCCAGTCGCTGGTTCGTTTTCCGCTAGACAGGTTCCAACTTGAGGCCTGCCGCGCCTTGGCCACCGATAAGAGTGTGCTGGTAGCAGCCCCAACCGGCGCGGGTAAGACCATCGTTGGCGAATTTGCCATTCACTTGGCGCTAGCCAAAGACCTCAAGGTCATCTACACCACCCCAATCAAGGCCCTTAGTAACCAGAAGCACGCCGAACTGGTAAAACGCTATGGTGCCGAGCGCGTGGGATTGCTTACCGGCGACACCAACAACAACGGCGATGCCCAGATTGTGGTGATGACCACCGAAGTCCTCCGCAACATGATCTACGCCAACAGCAACAGCCTCATGAACCTGGGCTACGTGGTGATGGACGAGGTGCACTACCTGGCAGACCGCTTCCGCGGTGCCGTATGGGAAGAGGTAATCCTTCACCTGCCAAAGGACGTGAAGATTGTCAGCCTCAGTGCCACGGTTTCCAACGCCGAAGAGTTCGGTGCCTGGCTAAACGAGGTTCGCGGCCACACCGAGATCATCGTTAGCGAAATCAGACCGATTCCGCTGACCCAGCACGTATTGTTCGGCGAAGAACTCATGCCGCTGTTTGAGCCTGGCAACAAGAGCGCGCCAAGAGTAAACCCAGACCTGCAGCAGAAACACAACAACAAGCTGCGCCAGGTGCCTGGCCGCGGCCACGAACGCAACGGCAAGAACAACCAAAAGGGCAGGTACAACGACCGCCAGCCACAGATCTATCGCGTCTCAAAGCCAGAAATCGTGGCCACCCTAGACGATGCCAATCTGCTTCCTGCTATCTTCTTCGTCTTCTCGCGCGCCGGCTGTGAGGCCGCGGTTCGCGCCTGTCAGCACTCGGGCATTCGCCTCACTACCAAGGAAGAGCAACACGAGATCCGCATGCTGGTGGAGGAGAAGGTCTTCAACATCGCCGATGAAGATCTGGCAACTCTGGGTTACTACGAGTGGCTAGGTGGCCTAGAGCGCGGTGTTGCCGCCCACCACGCCGGCATGCTTCCCGCCTTCAAGGAGGTAGTGGAGGAGCTGTTCCTTCGCAAGCTAGTGAAGGCCGTCTTTGCCACCGAAACTCTGGCGCTTGGCATCAACATGCCAGCCCGTACGGTGGTGCTTGAGCGCCTCGACAAGTACAACGGTGAGGGCCGAGTTCAGATTACTCCGGGTGAGTACACCCAGCTAACCGGTCGTGCCGGTCGTCGCGGAATTGACACCGAGGGACACTCGGTGATTCAGTGGGCCGGAAACCTAGATCCACAGACCGTGGCCGGTTTGGCCAGCAAGCGCACCTACCCGCTAATCAGCTCTTTCCGTCCAACCCACAACATGGCCGTAAACCTGCTGGAGGCGTTTGGTCGCAAACGCTCGCGCGAGGTACTCGAGACCTCCTTCGCTCAGTTCCAGGCAGACCGCTCTGTTGTTGGCCTTGCCCGCAGCATCCGCGACAAGCAGGTTTCGCTTGAGGGCTACGCCGAGTCGATGCAGTGCCATGCCGGCAACTTTATGGAGTACGCCGAAATGCGTCGCGAGATCACCGATATCGAGAAGGCGCTGGCCTCCGGTCGCGTTCGCGCCGACCGCGGCAAGCAAATTCGCATTTCCGATAGCCGCCGCGCCAAGGAAAAGCAGCTAAACGATCTGAAGAACCGCATCAAGCAGCACCCTTGCCACACCTGCAAAGACCGTGAGGCACATGCCCGCTGGGGCGAGCGCTGGTACAAGCTGGCCCGCGAAATCGATCAGGTGGTCAATCAGATCGAGCGCAGCACCAACCAGGTGGCGCGCACCTTCGACCGCATCTGCGACCTGCTGCTTCACCTCAACTATGTTGAGCACGATGGCGAAGACCTCGAGGTTCTTGAGGCTGGAAAGCTGCTGGGCCGCATCTACGGCGATCGCGACCTACTGGTCACCGAATCGCTACGCGCCGGCATCTGGAAGCCGTTGGACGCACCGGGCATGGCCGCCATGGCCGCCGCCTTGGTTTACGAGGCCAGACGCGATGACGAGAACCTTGAAATCAAGCTTCCGCGCGGCAACTTCGAAGACATTTTGGTGCACACCGAAACCATCTGGGAAGACCTCGAACATCTCAGTCGCCAGTACAAGCTTCCGGGTACCAACCCACTAGACCCAAGCCTTTGTTTGCCAATCTATCGTTGGGCCACCGGCGCCAAGCTAGACGTTGTGCTCTCACAGGCCGACATGCTGCCGGGAGACTTCATCCGCTGGACCAAAATGATTGTGGACCTGCTGGATCAGCTTTCGCAGACCGCAGAGCCAGACATTGCGGCAACCGCGCGCGACGCCGTAGACAAGGTCAAGCGCGGCATCGTGGCCTACTCGTACTATGGCTAATCCAAACTCCGAAAACGCAACCAAGCACCAGAGCCCGTTCCGGTACCTTCCGGGTTGGTTCTGGCGGCCATCGCTCGCCATTGCGGGTGGCCTGGTTGCCGGCCTCACCCTGGCACCCATCAACCTAGCCGCCCTCATCTTCGTTTCGGTGGTGGCAATCCATCTTTCGATTAGGGGAGTGGGTTGGCGCTGGGGCATGGCCAACGGCTTCGTAGCCGGCACAACCTTCTATGCCGCCCAGAGCGTTTGGATGAGCGCGTACCTTGGCCCGGAGCCTTGGTTGGCGCTTTCGGTGCTTGAGGGCCTGATCTTTGCCGTTGGTTTGGGGCTGGCAGCCGCCACTTGGCGCCTGATCGACGCACGCGCGCAGCAACTAGGCCGTTGGCGCTCACCGATTTTGATTCTTGCGCTATCCCTCATTTGGGTGGCACGCGAGTGGGTGGCCGGGCACTTCCCGTATGGCGGTTACCAGTGGTCGCGTCTGGGTCAGCCGATGGCAGACACCGTATTTGCCAGACTTGCCTACTGGGGAGGAATCAGTCTTGTCAGCCTTGGTGTTGCCATCGTTTCAATCACTCTGGTGGTTGGTCTTTCCACGCCGAGGCAACGCTGGCGCAGTGCCAGTAACGCCCTCATCGCCGCACCGGCAGTTTTGGTGGTGGCCACTCTTCTGCTGACCTCACTGCCATCTGCACCGACAAACACCGCCGTCCAGTCGTCCAAGCCAGCGGGAAATAGCCTGCGAATCACCGCAATCCAAGGAAACGCCAACGCCGGCCTCTTTGCCAATCCGGTTCCCGGCAGCATCCTCACCAAACACATCGCCGCCACCCAGCGCTGGCTAGCCCAAAACCCAGTTGAGGCTGCCCAGACCAAGCTCTATGTCTGGCCCGAAAACGCCTCCGATGTAGACCCGCTTTCCAACCCAATCGCCGGCGCCCAGATACACAATCTGGTAGACAACCAACTCCATGCACCGCTGATGCTGGGCGCCGTTACCTGGCGCGGCAAGCGGGTTTTCAACAGCGTGCTGCTGTTGACCCCAAACACCCAGGCTGTGAAGATCTATGACAAACGTCGACCCGTGCCGTTTGCCGAGTACGTGCCCGATCGTGCGTTCTGGTACCAGTTGGCGCCCAATCTGATTGGCCTCATCTATCGGGGCTTCAACTTTGGCACCCGCAGCGGAATCTTCCAGGTGGATGGCACCAGGGTTGGCAGCCTAATTTGCTTTGAAATTGGCATCGATGAGATTCCTCACGACCTGGTTACCGGGGGAGCCACCGTGATCATGAGTCAGGCCAACAACTCCGACTTTGGTCACACCGCTGAGGCCTTCCAGCAGGAGGCTCTGGTTCGCCTGCAGGCCATTGCCACCGGACGAACCATAGTTCACGCCAGCACTGTTGCCACCACCGAAATTGTGGGGCCAGACGGCAGGGTAGTGGTTGGCACCAAGCCGTTCGCCCCGGCATGGGCAAGCGCACAGGTTGAACCTCGCAACAACCTAACTCCGGCGATGGCCTGGTTTGGCTGGGTGGATAAGTTGGCCCTGGCAGTTGCCGCTTTGGCTCTGATTTCAACCCTTTTGACACCGTTGCGCAGCCTAAGCAAACGCCTAGGCTTTATTAAGTCAACTCTCAGCGATTCAAACTAGGCTCTATCCGAGTTAATCGAAAGGCCGATTTTGAGCACTCTGGTCATCATGCCCACCTACAACGAAGCCGAAGGCATCGAGAAGGTAGTGCGCCACCTTCTGGCAACAGTTCCACAGATTGACCTGCTCATCGTGGATGACAACAGCCCTGATGGCACCGGCAAGATCGCCGATGGTTTTGCCGCCGAGGACACCCGCGTTCACGTTCTGCACCGCAAGGAAAAGAATGGCCTAGGCCCGGCTTACCTTGCCGGCTTCCAGTGGGGCTTCGACCACAAGTACGAGTACCTGGTGGAGATGGATGCCGACGGCAGCCACCGCGCCGAGGACCTGCTGAAGCTTCTTGAGGTTGCCCCGCAGAACGATCTCGTGATCGGTTCGCGCTGGGTAAAGGGCGGCAAGACCGTCAACTGGCCGGTTAGCCGCCAGCTGATCAGCCGCACCGGAAACACCTACGCCGCCATGATGCTTCGCACCGGTATCCGAGACATCACCGCTGGTTTCCGAGTCTTCCGTGCCAGCTTCCTGCAGTCGCTAGACCTGGCAAACATCGCCTCGGCTGGCTACTCGTTCCAGGTGGAAATGGCCTGGCGCTGCAGCAAGGCAAAGGCCCGCATCCAAGAGGTTCCAATCACCTTTGTGGAGCGCGAAATTGGCAGCAGCAAGATGAGCCAGAAGATTGTGCTTGAGGCCCTGTGGCGCGTAACGAAGTGGGGCTTCGAGCGCTTCTAGGCGTCCCGCTGCGGCCTAGTGCCCGAATCGGGTAGCCAACAAACTTAAAGTAAAAGGTCCGCCAAATGGCGGACCTTTTCTGTTGCAGTATCGTCCCGATACCCCGAATGAGCAGACTTAACTCGCCAGCTAAGCCGGAACTACATTCTGTGTGCCACCAGAGGCGGCAGGCAACTCTATTTCTGCTTCAACTTTTCGGCGGCGGCCTCGCGGCGGGCACGAAGTTCTAGCAGCTGTTCTTCCAGAATTACTTCAAGTTCTTCAACGGTGCGGCGCTCTAGCAACATCTGCCAGTGGCTGCGCGGAATCTTCTCTTCGTGGAAGGCAAGTTCTACCTGAATGCCGTCTTGAAGCAGGATGGCTTCGCGCGAGCAGGTCTTGCACTCCCAGGTTTCGGGAGCCTCTGCATTGGCAGCAAACTTCAGATCAGAGACATGCCCAAGGGCGCACTGATAGCTGTAGGTTTTGCGCGCTTCCATGTGCACACCACGCTCGTTTTCGAGGCTGGCGGCACCCAGACGCATTCCACGCATTGTTTGCTGTGACATGAGCAACTCCAATCGCCTTTTGGGCTTGAGAGAGAAAATCGGGTTGATATCTGAAACACAGAAAAGCAGAAAAACATTCCAAAAGAAAGGCGCGTGGCCAAATGCTCAGACAATTCAAAGGAAGGGCAGGGGAGTGGTGCCGGCAAGCAGGCCCTTACTGGGCCAACAGCCGATATCGCTGCCAGATTTGGCTGGTTATCCCAGCAGTGCAGCAACCGCCAAGTCGGCACGATCTGTGACAATCCCGTTTGCGCCAAGTGCTATCAGGCGCTTCATTTCGGCTGGATCGTTGATTGTCCAGAAGTGAACCTCAACTCCGGCCTTTTGCACCGATTTAATGAAGCGTTTGCTGTCCAGTCGAAGCGCACCAAAGTGGGTGGGAATCTGAATGGCGTCAACGCCATCCAACGAGATTCCAGTGACGATCGGCAGGCGCAGAGACGAACCGATGACCGCCTGCAGCACACGCGATGAGCCAGCCGAGCTAGCCACACCAGGAAGCTTGCTCTTGGCAGCCATTCGGCGGGCATCGCTAAAACTTGCCACCATCACACGGCCGGCAGCACCGAGGTGCTGAATCTCACGGGTTCCAGCAAAGATCGAAGCCACCGATTTGAAGTCAAGGTTGAAGCGAGCGGTTGGGAACTGCTGCAGTGCCTCAACCAGGGTTGGAATCTGACCGCCGTTTTCCAGCTTGAGAGCCTGGATCTCAGACACGCTCAGCGACTGAACCGGGGCATCGATGCCCGCAACGCGCTTCAAATCGGTGTCGTGAAACAGCACCGGAACGCCATCGGCGGTCACCTGAATGTCAGATTCGATGTAGTGCGCGCCAACCTCTATGGCACGGGCAAAAGCTGGGAGAGTGTTCTCGTCTAGCGGGCCACCCACCGAGTCAAGCGCCAGGCCGCGGTGGGCGAAAATTCGGGGCTTGTCAGTGTCAAATAGATAGCGCACGCAGTTAGGCTAGCAACATAGCCGCAGTTATCCCGCAACACCCGCCAAAATCGAGGTAAATATTATGTCAAGTGATTATTTTCCCAGCTTTGACGGCAATCTGCCCAAGGTAAAGAAGCACCACAGACCCGCCAAACCCGAGTCGCCGCTGCACCTAAAGCACCGCGAAACTGCGCGCATTTTCCTGCTGAATCAGGCGGGTGAACTGTTCCTGATCAAGACTCACTGGGACCCAGGCACAGGCTTGCCGCCGCGTTGGCTGACGCCAGGTGGTGGCGTTGATCCAGGCGAAACCATCATCGATGCCGCCGTACGCGAGCTTTTCGAAGAAACCGGGCACAAAGTTCACCCAAAGGCTCTGGGAGAACTCGAGCTGAGTTTGCCGTTCAAAATGGAATGGGTAAGCGGTCATTACGAGACCGGAATTGCGCATTTTTACCGCCTGGTGGTTTCTGACGATTTCAAGATGGACGAAACCAACTGGACCACGGATGAACGCCGTGACGTCATCGAATACCGCTGGTGGAACATCTCAGACTTATTGCAGAGCGGCGAGATTGTGGGGCCGCCAGGGTTGGCCGAGTATCTCGAGAACCACTTCTCCGGCAGATAACCTTTCCCCGATAATGCACATTATGTCAAGTAATGTTTTATCGGCGACGGCAGCCCCCGCTTTGCTTTGATTGGGTTACTTTGGTTCGCCCAGAACCAGCAGATCTCCTGGCTGGCATTCCAGTGCCAAGCAAATCGCCTGTAGCGTGCTGAACCTGATGGCTTTGGCCTTGTTGGTTTTCAGGATCGACAGATTCACAATCGAAACGTCCACAAGGTCACTGAGGCGCGAGAGGGTCATGGAGCGCGCTGCCAGAAGCTCGCCAAGCCGGCACTCAATGAGGGAGTCGCCTACTCCCCCTTCTTCGATGGGCTCGCTCATTACTAGTTAAACCAGCCCATCTGAAATGGCCTGAACTTCTCGGCCCTTTTTGACGATTTCGGAAAGCAACACCAGAGCCACGGACACCAGCACAGGCCAAACTGTAAAGGAGAAATTGAGATAGGTAGCTGGAGCTACATGACCGAAAATCATTGAGTTTGCAAGGTCAAATTCGGGTGCGAACGGATTATTTATCTGAGCAGGTACCGAATATCCCCCGGTTGTTCCAATCAGGTCCGTTGCAGCCAGAGAGGAAGCGACCGACTGGAGGAAGGAACCCACTTCCCCACCGAAAAGAGTAACGAGGGCAATCAGGCGAATAGTTTTAGATCCCACAGTGCGAATTTCAAAGCCCTGCTGCACAGCTTTAAGAATTCGGTCCACCAGCCATAGCAAACTCAAGATCAGCACGCCAAATACTGCGTCTGCGCAGGCAAGCGTAAATCTTGTGGAAAGGCTAAGGCCGCTAACTGTCACGTCGGCGTACTGGAATCCTCCCGAAACCACGTGGGCGATCGCATTCGATGTGAAGTGCAGGTCTTTTGGCATTGAAGGCCAGAGTGGAGCGTTCGATTGAACCTGAATCTGGACTTCTGGGTTTCCAACTAGCTTTGTTGCGATTTTGAAGGCCGAAATCACAAACCCTGCGATAAATCCTGCTCGCACACCAATACGCAAATAACGCACTGTTTTTTTAGTTCCCGAGCGAATAACAATGCGATAGGACGCCCACATGATGAGCGCTAAAAGTGCGGCAAGTACTAATGAACCAGTGCCAATAACCATCATCTACCCCTAGACCAGTCCCGCGGTATCGCGCTGAAGTTGTACACCCTTGCTCATCAGGCTGGCAAATACCCAGATTGCAGCCGCCACAAAGATCTGCCAGAACGGAAGATTCATTGCACCAAAGGCATGAGGAACGTTTGTGGCCCAGTCGTTGGCTCCAAAGAGCTCATGACCCACCTGGCTGTCGGCTCGCGAACCAAAGTATTGACTGAGGGTCTGGGTGATCAAAATCACCAGGGCCAAAACGTGAAGATCCTTGGTCATTGACTTGAGGAAGCCGCGCTGCAGCATCACCGCGGTTGCAATCCGGTATGCCACCCAGGCCACCGCCACATAAACCAAGGTGTTTGCCGCGAATTCGATGCTCAGACAGATGCGCGCCTGCTGCGAGATTCCGGTTGCAGCGACGTATGCCTCGTGCGCGCTGCCAGAAACCACCTTGGCCAAGTTAGCCTTCGAACTTTGCGGCAGGTCCATGTAGAACTTGGCATTCAGCAGAAGGGTGGCATTTGTCATTCTTTGCCACACTCCCCCAATAATCGACAACCCAGCCTGGATGACTGTGGTTGCCGCTACCACGCGGGTCAATCCCGCTGGAGTGATGATGTAGAGAAAGCGCCGAGGAACACCAGCCGCCCTGGGAACAAACCAGAGATAGCAGCCCACAAAAACACCAAGGATGTAAAGGCCACCAAATAGCCCCATGAATGTGATGTCCACGTTTCCCCCGCTTACAAAAGCATTATTTATCGATTAACGATAAACATAGCGCCTTTTAAGCGCAATAGGGGTATTTTCTGCCTCTAGAGCTGAGTGGCCGCAATCCACTGGCTCAGCTTCTCGCGAGCTGCTCCGGAATCCAGCGCCTTGGTTACACGCTGTAGCGCATCCTCAAAGCGCACGTCCAGATCCACATCGGCACGCGAAGAATCCTTGGCTAGCTCATAGCTGACCACTCCCGCAGCCGAGTTCAGCAAAACGATGTCTCGCACTGCGCCCAGGTTGCCTTCAGTGTTTCCCTCGAACAGATCGCGGGTCACCTGAGCGTTGTGGTGTGCATCGCCACCAAGCAGCTGCGAGTGCTCGGCACGCTGGATGCCAAACTTTCGTGGTTCTAGGGTGTGCTGGGTCACCTCTCCCCCGCTCACCTGCCAAATTCGGCTGGCATCGGTGGTGGTCAGCTCATCCAGGCCGTCATCGCCACGGAATACCAAAGCGGTGCGCTTGCGGGCCGCCATCTCGGCCGCCATCAGTGGTGCCACCGATAGGTTGGCAACGCCAAGACTGGTGGCGATTGGCTGTGCCGGGTTTGCCAGCGGGCCCAGGAAGTTGAAGGTGGTTGGAATGCCCAACTCGCGACGGATTGGGCCAACGTGACGCATCGCAGGGTGGAATACCGGCGCGAAGAAGAACGAAATGCCCACCTCGCGGAACACATCCGCCACACGCTCCGGCGATAGGTCGAGGCGAATACCCAAAACCTCAAGCATCTCGGAGGATCCGGTCTTTCCCGACGCCGAGCGACTACCGTGCTTGAGCACCGGCAATCCGGCCGCTGCGGTGAGAATGCTGGCCATCGATGACACGTTTACGGTGCCAACCATGTCGCCACCGGTACCTACGATGTCGACCGCGTCGTTTCCGGTGCCTAGCAGCACCGAACGCTCCAGCATCACGTCAACAAGGCCGGCGAGCTCGTCAACAGACTCCCCCTTGGCGCGAAGTCCAATCATGAAGGCACCGATTTGGGCGTTGGCGGCTTCGCCAGACATGATTTGCCCCATGGCCCAGGAGGCCGCGGCGCGATCCAGAGCGGTTTTTTCGATCAAACGGCCCAGAATTACCGGCCAAGAGAGGTCTGCAGTCATAGCAAAAGTCTAGACCTTGGCCTGCTCTCCCCCGCTGCTGGCCGACCAGCCAAAACGAAGGCCAAGTTCCAGAAAAATACTTCAGAATCGGTGAGGTTTAAGGTGTCAAGTGGGCAACAGCCGTCTGGCCGTTGGCTATGCTAGACGTATGACTACCATGCCAGTGTCGCAGCATTCTGCACCCGTCATTAACAGACCAAATTCCACCGCAGTGGGCACCATCGTTTGGCTTGGCAGTGAGGTGATGTTCTTTGCGGGCCTTTTCGCAATGTACTTCAGCCTTCGCGCTAACTCTCCGGTGCTATGGGGCGAGCAGACCCAGCACCTAAACGTGCCGTTTGCACTGACCAACACCATCATCCTGGTGCTGTCTTCCTTCACCGCACAGTTCGGTGTCTTTGCGGCAGAGCGCATGCAGCCACGCGCCACCGGCAAGCACCCTAAGAACTGGGGCATGGTTGAGTGGTTCTTCCTCAGCTACGTTCTGGGCGCAATCTTCGTATCGGGTCAGGTCTGGGAGTACACCAACCTCGTCACCGAGCACGGCATGACCCTAGACGCCAACTCGTACACCAGCGCGTTCTACATCACCACCGGTTTCCACGCACTTCACGTAACCGGCGGTCTGATCGCGTTCCTAATCATCATCGGTAAGACCTTTGCGGCCAAGAAGTTTGGCCACTACGAGGCAACCGGCGCCATCGTGGTCTCGTACTACTGGCACTTCGTGGACGTGGTCTGGATCGGCCTGTTCCTAATCATCTACGTTTTGAAATAAACCGAGTCGGAGTATCAATAACATGGCGTTCCTAAACCGTAAGTCGCTTATCAGCCGTCGCAAGCCAATGGCTGCGGCTGTTGTTATCGCTGCAGCCCTGCTCCTAACCGGTGGTGGCTATGCAGCTGCAACCGCAGCTATCACTTCGCAGCAGTCCCCTACCGTTGCATCGGCAGCCCAGATCGACGAGGGTCACAAGCTGTTCCTCGCCAACTGTGCTTCCTGCCACGGCAAGAACGCTGAAGGTAGCCAGAACGCTCCAACCCTTATTGGTGTTGGCGCTGCTTCCGTAGACTTCCAGGTTGGTTCGGGTCGTATGCCAGCACAGGCATCAGGCGCCCAGATCCCAACCAAGGACCCTTCATTCAGCGACAGCGAGATTGCCGCCCTAGCCGCCTACGTGGCTTCGTTGGCTCCTGGCCCTGCTGTTCCAACCGACGCAATGGTTGCCAACAACGGAAACGCAACCCGCGGTGGCGAGCTATTCCGCACCAACTGTGCAATGTGTCACAACGCTGCCGGTGCCGGTGGTGCACTTACCCAGGGTAAGTACGCTCCAGCGCTAACCGACACCGCACCAAAGGAAATGTACGAGGCCATGATTACCGGCCCTCAGAACATGCCTGTCTTCAACGATGCCAACCTGACCCCTAAGGACAAGAAGGACATCATCACCTACCTGGTTTACCTCCAGCAGCACCCATCGCCAGGTGGACTCAACTTGGACAACCTCGGCCCAGTAGCAGAAGGTCTGCTTGTTTGGATCGGTGTTTTGGGTGGAATCATCGCCATTACCGTATGGCTAGGAGCCAAGAGCAACTAGCTCTTGGACCACGTCAGAGATTTAGTAAGTAAAGGGAGACAACAAGTGGCTGAAAATAAGGGACTAGCTCCTGCCGCAGGAGACTCGCACGACTTCGAGCACGATTACAGTGCTGGCCTGGCAGTGATTGCGGCAGACAAGATTGCCGATCCAGGTCTGGAGCCTCACCGCGTTCGTATGACCGACAAGAGCAAGAAGCACGAGCGCACCGCTAACAACCAAGTTGCGGCTTGGTTCTTCGTAAGCATCATCGGCAGCATTGCTGCAATCGTGTTCTACTTTGTATTCCCAATCTCCGACGACCTGGGCACCGTACACAACAACACCTTCTTCGTTGGTGTCAGCATCGCCCTGGGCATGCTTGCAATCGGTCTAGGTGCAGTGCACTGGGCCAAGACCCTTATGCCAGACGCCGAAGTTGCCGAAGCCCGTCACCAGACCCGTGGTTCTGAAGATGTACGTGCTCGTGCAGTTGAGATCGTCAACCTTGCCAACCAGGAGTCTGGCTTCAGCCGTCGCAAGCTGATCCGCCGCAGCCTATACGGTGCGCTGGCTCTGTTCCCACTTCCAGGCATCGTTCTTTTCAAGGACATGACTGTAGACCCAAACCCAACCGGCACCCTGCGCCACACCATGTGGACCAAGGGCGCTCGCCTAACCACCGACCCAACCGGAACCCCAATCAAGGCTTCGGACGTCACCATCGGTTCGGTGTTCCACGTCATTCCTGAGGGCCTAAACGAGCGCCCAGACATGCTAGAGCAGAAGGCAAAGGCAGCGGTTCTCTTGGTTCGCCTAGACCCAGCCGATGTGCACAGCCAGAAGGAACTCGACTGGGGTTACCAGGGCATCGTTGCTTACAGCAAGATTTGTACTCACGTTGGTTGCCCAGTGGCACTTTACGAGCAGCACACCCACCACCTGCTCTGCCCTTGCCACCAGTCCACCTTCGACCTAGCAAACGACTGCGAAGTTGTCTTCGGTCCTGCTAGCCGTCCACTGCCTCAACTTCAGATCACCGTCGACGCCGAGGGCTACCTGATCGCCAAGGGCGATTTCAGTGAGCCAGTTGGCCCTAGCTTCTGGGAGCGTACCGCCTAATGAGCAACGCAACTGCTACCGCCAAGAAGGGCGGATTCCTCGCAGGCACCGCCAACTACCTCGACGAGCGCGTTGGTGTAGCTGGCATCCTCAAGGAGTTTGGTCGCAAGATCTTCCCGGACCACTGGTCCTTCATGCTGGGTGAAGTAGCCCTGTACTCGTTCCTAGTGCTACTACTTTCGGGTACCTTCCTCACCTTCTTCTTCCAGCCAGCGATGACCTCGGTTATCTACGACGGCGTCTACGGTCCTCTAAAGGGTGCCGAGATGTCGATTGCTTACAAGTCGGCTCTGGACATCTCGTTTGAGGTTCGCGGCGGTCTGCTGATGCGCCAGCTTCACCACTGGGCAGCCCTGCTGTTCGTGGCTGCCGCTGGTCTTCACATGATGCGCGTGTTCTTCACCGGTGCATTCCGCAAGCCTCGTGAAATCAACTGGGTTGTTGGTTTCGCACTGTTCGTGTTGGCTATGGCTGGTGGCTTCACCGGCTACTCGCTTCCAGATGACCTGCTTTCGGGCAACGGTCTTCGCATCATCGACGGCATGATCAAGGGCGTACCTGTAATCGGTGCCTACATCTCGTCGATGCTCTTCGGTGGCGAATTCCCAGGCGAGCACATTGTTGCCCGTCTGTACAGCCTTCACATCCTGCTGATCCCAGCATTCATCCTGATTTTCATCGTGATCCACTTGTTCATGGTGGTAATCCACAAGCACACCCACTACTCGGGCCCAGGACGCCGCGACGACAACGTTGTTGGCTACCCACTGATGCCTGTTTACGTTGCCAAGGCCGGAGGATTCTTCTTCGTAGTCTTCGGTGTGCTGATGCTGGTAGCTGCAACCGCAACCATCAACCCAATCTGGCTGTACGGTGGCTACGACCCATCGCCAGTTTCCGCTGGTACCCAGCCTGACTGGTACATCGGTTTCGCCGATGGTGCGCTGCGTCTGGCTCCAACCCACCTTGAGGTTGTTACCGGTCCTTACACCTGGTCTTGGAACATCCTGCTTCCAATCCTCGTGCTCGTGGTCTTCATGGCAGTCGTTGCCTTCTACCCATTCTTCGAAGCTTGGGTAACCGGCGACAAGCGCGAACACCACGTGCTAGACCGTCCACGTAACGCTCCTACCCGTACCGCAATCGGTGCTGCCGGAATGACCTTCTACGCAGTGCTTTGGGCCGGAGCATCGACAGACCTCATCGCAACTCACTTCCTGCTGAGCCTGAACAACGTTCTGACCACTCTGCAGATCTCGCTGATTGTTCTGCCTATCGTGGCATTCCTAATCACCAAGCGTGTTTGCCTCAGCCTGCAGCGCAAGGACCGCGAGATTGTGCTTCACGGTCGTGAGACTGGTCGAATCATTCGTCTACCTCACGGTGAGTACCAGGAAGTTCACGCCGCGATTGACGAGCACGAAATGTACAAGTTGGTCGACTTCATCGACCACCAGCCAACCGTGGCTCGCCCTAACAAGCAGGGCAAGATCACCATGGCTGCCCGCATGCGTGCTTCGCTAAGCCGCTTCTACTTCGAGGACCGCGTTGCACCAGTTGGCGCCATCGAGCTAGCAGCAGCCCACGAGCACCACGCTCACCACGAGGTTGCAGCTGAGTCCCACGAGGCGCAAGCCTCCGTAGAAGCCCCTAAGAAGGCCACTCGCGCACCTCGCAAGCCAAAGGCCTAACAGCCCCTGCTAAAGCTCTCAGATGGACCCCGCTTCGGCGGGGTCCATTGCTTTAACCTGATGTTGCAGGGTGGGACCTGGCGCCACTCCCCTTTGTGAATCCACGAGAAAGATCTTTGGGAGTTTGGGCAGCCATCGGTGGCGTGGCCGAAGATCAAGACTCCCAGGCCGTGCTGAAGGCGAAGATCAAGGGTCCCAGACAGTTCTTAGGGCGAAGATCAAGACTCCCAGGCCGTGCTGAAGCCTACGAATAGCTGCAGTCTTCTGGTAGGTGGGTTTACGGTATTCACCCGCTCTACGAGCCTTGTACGGTGGCACACTCCCCCACGCCAAGCGTTGAGCTGGTAGGCATGCTCCCCTCACCCCGGTGCAGAGCGGGTGCCCGCCATTCCTGAGTTGCCTGTGGCAGCCACTGTCAAACCTAAGTACGCGCCAGGCCCGATTCAGCGTTGGCCCTTAAACGCAGAAGGCCCGTCCGAAGACGGGCCTTCTGTGAAGTTGAAACTTAGTGGGCGTGCTGTCCGCGGCTGTACTCAAATACGAAGCCGATAACCGCAACCAGTGCCAGAGGAACTGCGATGAAGGTCATCCACCAGCCAACAGCCAACGAAGCGAAGGTTAGGGCACAGAAGATACCCAATGCCAGTGGCCACCACGACCATGGGCTGTAGAAGCCCATCTCGGCGTCGCCGTCTTCGATGTTGCCAGTCTGGTTGTCCTCAGGAAGGATGCCACCAGCGTGCTTGGCGGTGTTGTTGATGTAGAAGGCGATGAAGCCACTTAGGAACACCAGCATGCCGATAGCGGCGGTACCGATGATCTCAACGTGCTTGCCACCATAGACACCGCTAGGAACCGAAGCGTTGTAAGACCAGATGCCGTAGGCAATGGCGTCTACCAGGTAGAAAACGGTTAGTAGGTAAAACAGCTTTGCGTTAGTCTTCATGGCTTTAGCCCTTTACCTTTTCTGCCTGTGCTTCTGGAGCAGCAAACTCTGGGTGGTTTAGGTCAAACGCTGGCGACTCCGAACGAACACGAGGGATCGAGGTGAAGTTGTGGCGTGGGAAAGGCGAACCAGTTGCCCACTCCAGCGAGCGTCCGTAGCCCCATGGGTCGTTGGTGGTTACCTTTACGCCCTTGCGAGCGGTTAGGTAAACGTTCCATAGGAATGGAATCATCGAGGTTGCCAGGATGGCTGCACCGATGGTGGAGATCATGTTTAGGTCGCCGAAGCCGTCGCTCGATAGGTACGAGTAGTAACGACGTGGCATACCCATTACACCTAGCCAGTGCTGGATAAGGAAGGTGGTGTGGAAACCGATGAATAGCAGCCAGAAGTGGATCTTGCCAAGGGTCTCGTTTAGCATCTTGCCGGTGAACTTTGGCCACCAGAAGTAGAAGCCTGCGAACATGGCGAACACAACGGTACCGAACACTACGTAGTGGAAGTGAGCAACCACGAAGTAGCTGTCCGACAGCTGGTAGTCGAGTGCTGGCGAAGCCAGAATTACACCGGTAAGACCACCGAAGATGAAGGTGGTGAGGAAGCCCAGTGCGAATACCATCGGGGTTTCGAAGGTAACCGAACCGCGCCACAGGGTACCGATCCAGTTGAATACCTTCACACCGGTAGGAACCGCAATAAGCATGGTAGTCAGAGCGAAGAACGGCAGAAGCACGTCTCCGGTTACGTACATGTGGTGAGCCCAAACGGTCATCGACAGCGCAGCAATGGCGATGGTTGCGTAGACCAGGGTCTTGTAACCAAAGATTGGCTTGCGGCTGAAGACCGGGAATACCTCGGAAACCACACCGAAGAACGGCAGGGCCAAGATGTAAACCTCTGGGTGACCGAAGAACCAGAACAGGTGCTGCCAAAGCATTGGGCCACCGTTGGCTGGGTCAAACAGGTGAGCACCGAAGCGGCGGTCTGCACCCATAGCAAACAGCGCAGCTGCTAGCGGTGGGAAACACATGATTACCAGGATGGAGGTAACCAGGGTGTTCCAGGTGAAGATTGGCAGACGGAACATGGTCATACCAGGCGCACGCATGGTGAGGATGGTGGTGATGAAGTTGACACCACCCATGATGGTACCGAAACCACTGAGTGCCAGACCGAAGACCCATAGGTCTCCACCGATGCCTGGGGTGAAGGTGGTGTTTGCTAGTGGCTGGTAAGCGAACCAACCGAAGCCGGCGGCACCCTGAGGGGTGAAGTAACCGGCAACAGCAACAAACGAACCAAAGAAGTAGAACCAGTAAGCAATGGCGTTAAGACGTGGGAAAGCCACATCCGGTGCACCAATCTGTACCGGCATGATGACGTTGGCAAAACCAGCGAACAGCGGGGTTGCAAACATCAGCAGCATGATGGTGCCGTGCATGGTGAAGAGCTGGTTGTACTGCTCGTGGGTAGCAACAACCGACAGACCCGGCATTGCCAGCTGGGCGCGGATTACCAGCGCCATGATGCCGGCGATGATGAAGTACACGAACGAGGTGATTAGGTACAGGTAACCAATCTTCTTGTGATCGGTAGTAGTGATCCAGTCGACCAGGATACGACCCTTGGACTTGTTCTGAGCCATCTTCGTATTTCCTTAGTTGTTCTGAAGACCGCGGCCAGGCGCGTTCAGGTTGCGGTTAAGGTCTAGACCCAGCTGGCCAACGTTGCCGGCAGCCTTGAGGGCGGCGATGTGGGTGTCGTACTGAGCCTGGTCTACAACCTTGACGTTGAAGAGCATGGCGCTGTGGAACTCGCCACAGAGCTCGGCACACTTACCAGCGAAGGTTCCAAACTCGGTTGGAGTGAAGAAGATCTTGTTGGTACGACCTGGGAACATGTCCTTCTTGTAGAGGAAGTCGATAACCCAGAACGAGTGAATAACGTCGCGCGAGGTTAGGTCGATCTCTACTGGCTTGTCCTTTACCAACCAAAGGGTTGGAAGGGTGGCCTCAGTCTTGGCGTTGGCACCGTCCTGGTACTGAACACCAGAGTCGTAGGTGTTCTCGGTGGTGTAGTTGAAGTCCCACGACCACTGCTTACCGATTACCTGAACAATCTCGTGAGCGTTGTTTGGGGTTTCGATGGCGGTCATGGTCTTAGCGGTGAACGCAAAGAAACCAACGGTGATGATGAACGGAACCACTGTGAACAGGGTTTCGATTGGCATGTTGTAGCGAAGCTGAACCGGCAGCGAGGTGTCTCCCTTGCGGCGGCGGTAAGCAACCATTGCCCAGGCCAGAAGACCCCAAGCGATGGCACCAACGATCAGCAGAACGATCCAAGAGGTGTTCCAAAGACCCACGATGGACGCGGTGTGGTTGGTGGTCTTGCCCGAACCGGGTTCATAACCCTTCGACAGCTGCTCTGCAGAGCAACCGGTAAGCAGGAGCAAGGAAGCGGCGGCCGGAATTGCGGCCCACTTCATTCGGCGCTTAGGTAGCACAATCGACCCTTCAAAAAATTGCAATTGTTACGCCTCTATCCTATTCCCCGATGCATCCGGTGATTGCCAGAAATCGCTCAAATGCAACCCAAAACCCAATGGTTTTTGTTGGCGAGGCTGGGCTTAAAACGCTAATCCCGCCTCTCCAGAGGCGGGATTGCGGTTGAAACTCTAAGAATGCTTAGTTGAAGCTGTCGCCACAGGCGCATGAACCCTGAGCGTTTGGGTTGTCGATGGTGAAACCCTGCTTCTGAATGGTGTCCTCGAAGTCGATGGTTGCGCCATCTAGGTAAGGCACCGACATTGGGTCAACGATTACCTCAACATCGCCGAAAGTGGTGATGGAGTCGCCGTCTGCCATGGTCTCGTCGAAGTACAGCTGGTAGATGAGGCCGCTGCAGCCACCAGGCTGAACAGCTACGCGCAGACGCAGGTCGTCGCGACCCTCGGCCGAAACCAGAGCCTTGACCTTGGCGGTGGCAACATCGGTGAGCGAAATGCCGCGAGCGGTGGTCTCTTCAAGAGTAATTAGGTCGGTCATCTGCAGTCCTTTGGTTATTGCGGAGGATTTCTAAATTGTAAATCAGTTTTGCTTCGAATTGCTTCCCAAAAGAAGTAAAGCTTCCGCCAAAATGGCCTTGCGCAGGCTGGCTAGGTCCACCGATTCGTTTGGGCTGTGGGCGCGGGAATCGGGGTCCTCCACACCGGTCACCAAAATCTGGGCGGCCGGGAACAGTTCGATGAGGTCTGCGATGAACGGAATCGAGCCTCCGATGCCGATATCCACCGATGGCAAGCCAAAAGCGCTGGTCAGCGCCGACTCCATCAGTGACTTGGCCCAACCACTGCTGTCGGCGGCAAATGGGCGGCCCAGCTCGGTCTCCAGGTAGCTGATCTGTGCGCCGAATGGCAGATTGGCCTCCAGGTGAGCGCGAAGCAGCCCCAGGGCGTCCTCTGGCTCTTGCCCAGGAGCGATACGCATCGAGATCTTGGCCTTGGCCGTAGGAAGCAAGGTGTTGCTGCTGAGGGCAACCGACTGGCCGTCGATTCCGATGACCGTGATGGCCGGCTTGGTCCAGTTGCGGTCCAAAATGGTGCCATCGCCAATCAGCGACACCGAATCAAGCACTCCGCTGTCGCGGCGCACATCGGCTTCGGTGTAATCGAGGTCTGCTGCCTTGCCGTTTACCAAGCCAGACACAGCAACGTTGCCCTGGTCGTCGTGCAGGGTGGCCAGCAGCTTGATTAGCGCCAGCATGGCGTCCGGCACCACTCCCCCAAACATTCCGCTGTGCAGGGCGTGGTCAAGGGTGCGAATCTCGATGACCTGCGACACCAAGCCGCGAAGGGTGGTGGTGATTGCCGGCACCTCGGTGGACCAGTTGCCCGAGTCGGCTACCACGATCACATCGCTGTTTAGGTCCTCGCGATTTTGCTCGAGGAAGTTGCGGAAGGACGGGCTACCGGCCTCCTCCTCCCCCTCGATAAAGCAGGTGATTCCCAGGTCAAAGTTGGTACCCAAGACTGCCTTGATGGTCTCGAGGGCAGTGATGTGGGCAACGATGCCGGCCTTGTCGTCGGCTGCTCCGCGGCCATACATGCGGCCATCACGGATGGTGGGCTGGAATTCGGGGGTTTGCCACTGGCTGGCATCGCCGGGAGGCTGCACATCGTGGTGAGCGTAAAGCAAGATCTGCGGTGCACCATTCTTTGCCGCGCGGCGGGCCAGAACGGCCGGGGCGCCAAACTTCTCTGGGTCGGTGGCTAGCGGAGCGCGGCGCAGTTCAACCCAGTCGAACAGCCCGGTGCCCTCAAGCAGATCGGCTACTGCGGTGGCCGAACGCTCGAGGTTGTGTGGGTCGAAGGCATCCCAGGCGATGCCGGGAATGCGTACCAGATCGCCCAAGGTTCCCACTGCCTTGGCGAATCTTCCGGCTACAAATTTCTCCGACTGCGAAACGAGGTCTGGGTTCAACTCTGAGGCTTGCGACATAGAGGTAATCTTATTGAACACGCCACTAATCAAGGATTTTGATGACCGATATCGAGCCAACCAGCAAGAGCGCTGGCAAGGGCAAGGCAACTCCTTCCCGCAAGACCCAAGAGTCTGCAAACTTTAAGCCAATCGTTGGCGACAAGTCTCCTGAGG
This sequence comes from Actinomycetota bacterium, assembly GCA_039804865.1. GTDB lineage: Bacteria > Actinomycetota > Actinomycetes > Actinomycetales > Microbacteriaceae > Rhodoluna. Next base: position 17,692 of record JBDLVH010000058.1, on the reverse strand, counting down.
CCAAGAAGGCCGCCAAAGAGAAGGCAGCGGCAGAGCGCAAGCGTGCCCGCGACGGCATCGCAGCCGGCGACGACCGCTACCTCCTAGTTCGCGACCGCGGCCCACAGAAGAAGATGGCTCGCGACATCGTTGACGCCCGCCTCACCATTGGTGAACTAATGATTCCGGTAATGGTTTTGGTGCTGTTCCTAAGCGGAATCAACAGCCCAGCCCTGCAGCTTGGCCTAGTGCTCACCATGTGGCTGGTTCTGGCCGGCATCGTGGTTGACGGCATCTTCATCAACCGCAAGGTAAAGGCAACCATCGCCGAGAAGTTTGGCGAGTCAAAGCTTGAGAGCGGCCTGGGCTGGTACGCCATCGTTCGCGCCACTCAGCTGCGCATCATGCGCACCCCAAAGCCAACCGTTGGTCGTGGCTCCAAGAAGAAGTAGTTATTAGTAAGCAAAAAAGCACCCGTCACCTGTTGGTGGCGGGTGCTTTTTCGTTTTTTGGCCGCAGCCTACTTGCTGTTGCGGTTTAGTCGACGAGCCCAGAATGGGCCCTCATAGATGAAACCGGTGTAGCCCTGCACCAGGGTGGCGCCGTGCTGCAACCGCTCGGTTACCTCGGCAGCGGTCTCCACGCCTCCCACCGAAACGATGGCGATCTTTCCGGCTAGCTTGGCTGCCAAAAGATCAAGCACAGCCAAGGAACGGGCCTTCAGCGGCGCTCCAGAGAGCCCTCCGGCACCGATCTCGGCGATGCGTGCTGCCGAGGTATTGAGACCCTCGCGGCCGATGGTGGTGTTGGTGGCAATCACGCCGGCCAAGCCGAGTTCTAGGGCTAGATCGGCCACTGCCAAAATATCTTCGTCGGCCAGGTCTGGTGCAATCTTCACCAAGACCGGCAAGCCAAGGCTCTCTTCCAACACTGCCTCGAGGATTGGTCGAAGGGCCGCAACGTCCTGCAGCGAGCGAAGGCCCGGGGTGTTGGGAGACGAAACGTTTACGGCTAGGTAGTCGGCAAAGGGCGCCAGCAGCTTTGCGCTGGTGCGGTAGTCGCCGGCGGCATCGGCCACTTCGGTGACCTTGCTCTTGCCGATGTTTACGCCGATGATGGGCAGATTGCTGCCGTAGCGGGCGCGCAGGGCACCGAGGCGATGGGCCACGACGTGGGCGCCTTCGTTGTTGAAGCCCATGCGGTTGATGAGCGCGCGATCTGCCGGTAGACGGAATAGGCGTGGCTTTGGGTTGCCCGGCTGCGCCAGGGCGGTAACCGTGCCAATCTCAACGTGGCTAAAGCCCAGATCGCCCAGGGCACGAATGGCAACTGCGTTCTTGTCGAAGCCGGCGGCCAGACCAAAAGGACCGTTGAAGGTTAGACCAAAGGCCGTGATTGGCTTTCCCTCGGTGGGTGCCAGGGCACCGATCTTGGTGACGCCCAAGGCCTTGCCGATGCGGATGCCGCGAACCACCACGTGGTGAATCCACTCTGGGTCTAGCTTGGTGAAAAAGGTCTTGAAGACAAACTGATAGAACACGCTTTAAGGTTACCCAAGTTAAAGCAGACAGGCCCCGCCGAAGCGGAGCCTGCCTGTTTAGATTTGCTGCGGTTTACGAGCAACCCGAGGTTGAGCCACAGCCTTCGCAGACGTGGCACGAACCGGCCGGACGCATCTTGATTCCACAGTTCATGCAGAGTGGTGCGTCAGATTCCTTGCCCTGAAGCAGTTCGAACAGCTCGGCGCTGGAGTGAACTTCCTTCTTGGTGATCTCTACTGCAACGGCAACTGGTGCTGCTGCAACTTCAGCCACTGGAGCTGCCTCTGGGGCTGCTGCAGCTGGTGCTGCTGGAGCCTCGGCGACAACTGCTGGGTACGAACCGGTGTCTAGGGCCGCACTGCGCTCATCGGCGGTGAGGATGCCCAGAGCCGAACGGGTGTCGGCAGGTAGGTTGTCCAGAGCCAAGCGACGGAAGATGTAGTCCATCAGCGACTTGGCCATACGGATGTCCTTGTCGTCGGTCATACCAGCAGGCTCGAACGAGAAGTTGGTGAACTTCTGAACGAAGGTCTCTAGCGGTACACCGTACTGAAGGCCAATCGAAACAGCGATCGAGAAGGCGTCCATTACACCGGCCAGGGTGGAACCCTGCTTACCCAGCTTGATGAATACCTCGCCCAAGCCACCGTCTGGGTACGAACCAGCGGTCATGTAACCCTCTGCGCCACCAACGGTGAACGAGATGGTGTTGCTTGGACGCGACTTTGGAAGACGCTTACGAACTGGGCGGCTTAGGCCTGGGTTCGATGCTGGAGCCTCTGCCGAAGCCTCAACGGTCTTGGTCTCGGTCTTCGCCTTAGCGTCGCTAAGTGGCTGGCCAACCTTGCAGTTGTCGCGGTAGATAGCAAGTGCCTTCAGGCCAAGCTTCCAACCCTGGAAGTAGACGTCTGCGATCTCTTCCTTGGTTGCGGTCTCTGGCATGTTGACGGTCTTGCTGATGGCGCCCGAAAGGAATGGCTGAACTGCAGCCATCATACGAACGTGACCCATTGGCTCGATTGCGCGGATACCAACTGCGGTGTCGAAGATGGCGTAGTGCTCAGTCTTGAGGCCTGGAGCGTCTACCACGTGGCCGTGCTGGCTGATGTGGTCAACGATTGCCTCGATGGTCTCCTGCGAGTAGCCAAGACGGTGCAGTGCGAACGGAATGGTCTGGTTCACGATCTGCATCGAGCCACCGGTGGATAGCTTCTTGTACTTGACCAGCGAGAAGTCTGGCTCGATACCAGTGGTGTCGCAGTCCATCATGAAGCCGATGGTTCCGGTTGGAGCCAAGAGCGAGATCTGCGAGTTGCGCCAGCCGTTCTCGGTACCGATAGCGGTGTTTAGCGCCCACTGCTCGGTAGCAGCGGCGATAACAGCTGCATCGATGCTGGTGGCAGGAACAAGCTGAGCGTTGGCAGCCTCGTGCTTGTGCATGACGCGGTCGTGGCCGTTCTTGTTCTTGGCGTAACCGTCGTAGGCACCAACCACTGCGGCAAGCTCTGCCGAACGGCGGTAGGTTGCTGCCGACATCAGCGAGGTGATGGCTGCTGCAAGAGCGAAGCCTTCGTTGCTGTCGTAAGGAACACCGATAGCCATAAGCAGGGCGCCAAGGTTGGCGTAACCGATACCCAGCTGACGGAAGGCACGAGTGGTGTCACCGATTGGCTGAGTTGGGAAGTCTGCGAACGAGATCGAGATGTCCATGGCGGTGATGATCAGCTCGGATGCCTTGGTGAACTTGGCGGTGTCGAACGAGCCATCTGGGTTCAAGAACTTCAGAAGGTTGAGCGAGGCCAGGTTGCAAGACGAGTTGTCGAGGTGCATGTACTCCGAGCAAGGGTTCGAACCAGTGATTCGACCCGACTCAGGGCAGGTGTGCCAGTCGTTGATGATGTCGTCGTACTGGATACCAGGGTCGGCACACTCCCAAGCGGCAAGAGCAATCTTGTCGAATAGTTCGCGGGCGTCAACCTCTTCGATGACCTCACCGGTGGTGCGGGCACGAAGACCGAACTTGCCACCGTTTTCAACTGCCTGCATGAACTCTGCGTTTACGCGCACCGAGTTGTTGGCGTTCTGATACTGGACCGAGTTGATGTCCTTGCCACCGAGCTCCATGTCGTAACCGGCGTCGCGAAGAACACGAATCTTCTTCTCTTCCGAGGCCTTGGTCTCGATGAACTCTTCGATGTCTGGGTGGTCTACGTCGAGAACAACCATCTTGGCTGCACGACGGGTAGCGCCACCCGACTTGATGGTTCCTGCAGAGGCGTCTGCACCGCGCATGAACGAAACTGGACCCGAAGCTGAGCCACCCGAGTTCTTGAGCAGTTCCTTGCTGGAGCGGATGCGGGAGAGGTTAAGGCCTGCACCCGAACCACCCTTGAAGATCATTCCCTCTTCGCGGTACCAGTTGAGGATCGATTCCATCGAGTCGTCTACGGAGAGGATGAAGCAAGCCGAAACCTGCTGTGGGCTCTTGGTACCAACGTTGAACCATACTGGCGAGTTGAACGAGAACACCTGGTTTAGCAGCATGTAGGTCAGCTCGTGGTCGAAGATGACTGCGTCTTCTTCGTTGGCGAAGTAACCAAACTTGCGGCCGGCCTCGGTGTAGGTGTGAACCACACGGTTGATCAGCTGACGAAGGCTGTACTCGCGCTCTGGGGTGCCCTGGGCGCCACGGAAGTACTTGGTGGTAACGATGGTGCTGGCGTTGATGCTCCAGAACTCAGGGAACTCTACGCCGCGCTGCTCAAAGATCACCTCGCCGTTCTTCCAGTTGGTCTGCACTACATCGCGGTACTCCCAGGAAACCTGGTCGTACGGGTGTACACCCTCAGTGGTGTAAATCCGGTCAATGGTCAAGCCCTTGCCGGTTCCAGCGTTGTTAGCGCCGGTGAAAGCGGTGGTATCAGTCACTGCCTTCTCCCTTTCCCTTAGTTGTTCTTTGTCTGTAATTTGTTTGGTTTTGCTAAATCTTTGGTTTTGTATCTGGTGCAGCTTTTGGCTATTTGCCTGAAGCGGCGCCGGTATCGGCGTGCTCTAGACGCAGTAGCTTGATGGCCGCCTCAAAGTCATCGAGACTTTCCCAGCCCTGGTACACGCTTGCAAACCGCATGAAGGCAACTTCATCAAGCTTGCGAAGTGGTTCCAAGATGGCTAGTCCGACATCGTTGGCCTCGATCTGTGCCACACCGGTGCCACGAATCGCTTCCTCAACCGCCTGTGCCATCAACGCCAAGTCACCATCGGTAACCGGACGTCCCTGGCAGGCCTTTCGAACACCGTTGACGATCTTGTCGCGGCTGAAGGGCTCGGTCACGCCGTTTCGCTTGATGACCATGAGAGACGCAGTCTCCATGGTGGAAAAACGTGATCCGCACTGCGGGCACTGACGGCGGCGGCGAATCGCCGAACCGTCGTCTGAGGTGCGCGAATCCATTACTCGTGAGTCTGGGAAACGGCAAAATGGACAATGCATCTTTGGCCCCTCTCCTAAAACGCAATAAGTAACTAAATGCACAAGATATAGACACAATCTTGTTGCCTGCCCCTATATCTTGTGGTCAGTACACGGCAAATTCAAATTTGAAAAAAATCGGCGTGTCGAGGGAAAAAGTGGCGTAATCACGCGGAACTTGAAGGTTTTTGGGCCCAAATTGGGCAAAAAAGTTTTAAATAATTAACCAAAAAGAAACAATATCTAGCGTCGAGATGAACACGTCGACACTAGATGTGGTGTTTTAGGCCTCGAAACGGGCCTTCACAGCCTCACCGTGGGCAGGAAGCCCCTCGGCCGCAGCGAAACCTTCAACCAGCTTGGCAATGCCGCCTAGGCCGGTCTGAGAGTAATCGATGATTTGCTGGGCCCTGACAAACGAGTGGACACCCAAACCAGAACCGAATTTGGCCTGCTGCCCGGTGGGCAAAACGTGACTGGAACCCGCCATGTAATCGCCCAGGCTCACCGGAGAGTACTTGCCAAGGAAGATGGCGCCGGCGTTGGTGATGCGGCGGGCTGTGGTGCGGTCGTCCACCGAGTGGATTTCAAGGTGCTCGGTGGCGTACTCGTTGGTGAAGCGAATGGCATCATCCCAGTCGGCTACAACCACGATGGCAGACTGCTGGCCGGCCAGGGCGGTGGCAACGCGCTCACTGTGGTGGGTAGCCGCAACAATTTCCGGCAGCAAAGCGATGACCTCCTCGGCCAACGACAGGCTGGTGGTGACCAGCACCGAAGCCGCAGCCTCGTCGTGCTCGGCCTGGCTCACCAGGTCGTAGGCAATTAGGCGGGCATCTGCGGTGGCATCGGCCAGCACCAGAATCTCGGTGGTGCCTGCCTCGCTGTCGATGCCGATCTTGCCGCGCAAGGCACGCTTGGCGGCAGTGACGTAGATGTTGCCCGGTCCGGTAACCAGCTGAACCGGCTCCATTGGAAGTTGAGCCATGCCGTAAGCAAAGGCGGCAACGGCGGCCGGACCACCCATCGAGTAGATCTCGGTGACACCGAGCAGGCCAGCGGTGGCCAGCACGGTTGGGTGCGGGCGTCCAGCAAAGTCTTTTTGGGCTGGTGATGCAATGGCCAGGCGAGGCACACCGGCAACCTGAGCCGGAACCACGTTCATGATCACCGACGACGGATAAACGGCCTTGCCGCCTGGAACGTAGAGACCAACCGAGTCGACCGGCTGCCAGCGCTGGTGTACCAAGGCTCCGGGCGCGAGTTCGACCGTGGTGTTTTGCGGCAGGTTTGCCACCGATACCTGACGAACACGGCTGATTGACTCTTCGATGGCGGTGCGCAGCTGTGGGTCGAGTGCCGCGACGGCAGCATCGATCTCGGCTTGCTCCACGCGAAGCGGGCTTGGGTCCACACCATCGCGAGCGATGGTCACTTCGATAACTGCTTCGGCACCACGCTTAGCCACATCGGTGATTAGCGGGCGCACCGATTCGAGCGCAATTTCGATGTCAATGCTGGCGCGCGGCACCAGAGCGTTGACTTCGGAGTTGCTAAATCCCTGCTCGGTCAGATTGAGCAGGCGAATCGGAGTGTTTGCCACGCGGGTCCTTTCGGGGAATCACCCAATTCTATTGGCGGTTAGGCTAGGCATAGAACCTCGTAAGGAATAGCATGTTTGATTTTTCGGCCAACGCAGATGCCACCGATGCCCTTCGCGCCAGCTTCCGCCGTCACGCCTCGGGCGTAGCGGTAATCACCACCAACGACGACCAGGGCAATCCGGTTGGATTCACCGCAACATCCATGACCTCGCTGGGTGCCACTCCCCCGCTGGTGATGTTCTCGGTGGCCCGAGGCGCCAGCAGCTGGACCGCAATCTCAAACGCCGAATACATTGCAATCCACACCTTGGGCGAGGCCAACCTCGAGCTGGCTCAGCGCATGGCCGCGGATCACACCAAGCGCTTCACCACTGAGGACTGGAGCCGCGGACCACACGGAATGCCGGTGTTTGAGGCGGCTACCTCGGTTTTGATCTGCAAGGTTCGCCAGGTGATCAACATTGAAAACAATGCGGTTGTGGTTTCGGATGTGATTGCCGGAGCCGAAGGCCAGCAAGATGAGGCGCTGCTTTATTACCAGCGCAGCTACCGCCAAACCGGAGCAGCGCTCTCCTAAGCCAGAGAGCCAGAGAGCTAGAACGCCACACCTAACGGCCAAGCGCTTTCTAATCGGGCAAGCCCAAACCCCTAGTAAATAGGGTCCTCTGGTGGCGCTTCGGGGATATCGTTGTGGATTCCGTCGGAGCCATCGGCAATCTCCACTGGTCCGGTGTCCGGTGGTAGGTCAATCTCATTTGGAACCGCCGCCAGAGCAGACCTACCAAGCAAAACCTTGAGCTCGGCATAGAGTTCGGCGCCAACCTTCACCCGGTTTGGCAGTGCAAAGAGTTGGTCTTCGCCCTGCCCGGTTAGGGTGATGTAAACCTCGGTCTTGCCCTTGTACTCGCGCAGAATTCGGTCGAGCTCTACCAGGGTTTCGCGGGTGGCATCGGTGGCCGGAATACGAATCTGAACCGGAGCGGCAGTAACCTCTGCTCCGGCCTCCAAGATTTCTACGCTGAAGGCACTGAGGCTGAAGGCCTCGTCGCGTTCGCGCAGACGACCCCGCACCACAACCACCTGGTCTGGCAGCAGATAGCTGGAGAACTCGTTGTAGGCCTTGCCCATGAAGGTAACCTGCAGCTCGCCGCTGAAGTCTTCAAGTGACACCGCAGCCCAGGGATTACCGCTGGCGCGAGCCACCTTGTGAGCCACCGAGGTGATCAGACCGGCAACTGCCAGGGTGTCGCCGTCTTTGAGGCGTCGGCCAACCGGGGCGGCCTCGCCCTCTTCGGGCACGCTCTGCTCGTTAATTTCGACAATGGACATGTCGGAGTGGCGACTGATCTGCTCTTCACGCCCGGCCAGCGGGTGGTCTGACACATAAAGGCCAAGCATGTCGCGCTCGTAGGCAAGCTTCTCGCGCTTTGGCCACTCTGAAAGCTCTGGAACCACAACGCCGGCATCGATCTCGTCGAAGAAGTCTCCGAATAGGTCTACCTGACCCTGGGCTTCGTTGCGCTTGACGCCAATCTCGGTGTCTACGGCCTCTTCGAAGATCTCGGAGAGCGCGCGACGTGAGTGACCTAGCGAATCGAAGGCACCGGCCTTGATGAGCGATTCGATGGTGCGCTTGTTGCAGACCACAGCAGGCACCTTCTTGAGGAAGTCGCTGAAGGAGGTGAAGGCGCCCTTCTCTTTACGCGCGGCCACAATGCCCTCAACCACGTTTAGGCCCACGTTGCGAACCGCGCCCAGGCCAAAGCGGATGTCTCCGCCTACCGCTGTGAAGGCGGCGAAGGACGCGTTTACGTCTGGGGCCAGCACCTGGATGCCGCTGCGGCGACATTCGTTTAGGTAGAGGCCAAGTTTGTCTTTGCTATCGCGCACCGAGGTGAGCAGCGCGGCCATGTACTCGGCCGGGAAGTTGGCCTTGAGGTAGGCGGTCCAGTAGCTGAGCACACCATAGGCGGCGGAGTGCGCCTTGTTGAAGGCGTAGTCGGCGAATGGAAGCAGGGTTTCCCAGAGAACCTTGATGGCGGCCTCGGAGTAGCCGTTCTCTTTCATGCCGCCAGAGAAGCCCTCGTACTGCTTGTCTAGCTCTTCCTTCTTCTTCTTACCCATGGCACGACGAAGCACGTCGGCTTGTCCAAGCGTGAAGTTTGCCACCTTTTGAGCCACGGCCATAACCTGCTCTTGGTAAACGATTAGACCGTAGGTTGGGCCCAGAACCTCGGCCAGCGGGCCTTCGAGCTCTGGGTGAATGGCATCGATGGCCTGAACACCGTTTTTACGCTGGGCGTAGTTGGTGTGCGAGTTCATACCCATTGGACCTGGGCGATACAGCGCAATCACTGCCGAGATGTGCTCGAATTCGCTTGGACGCAGCATACGAAGCAAGCTGCGCATGGCGCCGCCATCTAGCTGGAACACGCCCAGGGTGTCTCCACGGGAGAGCAGATCGTAGGTTGGCTGGTCTTTATCTAGGTCTAGATCTTCCAGCACCACGGTCTGGCCGCGGTTGTTTTTGATTTCGGCCAGGGCATCGTCTAGTACGGTGAGGTTTCGAAGGCCCAGGAAGTCCATCTTGAGCAGACCGAGGTCGTCGCAGGGTGGTTGGTCGAACTGGGTGATGATGGCGCCATCGTCTTCGCGCTTCATGATTGGAAGCACATCGATGAGCGGCTCCGCCGACATGATTACACCGGCGGCGTGCACACCCCACTGGCGCTTTAGACCCTCGAGGCCCATGGCAAGTTCTAGGGTTTTGGCCGAGTCTTCGTCTGCGGCCACGATATCGCGGAACTCTTGGCCCTCTTTGTAGCGGCTCTTCTCGTCTTCTTCTTTGGTAGCCGGCTTATTCATGATGTCTCCGAGGGAGACATCCTTTCCCAGCACCATTGGTGGCATTGCCTTGGTTAGCTTCTCGCCAACCGAGTAAGGCATGCCCAGAACACGGGCCGAGTCTTTGAGTGACTGCTTGGCCTTGATGGTGCCGTAAGTGACAATCTGAGCAACTCGGTCTGAGCCGTACTTCTGCGAAACGTAGCGGATAACCTCGCCGCGGCGACGGTCGTCGAAGTCGATATCGATATCGGGCATCGAGACGCGCTCTGGGTTTAGGAAGCGCTCGAAAATGAGACCGTGGTGAACCGGGTCTAGTTCGGTGATGCCCATTGCGTAGGCCACGATGGAGCCAGCGGCCGAACCACGCCCCGGACCAACGCGGATGCCCTGGGAGCGTGCCCAGGCGATGAAGTCTGCAACCACGAGGAAGTAGCCAGGGAAGCCCATCTTGACGATGACCTCAACCTCGTACTTGGCCTGCTTGGCCTGAATCTCTGGAACGTTGCCGTTGTAACGACGGTCCATGCCAGCCATGACCTCGGCCTCGAACCAGGTGTCTTCGGTGTAGCCCTCCGGCACTGGGAAGCGCGGCATAAGATCACGCTTGGCAAACGAGACATCGCAGCGTTCGGCTACTAACAGAGTGTTGTCGCAGGCCTCTGGGTGGTCGGCGAAAATCTTGCGCATTTCGGCTGGCGACTTGAGGTAATACTCTTTGCCATCGAACTTGAAGCGGTTTGGGTCTAGCAGAGTGCTGCCAGACTGCACACAGAGCAACGCCTCGTGCGCGGTGGAATCGTGGGCGTGGGTGTAGTGCAGGTCGTTGGTGGCCAGCAACGGAATGTTGAGGTCTTTAGACAGCGCAATGAGATCTGACATTACGCGGCGCTCTACGCCGATGTTGTGGTCCATGATCTCGACGAAGAAGTTTTCGGCGCCAAAGATGTCGCGCAGCTCGCCGGCGGCCTGCTTAGCCTCTTTTACCTGACCCAAACGCAGACGAGTCTGCACCTCGCCACCGGCACAACCGGTGGTTGCAATGATGCCCTTGGAATATTTGGCGATGAGTTCGCGGTCCATTCGAGGCTTGTAGAAGTAGCCTTCGATGGATGCCAACGACGACAACCTAAACAGGTTGTGCATGCCCTCGGTGTTTTGAGCCAGCATGGTCATGTGCGTAAACGCACCACCACCCGAGACGTCGTCCTCGCCGCCATCGCCCCAGCGCACGCGGGTGCGATCTGAGCGGTGGGTGCCCGGGGTTACGTAAGCCTCGATGCCGATGATTGGTTTAACCCCGGCAGCCTTGGCAGCCTTGTAGAACTCGTAAGAACCAAAGTTGTTGCCGTGGTCTGTGATGGCAATTGCCGGCATGCCCATTTTGGCAACCTCGGCCACCAGCGGCTTAATCTTTGCCGCGCCATCCAGCATGGAATATTCGGTGTGAACGTGGAGGTGAACGAACGAATCTTCGTTAGACATGGTCACCTACCCTTAATCGCAAAATACCTTTAGCCAGCGCCCAGATTTAACGCAAAACCCGGTGAGAAATTGGCCTAGGCAACTACTCTAATGCCCGCGTAAGACATCTAACGCGTGTCGGAGGTCCTGAGGATATTCACTTTCGAATTCCACCATTTCACCGCTGGTGGGATGCTCAAAGCTGAGGCGCATGGCGTGCAACCACTGGCGGTCTAGGCCAACCTTGGCTGCCAAAACCGGATCGGCACCGTACATGGTGTCGCCAACAAGCGGGTGCCTGAAAGTGCTGAAGTGCACGCGAATCTGGTGAGTGCGACCAGTCTCTAGAACCACCTCTACAAGCGATGCCGAAGGGAAGGCCTCCAGGGTCTCGTAGTGGGTCACCGATGGCTTGCCGTCTTGCATCACAGCAAACTTGAACTCGTGCTTTGGGTGACGCCCAATCGGTGCGTCAAAGGTGCCCGCCAGCGGATCTGCCAGCCCCTGAATTACCGCGTGATAAACCTTGTGAACAGTGCGGTCGCGGAATGCCTGCTTAAGCACGCTGTAGGCACGCTCGCTCTTGGCCAAGACCATCAGACCGCTGGTGCCAACGTCAAGGCGCTGCACAATGCCCTGGCGCTCGTGAGCGCCGCTGGTTGAAATGGTGATGCCCATGCCAAGCAGGGCGCCGCCTACGGTTGGACCATCCCAGCCCACCGATGGATGCGCCGCCACTCCGGCCGGCTTATCCACCACAACGATGTCGGAGTCCTGATACACAACCCGGAAGCCGTCCACCTCAACCGGAACCACTTCGAGCTGGTTCTTGGGTGCCGGCATCTCGATGGTGAGCCAGGCGTCTTCCTGAAGGCGATCAGATTTGCCGAGTACCACGCCATCCATGGAAATCAAACCCGCAGTGAGCATTTCTGCCACGGCGCTGCGGGACATGCCCATCAGTTTGGCGATTCCGGCATCGGCTCGCTCTCCAGCCAAGCCGGGGGTAACTGGCAGGTGCTTTGACTCGGTCATCTAGCCACCGATCTTGTGGCCGCGGGCAACCAAAATCAGCACGATTCCAACCACAACACAGATGGCAGAGTCGGCAATGTTAAAGATTGGGAAGTTGAAAGGAATCTGGATGAAATCCACCACCTGGCCACCGGGAAAACCTGGAGCGCGAGTGATGCGGTCTACCAGGTTGCCAACCACGCCACCAAGCAGTGCCCCTGCCAGAACCGACCACAGCGTGTTCTTGACCCGGCTGCCAAACCAAAGCAGCACCAGGGTGGCAATCGACGAAACCACGGTAAAAATCCAGGTGATTCCAAATCCGATGCTGAAGGCGGCTGAGCTGTTGTAGGTGAGGTAGATGCCCAGCAGATTACCCAAAACCGGGTATGAAACGTGTGGCTGGAAATTGGCGATAACCAAGTTCTTGAGGAACTGATCGATTGCAACGATTGCCGCTCCGGTTAGCAAAAACCAAAGCGTGCTTTTATCGCGCAGCCAGCCCACTATTAGAAACTAGAAGCCCTGAACTGGAACCGCACCGGTGAAGCCAGAGTTTAGGCTCTGCTGCGGGGTAGGTGCAGTGTTAGGGCGCTCGAAGGTTGGCTCTTCCAGATCGGAGAGCTGAGCCTCGATGTACGCCTTCAGCTTCAAGCGGTACTCGCGCTCGTAGGCACGAAGCTCGGAGATTCCGTGCTCGATAAGTGCCTTCTCGCGCTCGAAGCGGCTCATGGCATCGCGCTGAGCGGCCTCGGCCTCACGAACCAAACGCGCTGCGGTAGCGTGACCCTCTGCGATGAGAGCATCGCGCTTGGCCATACCTTCGGCAACGTGCTCGTCGTGCAGCTTGCGGGCAAGCTGAAGCAGGTTGTTGGTGTTGCTGGAATCTAGGGAGCCTGGGTCTGCCACTGGCTCTGGGAATGCGCTTGGGGTAACTACGGTCTCGGCAGGGGCCTGCATCTGTGCAACCAAACCGGCGCCGCTGCGCTGCAGTTCGGCAATGCGTGCCTCCGATGCCAGCAGACGCTGACGGAGGTCTTCGTTCTCGTGACCTAGGCGGCGCAATTCGACGACGATTTCATCGAGGAAATCGTCTACTTCGTCTTGGTCGTAGCCTTCACGGAACTTGGTTGGCTGAAACCGCTTATTAACTACATCTTCTGGAGTCAACGGCATTGGGGAAACCTCTTGGTAAAGAGAACAGTTATCTGAGTAAGGCTACCCCAAAGGCAAGGCAATTGCCTAACCCAGCTGAAGCACCAAGCCCGACAGGATGCTGATTAGCAGCAGTGCAATGGTCCAGGAAAAGTCCAAGGCCACCGAGCCAAGACGCAGCGGCTTGATGAATCTACGGATGAATTTGAGTGGCGGATCGGTGATGGTGAGAACCACCTCGGCCAGGACCAACCAGAATCCGCGAGGGCGGAAATTGGGGTTGGCCGAACGCATCAGGTCAACCAAGAAGCGGGCCAAAAAGACATAAAAAAGCACGTTCAGCACCCAGTAGAGCACCAGGGCTAGAACGTGCATTTTTATGAAAAGACTATGGACGACGGATGTCGTAGTCGTCGGCTGGTGCCATGTCGACTACGTCTTCTTCTTCGTCCTCGCCAACGCCAACGTTGGCTGGGCTAAGCAGGAACACGGTCTGGGTGACGCGCTTTAGGTGACCCTCTAGGCCATCGCGAAGACCCAGGATGTAGTGCAGCATGCTGCGCTGGTCTGCGGTGTTTAGGTCTGCAAGGTTGATGATCACAGGAATACCAAGACGGAACTCGGCTGCGATGTGACCGGCCTCAGCGTAAGACTTTGGCTGGAAGGTGAGAATCTCGTTGACGTCTGATGCATTGCGACGAACCGGACGCAGCGAGGTGACACGCGACGAGCCTGCAGAACGAGCTGCCGATGGAGCAACCGGTGCACTTGGAACGCCACTGCCCTCACCGCGAAGTGGGAAGCCCAACCAGTCAGCGGTCTTGAAGAATGCGTTTGACATATGCCAACTCCTAAATTTCTAGGCCATTAACAGACCTATTTTTAGATTAAACGGTGTATTGGCGCTGGCCCGTGATTGCGGTGCCAATGCGAAGGTGTGTCGCGCCGAAGCGAAGCGCCACCTCGTAGTCGCCTGACATTCCCGCCGAGATGAAACCGGCTTCTGGGGCCAGGGTTTGCAGCTTGACGCTAGCGGCCTGAATGGCAGCAAAATCTCGTTCCGGCTGCTGGTCGAGGCTGGCTACGCCCATCACGCCGGCTAGGTTCAGCCCGGGCACCTTCAGCACCGATTCGGCGAATTCCAGCAGTGCGGCCGGCTGGATTCCTCCGCGCTCCGGGTCATCGGTGAGGTTCAACTCGATGAACACTTCCAGCGGCGGTAAGGAGGGCAGGCCCTGCTGGGCTCGCAGTTCTGCCACCTTGGCGGTTTCCTTGGCTAGCGCAGTAAGCAGCGAGGCACGATCCAGCGAATGCACCGAATGGGCGTAGCGCAGAACCGACTTGACCTTGTTGGACTGCAACTGGCCAACAAAGTGCCAGCGGGCTGGGTCTTGAGCAGCACTCTCCCCCAGCATTTCCTTTAGGGCCAGGGCCTTAGGCCCGGCTTCCTGATCCTTGTTCTCACCAAAATCGCGGTGACCCAGGCCGTACAACTCGGCAACCAGTTCAACCGGGTGAAACTTGGTGACCACGATGAGCGAAACACCCTCGCGACTGCGGCCAACCTGGGAACAAGCCGCCGAAATGCGGTCTTGAACCTCGGTGTAACGCTGTGCGAGGGTGCTCAAGTTAATGCGGGTTTAGCGCAGGAACTCTGGGATGTCTAGGTCGTCTCCCCAAAGCGACGAAGACTTCTTGGCTGGTTCGATGGTTGGGATGCTGCTGGTGGCACCGCTGTTGAAGGCGGTGTCAGCCTGCTCGGCTGCTGGTGCAACTTCCTCGGCAGCAGCTGCCGCGGCTGGAGTTCCAAATACGCTGTAGGCCGATTCCTGAGTGGCTACCGCAGGAGCAGAACTTGGAATGCCAAACGAACCGCTGCTGGCGCTAACCGGAGCGGCTGGCTCGGTGCGAGGGGTAAATACTGGGCGGTC
Source organism: Actinomycetota bacterium (assembly GCA_039804865.1). Classification (GTDB taxonomy): domain Bacteria; phylum Actinomycetota; class Actinomycetes; order Actinomycetales; family Microbacteriaceae; genus Rhodoluna. The sequence continues at coordinate 2,691 of JBDLVH010000058.1, read as the reverse complement.
TGCCTTGTGGTAGGTAGGACCCTTGTTGTCGTCGAAGCCGGCGGCGATAACGGTGATGCGGACTTCGTCGCCAAGGGTGTCATCGATGGTGGTACCGAAGATGATGTTGGCTTCCTTGCTAACTGCCTCGGAGACCAGACGGGTTGCCTCGTCGATTTCGTGCAGACCAAGGTCGCTTGCGCCGGCAATCTGGATGAGCACGCCGTGGGCGCCCTCGATGCTGGCCTCGAGCAGTGGGTTGCTGATGGCAAGCTCAGCGGCACGAACTGCGCGCTGCTCGCCCTTTGCGGTACCGATACCCATGAGCGCGCCACCGGCGTTCTTCATAACCGACTTGACGTCGTTGAAGTCCACGTTGATGAGGCCCGGGGTGGTGATTAGGTCGGTGATGCCCTGGACGCCGGCGCGAAGCACGTCATCGGCGGCACGGAATGCCTCTGGCACCGAAACGCTCTTGTTTGCCATCTCCAGCAGGCGCTGGTTAGGAACGATGATCAGGGTGTCAACGTCGCCGCGAAGCGACTCGATGCCGTTCTCGGCCTGCTCGGCGCGACGCTTGCCTTCGAAGTTGAATGGGCGAGTTACAACACCCACAGTTAGTGCGTTTACCTTGCGAGCAATGCGGGCAACCACTGGAGCCGCACCGGTACCGGTACCTCCACCCTCACCAGCTGCAACGAAGACCATGTCGGCACCCTTTAGGGCTGCCTCGATCTCCTCAGCGTGGTCTTCGGCTGCCTGGCGGCCAAGCTCTGGGTCTGCTCCGGCACCAAGACCGCGGGTTAGCTCGCGACCAATGTCCAGCTTCACGTGAGCCTCGCTCATCAGCAGCTGCTGCGCATCGGTGTTGATTGCAACGAACTCCACACCGCGGAGGTCGGAATCGATCATGCGGTTAAGCGCGTTTACGCCGGCGCCACCCACTCCAACAACCTTGATTACAGCCAGGTAGTTGCTGTTGAAATCGCTCATGTCTTGTCCTTTGTTTGGCGCCTAAAACTTATTGGTGAAAACCTGCAAACATTCAAGTTAAAGATGAAACTTAATGTTTTGTAGTTTTTTTCACTTGCGCCAGAAAAGTAAACGCTGAACGCCAATTAATTGGGCAGGCGCGGTGGCGTGTTGCGTTTAATTTTGCGGATTGATTAGCCGTGGCAATCAGGGCCAGCCGAAACGGCAAAATCCGCTTTGATTAAGGGCTAGAAGGCGCCGTAGCGAACTGCCGGAGCAGACGGCGAAGAAACGTCGAAGGTAACCGTCGCGGTGTGCTTGACGTTCTTCATCAGTGCCGCCAAGACCTTGCTCTTCAGCAGCGACTGCGACGAATCTCCCCAAAGAATCTGGCGGTTGGAAACACCACGCAGAGTGAGGCGCACGTCGTCCTTGGTGGTGGCCTGGATGGACGAGACGCTTGGGTAGAGCGAGGCCGGCAGAGCCAAAAGCACGTCAACCGCCTCACGGTAGTTGGCGCTGTGGGCCGGGTTGCCATTGACCTCGATGACCGGGTACTTGGCCTGCGAGGAAACGGGCGAAATCTGCACACCGGCGGCGTCGTAGAGGTAGTTGTTGCCACCGACGGAAACCACACCGATTGGCTGGCGTTCCTGAATGTTCAGCTGCAAAACATGCGGTGGCAGGCTCACGGTATTGAACGACTCGATCAGCGAGAATCCGCTGAGCCTCGATACCAGTTGCGATTCATCCACCATGGTCAGGGGCTTGCCAATCAGTCCCTTAACTGCGGCCTGGATTTGGGCTGCCTTTAGTCGGTGGAGGCCCGTCACCTGGATGGACTCGATTGCCATCATCGGAGTGAACATCGTTGCCAGAACCAAGCCCACTAGTGCCAGCACCGAGGTGAGCAGCGAGAGCACCACAATGCGACGGGTGCGGTTGGCCTGGGTGAAGCGGCGAATCTGCGAGAGCTGCTCGCGCGTGCGCGACCGAGCTTCCTTGCGATCGATTTTGGCCAGAACGCTAAGCCGGCGCTGCTCCTGCTTTAGCCGCTGATTGCTCAACGAGCCAGTTGCCCTGCCAACCGGTGCCGCCGGCTGCGCCGACCTAACTGGTCTTGCGGCTGGCTTTGCCAAAGGCTTAGCCAACTTGGCTGCCTTTTCCGCCTTTGCCGGCTTGGCGGGCTGAGCCGGTACCCGAGGAGCGGCCTTGGCCGGACGATCCTTAGATACGCTGCGCGGAGCGGAATTGGGACGCTTCACTGAGACTAGGCCTCGAGTGCGTTTAGTAGTTGCGGCACCATGCGGTAGACGTCGCCGCAACCCATGGTGATGATGAAGTCGCCCTCGTGCGCCAGACCGGCTGCCACGGCAGGGGCGTCGTCCCAGAGCGGAACGTAGTGAACCTTCGACTTATCGACGAAGGAATCGGAAACCAATGCTCCGGTTACGCCAGGCTCAGGATCTTCGCGAGCCGCGTAGATGTCCAAGACAACAACCTGATCGCTGGCAGCCAGCGCCTCGGCGAATTCCTTCTTCATCAGGCGGGTGCGCGAGTAGAGGTGTGGCTGGAAAACGGTGATTAGCTTGCCGTCACCAACAACGGCGCGGGCACCCTTGAGGGCCGCCGCAACCTCGGTTGGGTGGTGAGCGAAGTCGTCGTAGACCTTTACTCCGCGAATTTCGCCGTGCAGTTCGAAGCGGCGTTCGGTGCCGCCAAAGGTTTCAATTGCGGCCA
>JBDLVH010000057.1:0-7650 GCA_039804865.1 Actinomycetota bacterium | reverse complement strand
TTCGTGGCCCCTCCTTGCTAGGCCGCTAGCCCAGCAAACCACCCGGTATCCGCCACCACTCGAGTTTGGATTTGTAAATGCAGATCGTTCGCTACCGCCACAACAAGCTGCCTCACCTGGGCCTGATCAACCACGGTCACGTGCTAAACCTGCCTGAGGGCATGGACGCGCTCACCTTCTTGACCTTGCCTGAAGACAAGCAGAAGGTTGCCATCCTGCAGGCCGGCCGCCTGTTCAAGGCACCGCTCGAATCGGTGGAGCTTTTGCCACCGGTTGAACCAAAGGCCATGCGCGACTTTGTGACCTTTGAGGGTCACATTGCCGGCATGAAGAAGAGCGAGCCGGGCGATGGCACCGTGCCTCAGCACTGGTACGAAGCACCTGTTTTCTACTTCATGAACCCGCACACCGTTTACGGCGGCAACCAGGACATCCCTAAGCCTGCCTACACCTCGGCCATGGACTACGAGTTGGAGGTGGCCGTCATCCTAAAGAAGCCGGCTATCAACATCTCGCCGGAAGAGGCCAAGGACTACATTCTGGGCTACTGCATCCTCAACGACTGGTCTGCCCGCGATGTTCAGAAGAAGGAAATGAGCGTTGGCCTCGGCCCATCGAAGGGTAAAGACTTCGCCACCACCATTGGCCCATTCATCACCACCCCCGATGAGCTTGAGCAGTACCGCGAAGGCGACCGCCTAGCCCTTGAGATGTCGGTCTCGGTGAACGGTGTTCGCATGGGCGGCGACAACCTCAAGAACATGGGTTGGAGCTTCGAGCAGATGATCTCTCACGCATCGCGCAGCAGCTTTGTTGGTGCCGGCGATGTGCTGGCAAGCGGTACCGCCCACAGCGGTTCGTTGGCGGAGCACTGGAGCAAGAACAAGTCGCAGACTCCCCCAGCGCTTGAGCCTGGCGACATCGTGGAGATGACCGTCACCGGCCTGGGCACCATCCGCAACCGCATTGTTGCTCCGCTTGGCGCCGACCCAGATCTGGGCCCGGTCAAGCGCGTGCCACTAGACGACCACTAAACGCTGGCACCCGCCAACCGAAATACCAAAAAACAAACTTAGAAACCAAAACAAAGGAAACAAAATGGCATTTGTATGTGCAGCTACCTGGATTGCCAAAGAGGGCCAGGCCCACGTTGTAGCAGAGGCGCTACAGCACCTCTCGCCTGCTTCGCGCACCGAAGAGGGCAACATCTACTACCAGGCCTACCAGAGCCCAGAAGAGCCAAACACCTTCCGTATTTTTGAGGTTTACCGCGACGAAGACGCCTTCAAGAAGCACGCCACCTACGACCACTTCATCGAGTGGGCCCTTGGTAAGGCCATCCCAGTTCTTGAGACTCGTCAGCGCGACTTTTACGAGACTCTAGACTTCTAAACATGAGCAACAAGCCAGTAGTCACAGTAAACCCAGCAACCGGCGCAGAGCTAGCCAGCTACCCTTCGCTAGACGAAGCCGCACTCAACTCCGCACTCGATCTAGCCGTAAGCACCCAGCAGGCTTGGCGCAAGACCGACCTAGCCCAGCGCGCCACCGCACTGCGTGCCCTAGGCAACATTCTGCGCACCGAAGTTGAGGAGCACGCCGCCCTAATCAGCAATGAGATGGGCAAGCCAATCACCGAAGCGCGCGGCGAGGTTCTCAAGTGCGCACTGACCTGCGACTACTACGCCGACCACCTGGAAGAATTCCTGGCTCCAAAGACCGTAAAGACCGAGGCCAAGAAGAGCTACGTTTCGTACGAGCCACTTGGCGTGATCTTTGCCGTTATGCCATGGAACTTCCCTTACTGGCAGGTAATCCGCTTTGCGGCCCCAACCCTGGCAGCCGGAAACGCTGGCCTACTCAAGCACGCCTCCAACGTCACCGGTTCGGCAGTTGCCATCCACAGCGCAATCGAGCGCGCCGGCTTCCCTAAGGGCCTGTTCACCACTCTCGTGGTTTCGGACCACAGCGCGGTAAACCGCATCGTTGAAGACCCACGCGTTGCCGCGGTGACCCTCACCGGTAGCGAGGGCGCCGGCGCCAAGGTTGCCGAGGCAGCCGGACGCTCGCTGAAGAAGACCGTGCTCGAGCTTGGTGGTTCGGACCCATTCGTGGTTCTGGGCGACGCCGACGTTGAGGCCATCGCACCATTTGCCGTGAAGGCCCGCTTCATCAACACCGGCCAGAGCTGCCTGTGTGCCAAGCGCTTCATTGTTCAGGACAACATCGTGGACGACTTTGAGGCACGCATCAAGACCCTGGTTGAGAACCTGGTTATTGGAGACCCACTGGACTCCAAGACTCAGATTGGCCCGTTGGCAAAGAAGTCGTTCGTTGACGACATCGATCGCCAGGTGCAGGACAGCATCAAGATGGGTGCCCGCCTTGTTACCGGTGGCCACCGCATCGATGGCCCTGGAAACTACTACGCGCCAACCATCCTCGCCGATGTAACCCCAGATATGCCTTGCTTCAACCAAGAGACCTTTGGTCCGGTTCTTGCGCTGGTTGCCGCCGACACCCCACGCAACGCGGTGAAGTTGGCCAACGCCTCGCAGTACGGCCTGGCAGCCAGCATCTGGACCGCCAACCCTGAAATCGGTGTTGAACTGGGCGAGGAAATCAACTCTGGCGCACTGTTTGTGAACGGCGTTGTTGCCTCAGACCCACGCCTGCCATTCGGTGGCGTGAAGCTGAGTGGCTATGGCCGCGAGCTCTCCATCGAGGGTATGCACGAGTTTGTAAATGTTCGTGCGGTATGGATCGGAGACATGCCTTCCGTAGCATAGTTACGGAGCATTCTTTGAAAGGGTCTGAATGACCGACTTACGGCGCATCGATGTAAACCTCATCGTGGTTTTGGACGCAATCCTCACCGAGATGAATCTGACGCGCGCCGGCGAGGTTATCGGCATGAGCCAGCCAGCGGTTTCGGGCGCACTTGCCCGCCTGCGCACCCAGTTTGATGACCCGTTGCTGATCCGCAGCGGCAAGGGCTTTGAGGCCACTCCGCGCGCCGAAGAACTTCGACCCATTGTGGCCCGCGCCATGGTTGAGATCCAGCGCACCTTCGAGATTCTGCCAACCTTTGACCCAACCACCAGCACCCGCACCTTCTACCTAGAGGCGTCCGACTACGTGCTGTCGCAGATAACCAGTCCGCTGCTTGGCCTCATTGCCAAGGAGGCACCGGGTGTGCACATTGCCTTCCACGTGATGCCACCAGAGCTGGGCATCAGCCAGGTAGACCTGCTGCGCCGCGACGTGATCATTGCGGGCACCGGACTGGGCATCGCCGGCAAGCGTCAGTCGCTCTTCTCCGATTCGTTTGTGTGCATCGTGGATGCCAAGAACCCTCGCCTGCGCGATGGCCAGCTGGGTCTCACCGATTTGGCCGAGCTGCGTCACTGCATGGTTTCATTCGGCGACAACATTCCAACTCCGGCCGACTACAAGCTGTCTGAGGCCGGAATCGTTCCTAACGTGGGTATGCGAGTGCGCGGATTCTTGCCGGTGCCGTTTGCAATCGCCGACTCCAACATGGTTGGCTTTGTGCCCGAGAAGATCGCCGAAGAATATTGCGAGCGCCTTGGGCTTGTTGTGGCCAAGACTCCGCTGCCATCGGCAACCCTGATCGAGGCCGTGCACTGGCACCCATCCAAGAACGCCGACCCAGCCCTGCGCTGGTTGGTTGGCATGCTGCGCAAGGCAGCAGAAATTCTGGAGTTTGGCCTAGATGGCGACCTCGACGAGGACGACGCCTTCTAAATTTGTTGCCCCGACGGCAAGCCGTCGGTGTTGCGATACAAGCCATTAATAATGCCGTTGGCTGCCAGCGTGCAGTGCTCACGCGGCAACCCTAGGCTGGATACTGTTGCGCTTGTTGCGCACTGGCAGCGCCGCCAATACGGCCATCGGGAGCATCGTGACTTCTTACAAATTCCCTGCAGATTTCGCCTGGGGCGTGGCCGCGGCCGGCCACCAGATCGAGGGCTTCAACACCCAGAGCGACCTCTGGTTCTGCGAGCAGCAGAACCCAACGGTATTCATGGAGAAGTCTGGCATCGCCTGCGACTCTTACAACCGCTGGGCCGAGGACCTAGACATCGCCAAGGCCATGAACGTTGGCGTCTACCGCATGAGCATCGAGTGGGCGCGAATCCAGCCCACCGAAGACAGCTTCGACGACGCCGAGTTTGCCCACTACGAGGCAATCTTGGACGGCTGCATTGCCCGCGGCCTCAAGGTGAGCCTCACCATGAACCACTTTGCCTCGCCCCACTGGTTTGCCGCGAAGGCTGGCTGGCTAAACCCAGAGGCTCCTGCCCTGTTTGCTCGCTACTGCGCCGAGGTGGCCCGCCGCCTGGGCAGCAAGGTGAACTACATCGTCACCTTCAACGAACCAAACCTGCCTAAGCTGCTCAGCTACATGGACCTACCGGCCTTCATTCAGGATCTGAACCGCGCCACCATGGACGGTGCCGCCAAGCAGGCCGGCGTTGCCAAGTACCGCACCTCCAACGTGATGCTGGACGAAGACTACGAGGCCTACGGTGTTGGCATGGAGAACGGTCACGTTGCCGCCCGCGCCGCCATCAAGGCCATCGTTCCAAACGTGCCGTTGGGCCTTTCCATCGCGGTCATCGATGACCAACTGGTCACCCCAGACACCGATCCAAGCGCACGCGATAAGAAGCGCGCGGACTGCTACGGCCGCTGGCTACGCCTAGCAAAGGACGACGATTTCATCGGCATTCAGAACTACGAGCGCATGCTTTACGACGCCAACGGAAGCGTTGAGCCTGGCCCGGATGCCATCCGCAACAGCTTTGGCAACGAGATCTACCCGCCATCGCTGGCCAACTGCCTTGCCTACGCCCACGCCGAAACCGGTGTTCCGGTTTACGTCACCGAGCACGGCATCAACACCGAGGACGACACCCAGCGCGCCTGGTTCATTCCGGAGAGCCTGAAGCACGTTTCCAAGCTGATCGAGACCGGAGTGCCAGTGTTGGGTTACACCCACTGGAGCCTGCTAGACAACTTTGAGTGGGTCTTCGGTTACGGTCCGAAGTTTGGGCTAACCGCGGTTGACCGCAAGACCATGGCTCGCACTCGCAAGCCAAGCTCTTACGTGCTGGCCGACATCGCGGCAGCCAACGCAGTTATCGACTAAAACTTTCGTCAGCTCTCCACAGTTCGACTCGTTTTCGCTCGGACAGACATTTGCTTCTGCAAATAATGGCTTTGTCCTGTTGGCAGTTCTTTTATTTCGCTCTATATTTAGAGCGAAATAGGGAGCGATTATGGAAAAGTTCAAGGTCGAATTGGCAGCTTCAATTACCGAATTCAAAAAGAACCCAAATGAGATTGTAAAAAAGGCAAACGGCAAGGCAATTGCTGTTTTAACCAACAACAAGCCGAGTTTCTTTGTGCTACCTCCAAAGCTTTATGAGCAGTTGGAGGAGTTGATTTGGGAGCTTGAAATTGCTCCAGTATTAATAGAACGCATGGGCCCAGGGCAGATAAATATCGAAATCGAAGACCCAAAGGACCTACTCGGTGACTTATCGCATTATCTTCCGCCAGAAAGCGATGAAGGAGTGGAAGAAACTAGACCTAAGCGTAAAACTTCGGCTAGAAAAGAAGCTCGAAAGAAGACTTCAAAATCCTAAAATTGAATCCGCTCGCTTGGGCGGGAACCTTGAGGGTTTCTAAAAGATCAAGGATGACAAGTCAGGCACTCGACTCGTCTATTTAGTAGAAAATGACGAGCTGATTCTGGTTGTTGTTGCTGTAGGCAATCGTGCTGACAAAGAGGTTTATCGCCAAGCTGCTGATAGGTATTAACTAGCTGCGCAACCAGGCGGCGGCTTCGGCCACAATCGCGGCAACCGGCTGATCGATGTCAACCACAACACCCGGTTCATCGGTGGCCAGCGCCTCCAGGGTTGCCAGCTGCGAGTCCAGCAGGCTGGCCGGCATGAAGTGGCCCGAGCGCGCACCTAACCGCTGCTCCAGAACCTCGCGGCTGCCGGCCAGGTGCACAAACTTGGTGTTTGGTGCGGCTGCCAGAATGCGCTCGCGATAGACCCGCTTCAGCGCCGAACACGCCACCACGGTGTCGCCCTCGGCCAGGGTCTCCCCAACCAACGCCAACCACGGCCAGCGGTCGTCGTCGTTTAGCGGGGTGCCCGCGGCCATTTTGGCCTTGTTGGCGGCAGGGTGCAGATCGTCACCATCGATGAAACGGGCGCCAAATTCTTCGGCCAGCAGTTGGCCAACCGTGGACTTGCCGCAGCCCGAAACTCCCATAACAACTATCTGCACCCTGTGCCTACTTCCTTTGCTTTTGCCAGTCGACTTACCAGTCGTGCATGGTGCCATCAACCTTTAGACGGTTGACTGGCAGGTAGGCAGGCTCGTACTCAAACTGGCTGGCCAGCTTCTCATCGTAGCTAACACCCAAACCAGGCGAGGTGCCCGGACGGATGAGGCCATCGGTGAAGGTGTACTCCGGCTGGAATACATCGTTGGTGTCGCTGGAGTGCTGCATGTACTCGCTGATGCCGTAGTTGTGAATGGCCATGCCCAGGTGCAGGCTGGCGGCGTGGCCGATTGGCGAGACATCGGTTGGGCCGTGAACACCAGACTTGATCTGGTACACGGCGGCGTAGTCGAAGATCTTCTTCAGCGGGGTGATGCCGCCACCGTGGCTAACCGGGCTGCGCACGTAGTCAATCAGCTGCTCTTCAAACAGATCCTTGTAGTCGTAGATGGTGTTGAAGATCTCACCAACCGCAAGCGGTGTGGTGGTGTGCTGACGAATCAGACGGAACGCATCGGTGTTCTCTGCTGGGGTTAGGTCTTCCAGCCAGAACAAGTCGTATGGCTCGAGGCTCTTGCCCAGACGCGCAGCCTGGATCGGAGTCAGGCGGTGGTGGCCGTCGTGCAGCAGCGGCAGGTCAGGGCCAAACTCGTTTCGCACTGCCTCAAACACCGATGGGATGTAGTTGAGGTAGGCGCGGGTGTCCCACTCCTCCTCCACCGGAACGGTGCTTCGACGAGCTGGCTCGTAGTCGTAGCGAGCGCTGGATGCACCCTTGCCCGAACCCGAACCGGCGGCAGCGTTGGCCGAGGCGGCCACACCGTAAACCGAGTTGAGACCAGGGATTGCGGTCTGCACACGGATGGCACGGTAGCCCTTTTCCTGGTGAGCGCGAATGCTGTCGAAGATCTCTTGCACATCGCGGCCCGAGGCGTGACCGTAGGCCAGGCAACCCTCGCGGCTGGCGCCACCAAGCAACTGGTACAGCGGCATGTTTGCGGCCTTGGCCTTGATGTCCCAAAGCGCCATGTCGATGGCCGCAATCGCGGTCATGGTGATTGGACCTCTACGCCAGTACGAACCGCGGTAGAAGTATTGCCAAGTGTCTTCGATGTTGTGGGCATCGCGGCCAATCAGCATCGGAGCCAGGTGGTCACGAAGGTAAGCGGCAACCGCTAGTTCGCGGCCGTTAACCGTTGCATCGCCCAGACCCACCAGGCCATCGTCGGTGGTGATGCGCAGGGTCACAAAGTTGCGGCCGGGCGAATGAACGAATACTTCTGCTTTTGCAATCTTCATTTTTCGCTTCTTTCTACTTGTTG
>JBDLVH010000056.1:0-2559 GCA_039804865.1 Actinomycetota bacterium | reverse complement strand
AAGAGCAAGGGTCACGCCTTTGGGCCAGACACCGCTTGGCAGCGCGAGATGGAGGAGGCGTTCTCATACGTAGAAACCTCAGACCAGCTCAACACCATCGATGAGATTAAACGCGACATGGAACGCAGCGTGCCAATGGACCGTCTGCTGGCCGGCGATGTTGGCTACGGCAAGACTGAGGTGGCGCTGCGAGCCGCGTTCAAGGCCATTCAGGATGGCAAGCAGGTGGCCATGCTGGTGCCAACCACTCTGCTGGTTCGTCAGCACGTGCAGACCCTGCACGAACGCTTCAGTGGCTTCCCGGTTGTGGTTGAGGCGCTAAGCCGTTTCCAGACCGATAAAGAGGCCAAGAAGATCCTCGAGGGCCTCGAGACCGGCGCGGTTGACATGGTGGTGGGCACACACCGACTGCTGGCCGGCAACGTGAAGTTCCGCGATCTTGGCCTCATCATTGTGGATGAGGAACAGCGCTTTGGCGTTGAACACAAGGAGAAGCTGAAGGAGTTCCGCGCCAACGTGGACGTGCTTTCGATGAGTGCAACCCCGATTCCGCGCACCCTTGAGATGGCCATCACCGGCATCCGCGAGATGTCTACGCTGGCAACCCCGCCGGAGGAACGCCACCCGATTCTCACCTACATTGGTGGCTACAGCGATAAGCAGGTGGCCGCAGCTATCAGGCGCGAGCTGATCCGCGAGGGTCAGGTGTTCTTCGTGCACAACCGCGTTGGCAGCATCGATATGGTTGCCAAGCAGCTAGCCGAGTTGGTTCCGGAGGCGCGCATCGCGGTGGCCCACGGCAAGATGAACGAACACCAGCTGGAGCAGGTTGTGGTGGACTTCTGGGAGCGCAAGTTTGACGTGCTGGTTTCCACCACGATCATCGAAACCGGCATCGATATTCCTAACGCCAACACCCTGATTATTGACAGGGCCGAGAACTTCGGTTTGAGCCAGCTGCACCAGATTCGTGGTCGTGTTGGCCGTGGCCGCGAACGCGCCTACGCCTACTTCTTCTATGACCCATCCAAGCCGCTCACCGAGACCGCGCACGATCGCCTGGCAACCATCGCCGCCAACAACGAGCTTGGTTCGGGCATGCAGGTGGCACTGAAGGACCTCGAGATTCGAGGCGCCGGTAACCTCCTCGGTGGCGAGCAGAGCGGTCACATCGCAGGCGTTGGCTTTGACCTCTACCTGCGCATGATTGGCGATGCTGTTGCCGAGTTCAAGGGCGAGACCCGCGAAGCTCCGGCTGAGTTGAAACTGGAACTTCCGGTTGACGCTCACATTCCTGGCACCTACGTTGACTCCGATCGCCTTCGCCTGGAGGCTTACCACAAGCTCTCGGCGGCATCGGGGGAGAAGGGCACCAAGGCCCAACTCGATGCCATCCTGGCAGAGCTGGAAGACCGCTACGGCACCGCCCCGGATTCGGTCAAGACCCTGATGGCAGTAACCGAACTGCGCCAGCAGGCCAACCGCCTTGGCCTGAAGGACCTAAACGCGCTGGGTGCCCAGGTGAAGCTTGCGCCGGTTAACCTCACCGAGAGCGACCAGGTGCGCCTGAGTCATCTGTTCCCAGGCTTCCGCTATCTGGCAAGTTCCAAGTTGCTTACCGTTCCGGCCCCGATGACCCGCGTCACGCACGCCATTGAGGGCGAAGACGGAATGGTGGCCGCCTTCGACGAGCCACTGCGCGACCAGGCCATGATCGACTGGGTGTGGGCGTTCCTGGCCCGCGTTTTCCCAACGGCCAAGGCCAACTAACCAAATTTCCCGGGTACCAACTTTGAGAGGTTCACCATGCTGCATGTAATCGCCGAAATCTTTGGCTTTATTGGCGGTGCCATCGGTGTTGCCACCGGTGTGCCACAGATGATGCGCATTCGTCGCCTTGGTCACTCCGATGGACTGGCGCTCAGCCCCTGGATCCTCATGTACGTGCAGTTTGCGGCTTGGACCGGCTTTGGCTTGCGCGTGGGTAGCCCGGCAATCTGGGTTGCCAACCTGCTCACCTTCTTTACCACCGCACTTGTGGTCACCGCAGTGAAGGGCAACAGCGTGAAGAACTGGCTGGTCATCCTGGGTGCCGGTGCGGTTACCGGCGTGGCCGTTTTCTATGGTCCAATCGTGGTGGTCAACTGGGCCATGATCGTGCTCACCGCTTCGCGTTTGCCGCAACTGATTCGCACCTGGATCAACCGCGCCACCGTGAAGCCAACCGCAGTTTCGGTGTCGTCGTTGCTTATTGCGGTATCCAGCATGGCTTGCTGGGGCGTGTACTCGGTGCTCAACCAGAACGCCGTGGTTATGGCCACCACCGCAGTGGCACTAAGCATCACCCTTGCCACCGCGCTGCTGGAATCTCGGATTGCCCGCCGCGCCCAGTTGGCCGCCGCCTAGCGCTTCCTCGGCTGCTCTGCAGCTCGTGTTATGCCGCTGTTTGGTCGATTTTGACGTACTCCACGCGAAGACCAAGTTGGTTTAGCAATCGCAAGTGGGTGTTTGCGCTGTAGTTGGTTCGGCCCTTTATGATTCGGCTGATTTCTGCAGGTT
>JBDLVH010000055.1:0-2962 GCA_039804865.1 Actinomycetota bacterium | reverse complement strand
TAGGCCACGACGACACCAATCAGGTGGCAAAGCAGGTATCGCATCGCGACGCCTCAGATGCCAAAGTGGTCGACTTCATGACCCCAGCTGATGGAGTCAGTTTGATTGACTCCAGCGACCTCAATTTTGAGCAAACCGTGAAAGCGGTTGTTGAAAGCATTGCCCGAGCCATTCCGGTGGCCACAACAAAGGATTAACCATGTCTGAGCAAGACGAATACGGCGACATTCCGCTGAGTGCCGACTTCGTTGAGAAACTCAACGCACTTCCAGACGAGGAAGCCGAAAACCGCGCACTCGCACTGCGTACCGGCCTTGAAGACTTCGACCTAGACGAAGACGACCTCGATGTCCTAAACGCCGACCTCGACTGGAGCGACGGCCCAGTAATGCTTCCAGCGCTTCCAGTGCTGGCTATCGTTGGTCGACCTAACGTGGGCAAGAGCGCCCTGGTAAACCGTATTCTTGGCCGCCGCGAGGCAGTAGTAGAAGACAAGCCGGGCGTTACCCGTGACCGCATCTCCTACAAGGCCGAATGGAACGAGCGTAAGTTCACCCTGGTTGACACCGGTGGTTGGGAACCAGACGCCAAGGGCATCGACCTTTCGGTGGCCATTCAGGCTGAGATCGCGGTTGAGCTAGCCGACGCGGTTCTGTTTGTAGTTGACGCCATGGTTGGTCCTACCAGCACCGATGAGCGCGTTGTGAAGATGCTTCGCTCCAGCGGTAAGCCAGTAATCCTGGTTGCCAACAAGATTGACGACATGCGTCAGGAGCCAGAGGCTGCAAGCCTTTGGAGTCTTGGCCTAGGCGAGCCATACCCGGTTTCGGCTCTGCACGGCCGCGGTGTGGCAGACATGCTGGACGCGGCAATGAAGATCCTTCCAAAGGTTTCTAACGTTGCCAAGGAAGAATTCGGTGGTCCGCGTCGCGTGGCCCTAATCGGTCGTCCAAACGTGGGTAAGTCATCGCTGCTGAACAAGGCAGTGGGTAGCGAACGTGCCGTGGTCAACGACCTGGCCGGAACCACCCGCGACCCAATTGACGAGCAGGTTGAAATTGCCGGCAAGATTTGGCGCTTCGTAGACACCGCCGGTATTCGCCGTCGCGTTCGTCTGCAGCAGGGCGCCGACTTCTACGCATCGCTTCGCACCGCAGCCGCTCTTGAGCGCGCCGAAGTTGCCGTTGTGCTGCTGGATGTCACCGAGCCAATCAGCGAGCAGGACATCCGCATCATCGACATGGTGCTGGAATCTGGCCGTGCGCTGGTTCTTGCCTTCAACAAGTGGGACATGCTGGACGACGAGCGTCGTCGCTACCTCGAGCGCGAGATTGAGCAGGACCTGGCACACGTTGACTGGGCCCCTCGCGTAAACATCTCGGCCAAGACCGGTCGTCACATGGAGAAGCTAGTTCCTGCCCTGGAGATCGCTCTGGACAGCTGGGACAAGCGCATTCCAACCGGAAAGCTCAACGCCTTCCTTTCGGAGCTTGTCATGGAGACCCCGCACCCAGTGCGCGGTGGAAAGCAGCCTCGCGTGCTGTTTGCAACCCAGGCTTCTACCCGCCCACCAAAGTTTGTTCTCTTCACCACCGGATTCCTCGACCCGGGCTACCGTCGCTTCATTGCGCGCCGCCTACGCGAGACCTACGGCTTCGAGGGAACCCCAATCGAGGTTGGCATGCGCATCCGCGAGAAGCGCAAGCGCACCAACTAGTTTTCGGATTGGCGCAACTAAGTTTTGCCTAACTAACTCCCTCGTTCGGATTGTCTCCGACGGGGGAGTTTGTTTATTTCCGAGTTCTAGAATCAAGGCATGACCCAAAGAAGCAAAGTCTCAATCATCGGAGCCGGTGCCGTAGGCACTGCAACCGCCTACGCCCTGCTAATCAAGCGCATTGCCGGCGAGGTGGCGCTCTACGACCTGAACAAGGCGCGCGTGGAAGCCGAGGTCCTTGACCTTGCCCACGGCAGCCAGTTCACCAACCCATCGCGGGTTTATGGCGGCGACGACCTCGAGGTGGTTCGCAACAGCGACATCATCGTGATCACCGCTGGCGCCAAGCAGAAGCCTGGGCAAACCCGCTTGGACCTGGCCGGCGTAAACGTTGAGATTCTGCGCGAACTGATGCCAAAGCTGGTGCACCTAGCACCAGACGCCATCTTCATGCTGGTTACCAACCCCTGCGACGTGCTGGCCTACGCTGCCGTTCGCTTTAGCGGCCTTCCTGCCAACCGCGTCTTTGCCTCGGGAACCGTCCTGGACTCCAGTCGTCTGCGCTGGCAGCTAGCCGAGCGTCTAGGCGTGAGCACCGATAGCGTGCACGCCCTGATTGTGGGCGAACACGGCGACAGCGAGTTCCCGCTCTGGAGCGAGGTAAAGATCGGCCCAGTTTCGTTGGCCGAATGGGACCTTGGTGGCCGTGCGCCACTTGACCAGAAGCAACTGGACCAGATTGCCTACGACGTAAAGAACGCGGCCTACAAGGTCATCGAGGGCAAGGGTGCCACCAACTACGCCATCGGTCTCAGTGCGGCTCGAATCGTTGAGGCAATCTTGCGCGACGAAGGTGTGATTCTGCCGGTGTCGTCGGTGCTGCATGACTACCTTGGCGTTTCCGACGTGGCCCTGAGCGTGCCAACCCTGGTGAACCGCAACGGTGCCGCCCAGGTGATTCCAATGAACATCACCGATGGTGAGTTGGAGAAGTTCCAGGCCTCTGCCAAGGCGCTGCGCGAGTCGATCGTGAAGTTGGGTCTGGCTTAGCCCAAGTAGACTTAACGGGTTGCCCAGACCTCGGTTTGGGCATACGGGTTGTAGCGCAGCTTGGTAGCGCACTTGTCTGGGGGACAAGGGGTCGCCGGTTCAAATCCGGTCAACCCGACCGCATTTGAACGGCTTCGCCGATTTCCTCGAAGTGTATTCGTTTAGCAACAAGCGGATTCGCTCGGTCGCGAACCC
>JBDLVH010000054.1:0-11316 GCA_039804865.1 Actinomycetota bacterium | reverse complement strand
AGAGGCCATTTACGCAGCCGGCGTTGGTCAGCACCAGATGTGGAGCGCGCAGTTCATCAAGTACGAGCGCCCAAACGCCTGGCTAAACTCGGGCGGTGCCGGAACCATGGGTTACTCGGTTCCTGCCGCAATGGGTGCCAAGGTTGCTCAGCCAGACCGCCTAGTTTGGGCTATCGATGGAGACGGCTGTTTCCAGATGACCAACCAGGAACTGGCCACCTGCGCCATCAACAACATTCCAATCAAGGTTGCTGTTATCAACAACTCTTCGCTTGGCATGGTTCGTCAGTGGCAGACCCTGTTCTACGACAAGCGTTACAGCAACACCGATCTTCACACCGGCACCGATGCCCTGATGATTCCGGACTTCGTGAAGCTGGCAGACGCTTACGGCTGCCTCGGCATTCGCGTTGAGAAGGAAGATGAGATCGACGCCGCCATCAAGCTGGCCATGGAGACCAACGATCGTCCGGTTGTTATCGACTTCATCGTTAGCCGAGACAGCATGGTTTGGCCAATGGTTTCGGCCGGTGTTTCCAACGACGAGGTCAAGTATGCGCGTGACGCCGCACCGGTTTGGGATGGCGAGGAGTAAATCATGACCACTCACGTACTTTCGCTTTTGGTTGAAGACCGTCCTGGTCTGCTCACCCGCGTTGCCGGACTCTTCGCTCGTCGTGGCTTCAACATCGAATCGCTTGCCGTTGGCACCAGCGAGATCGAGGGCCTCAGCCGCATCACCGTTGTGGTTGGTGTTGAGGGTGCTCCGCTGGAGCAGGTCACCAAGCAGCTCAACAAGCTCATCAACGTAATCAAGGTTGTAGAGCTAGAGCCAGAGCAGTCGGTGCTTCGCGATCACATGCTCATCAAGGTAAAAACCGATGCCAGCACTCGTGGCCAGGTTCTTGAGGCGGTAACCTTGTTTAGGGCTCGTGTCATCGATGTTGTAAGCGATGCTCTAATCATTGAGGTCACCGGCGATTCGGCTAAGTGCGCTGCCTTCATCAAGGTTCTAGAACCATTCGGCATCAAAGAAATGGTTCAGTCTGGAATCTTGGCTATGGGCCGCGGATCTAAGTCGATCACCGAAAAGGTTCTCAAGCAGTAGCCCCAAAGTTTTAGTTTTATCCCATTCATTTAATTTCAATAGCTTCATCAAACAAGGAGAAATAAAGTGGCAGAAATCTACTACGACAAGGATGCAGATCTCTCGATCATCCAGGGTCGCAAGGTAGCAGTTATCGGTTACGGTTCGCAGGGTCACGCACACTCGCTAAACCTAAAGGACTCGGGTGTAGACGTTGTAGTTGGTCTACAGCCAGGCTCGAAGAGCAAGGCAACCGCCGAGGAGCAGGGCCTAAAGGTCGTAACTCCTAGCGAGGCAGCCGAGTGGGCAGACGTCATCATGATTCTGACTCCAGACCCTTCGCAGCGTCACCTTTACTCGGCAGACATCGAGAAGCACCTCACCGCTGGTAAGGCTCTTGTATTCGGTCACGGTTTCTCGGTTCGCTACGGCTACATCAAGCCGCCAGCCGACGTAGACGTATTCCTAGTTGCTCCAAAGGGCCCAGGTCACCTGGTTCGCCGCGAGTACCTAGCTGGCAAGGGTGTTCCTAACCTGATCGCCATCGAGCAGGACGCAACCGGCAAGGCATTCGACCTAGCTCTTAGCTACTCGAAGGCAATCGGTGGTACCCGTGCGGGCACCATCAAGACCACCTTCACCGAAGAGACTGAGACCGACCTATTCGGCGAGCAGGCTGTTCTCTGTGGTGGCGCTTCGCAGCTTATCCAGTACGGTTTCGAGACCCTAACCGAGGCTGGCTACCAGCCTGAGGTTGCTTACTTCGAGGTTCTACACGAGCTCAAGCTCATCGTTGACCTAATGTACGAGGGTGGCATTGCCAAGCAGCGTTGGTCGGTATCCACCACCGCCGAGTACGGCGACTACATCTCGGGCCCACGCGTTATTGGCCCAGAGGTCAAGGAGCACATGCGCGATGTTCTAACCGACATCCAGGATGGCACCTTCGCTCGTCGTTTCATTGCTGACCAGGACGCTGGCGCACCAGAGTTCGCAGCACTTCGCGCCAAGGGCGAGGCTCACCCAATCGAGAAGGTTGGCCGTAACCTACGCCAGCTGTTCTCGTGGTTGCGCAACGCAGACACCGAGAAGGACTACGTAGAGGGTTCGACCGGTCGCTAAATAGCGATTTGCTAACGAAAGGGCTCGGCTTAGGCCGGGCCCTTTTTGCATACCCTAGACTAAAAACCATTCAATCGAAATGGATTTGTCGTGAAGCGTCTAAACCTTGAAACCAAGGCCGGACGCCGCTCGCTCACGGTGACGCTCGGTGTGATGTCGATGTTCCCGGCCATGGCCACCGACATGAATATCTCGGCCTTCGAGATCATCGCCAAGCAGTTTCAGGTGCCAATCGCCTCGGTATCGCTGACCCTTGCCGTTGCCATGGTGGGCATGGGTTTGGGCATGACCACCTGGGGTCCAATCTCCGACCGAATCGGTCGTCGTGTTCCGGCACTTATGGGTGTTGGGCTCTACATTTTGGGTTCCATCCTGGTGATGTTCTCCACCAGCCTTCCGATGATGATTGTCTTTCGGTTGGTTCAGTCGTTCGGCGGTTCGGCCGGTGTGATCATGAGCCGCTCGATTGTGCGCGACCTCTATCAGGGCAAGGAAATGGCCCGCCTGCTCTCGGCGGTTTCCACCATCTTCCTAATCACGCCAGTGCTGGCTCCCAGCGTGGGCGCTCTGCTGCTCAACTGGTGGCCATGGCAATCGCTATTTGCAGTGATGGCCGGCTTCGGTCTTGTTATTTCTCTAGCAATCTTCCGCCTGCCTGAAACCCTGGCGGACGAGAACCGAACCAACAATGGGGTTCTGGCATCGATTAAGGCATACGGCCAGATTCTGCAGAACAGCCGCTTCCGTCACTACGCCTTCCACAATGCGGTCACTGTAGCGGTCAACTTCAGCTACATCTCGTCTACCTCGGCGGTATATCTGGGGGAATTTGGGCTGAGCAAATCGATTTTCGCACTCAACTTTGGAATCACCGCCTTTGGGCAGGCCATCGGTGCCCAGTTAAACCACTTTGTGCTGCGCAAGTTATCGGTGCTGCAGGCCATGCGTCTTTTTGTGATTTTGCAAGTTACCTTTGCCAGCGCAATCTTCATTGCGGGAACCCTGCACGCCAACGTATCTGTAGTCATCGCCTTCCAGGTGCTAACCATGATGTGCGGTGGCTCGGTGATTGCCAACGGCACAACGCTGGCACTAAAGGACTTCAGCCGAAACACGGCCAGCGCGGTGGCTCTGGTTGGTCTGGCCCAAACAGGTACCGGAGGTTTGGTTTCTGCGGTGCTCAGCTTCTTGCCATTGCTGGCGCTGCAGCGCATGACCGGCGGCATGCTCTTTGCAGCGATGCTTTCGCTGGGCGCGCTGCTCTACCGCGAGTTTGGATCGCGCAACAAGGCGCTGACCGCGGCTTAGCGGTTTAGGCGGTATTCCTTCTTCAGCAGTCCACTGGCGTACTGGGTGGTTCCCACCAGCTGATAGCCACTGAGTGCGCCCTCAAGCTCACCCTCGAAAAGTGGCAATCCGGCGCCCAGAACATCTGGAGTCACAAATAGCTGCATCTGGCCAAGCAGGCCAGCATCCATGGCCTGGCGAACCACATCGGCGCCGCCCATGATCAGCATCTGGCCCTCAACGTGGCGCGACAGTTCGTCAACCACCAGGTCGATTGGCCCGTGGATTAGGTGCACGTTTGGGTCTTTTAGTCCGTCGTAGCGCATGGGGTTGTTGGTCAGCACGTAGGTTGGCAGTGCCTGTGGCTCGCCACCCATTGCTTGCAACTGAAAATCGAAGGTCTTGCTGCCCATCAGCACTGCGGTGGTGGCACCAAGCAATTCGACAAAGCCGTAGTCTTCGTCGGCGGTGAGGTACTTTTCAGCCCACTCCATGTCGCCATCAGGGCCAGCCAAGTAGCCGTCGCTAGAGACAGCGGCAAAGAAAACTAGATCAATCACGCTTAAAGGTTAGCGGTGAGGGCCAGTTCTAGGTCAGCGCCATTAAGGTTCGAAGTCGCTCAGACTTCCACGAACTGCATCCTGTGCGAGCGGCCAAACCACAGTGTGATCCTTTGGGACTGAGATAGCCCAAGCTTGCGGAGAAACGAACCTATAAAGAGGGCCACTTATTTGACTCGTCCAGGCGTTTGAAGAATCTAGATAGATGATGTTTTGGCTTGAGTCAATCTGAGCTGGTTCGAGGAAAAGCAAGAATTCGGTTCCCAACGGTATGTAACCCGAGTAATCGAAAGGTTGTTTCGAAAGATTCTGGTTTATCTCCACCCAAACCACTTCATGAATTGGCTGAGAGGCTGATTCTTTGAAAATTTTGGTGATGCGTATCTTCGCAAATGTTGATTGGTAGCTTCCATCCCCTACATCGCGGAATTGCCACGCTCTGCCTGCCGTGTACTCCTCAACCTGTCCAAGGACCGTAATTTGAGACATTTTTTCTAAGTCCGTCGGAGTGTCAGTTGGAATGTAGTCCGCAGAAAAATTTGGGAAAAGATTCTGAAGTTTTATGGTCGAGGGCCCAAGCTCCGCGTGGCTTTTTGGGCTTTTAATCTGCTGGCCCGTTTGCCGTTCAGCTGCGCACCCTGTCAAAAGGACGCAAACCAAGGAAACAACTACTGCAGATTGGAATGTATATCTCTTCATGTTGTCCTTAGTAAGCGTTATTGATGTGCGACAAGTGATGGGAGTCGTAAAAATCTAGAGTCGATGATCCGCTCACCATGCAGTCGGTCGCCACGTTACCGTGCATTAGGCCAACCGAGTGCCCCGCTTCGTGGCAGATAGTTTTCCGTCGCTGCCCGTAAGAAGTCAAAATGTCGGCATTCAGAAAAATCACAGCGCCACCACAGATGTGGTTTGTGTCATTGGTTTGGCTGGAAAGGCATGCTGTAAATCCTCGAAAGCCGGAACCCATTTCAGCGTTGTTGCTCACGTGAAATTGTGCGTCAACCCACGGATTACATGCACTCTGACTGTATGTTGTCATGACCGTAGCCGAGTCAAGATATCCCATTGCGTCAGCAATCGGCTGACTCCATGTAGACGGATAACTCAAATATGTGCAATAGTCATGCCAGCCGTTGTCAGCCTTGTACCCAGTATCGCCATTTCCCAGGCCAAAGTCATCGCCGTATGCAAAAGACGTCGTTGTAAATACGACCATCAAGGCCAGCGCACTTGCTATGCGTCGTTTTCTCCCCATATCGATCCCCCAATCGTTGAATGCAAATCTATCCGCTAAGGCCTAAAAGATTGACCTGAATTCCAAAGTCAACCAAAGTTTTCAATATCGTTGGTCTCTAATTAGCAGTTCTAGAAGTGGTCCGGCCTTCACCTGACGAAGCAGTTCGCTGGTCTCGCGCTCCCAGTCGAAGTTGCTGGCAAACTGCACATTGATGGGCTTGCCGATAGCCTGCTCCGCGCCTGCCAGTGCGCGGCTGGCGTCGATGCGGTTCATGTTGCCAACCAGAATCAGTTCGATCTCGGTGGGGATTGGGCCGGGTATTTGGGCCAGGCGGGCTGCCCACTGGCCATGCACGAATGCCTGCTGCAGGCCGAAAAGGTTCTGCAGTGCCTTGGGGAGCAGGGCAGCTGGGCCGTAGGAGTGCGCCACAATCTGGAAGATGGGTTGGAATAGCGGATGGCTCTGGTTGGCCTGGATCAGACGAACGCGGCCCAGGTTCTTGTCCAGCACGTACTCAGCCTCCACCAGTCGGTCTACCTCGCGCATTGCGGTTGGCAACGAGGTGTAGGCAAACTCCGCCAGCTCGGTGATGGTGAATTCCTGGCCGGCATTTAGAAAGAGCTTGGCCAGCATCAGTCCCTGCACATCGCTGCGAATGAGCGGGGACAGAAGCGCCGGTTTTGGTTTCATAAAATGAAAGATAACTTACAATGATTGAAAGAATCAAGGGGCAAATCGGCGGAGCCCCCAACCTAAACTTGAAGACATGACTAAGCCAATCGTCCTCATTGCAGAAGAACTTTCCCCAGCAACTGTTGCTGCCCTAGGCCCCGACTTCGAGGTGCGCAACGTAGACGGCACCGACCGTGCAGCCCTTCTCAAGGAGCTTGCCACCGCCGACGCAATCCTCGTGCGTTCGGCTACCCAGGTTGACGCCGAGGCAATCGCCGCAGCTCCAAAGCTGAAGGTTGTTGCTCGTGCCGGTGTTGGCCTAGACAACGTAGACATCAAGGCTGCCACCAACGCTGGTGTCATGGTGGTAAACGCACCTACCTCAAACATCATCTCGGCAGCAGAACTTGCCATCGGTCAGCTATTCTCGCTGGCCCGTTTCATCCCAGACGCCAATGCCTCGCTAAAGGCCGGCGAGTGGAAGCGCAGCAAGTTCACCGGTGTTGAGTTCTTCGAGAAGACCGTTGGAATCGTCGGCCTCGGCCGTATCGGTGCCCTGGTTGCCCAGCGTCTTGCCGGCTTCGGCGTAGAGCTAATCGGCTACGACCCATACGTAACCCCGGCCCGCGCTGAGCAGATGGGCGTCAAGCTTGCCACCCTCGACGAGGTTATGGCTCAGGCCGACTTCATCACCATCCACATTCCTAAGACCCCAGAGACCACCGGTCTCATTGGCAAGGAGCAGTTTGCCAAGGCCAAGAGCAACCTGCGCATTGTCAACTGCTCGCGCGGTGGCATCATCGATGAGACCGCACTCTACGAGGCGCTGTCCACCGGACAGATTGCCGGCGCTGGTCTAGACGTATTTGTTCAGGAGCCACCAAAGGGCAACCCACTGCTGACCCTGCCAAACATCGTGGTCACCCCTCACCTGGGTGCATCCACCGATGAGGCACAGGAGAAGGCCGGTGTATCGGTTGCCAAGAGCGTTCGTCTGGCACTTGCCGGCGACCTAGTTCCAGACGCCGTAAACGTAGCCGGTGGCAACATCGACGCCTCGGTGAAGCCAGGCATCTCGCTGATGGAAAACATGGGTCAGATTCTGTTTGGCCTTTCGGGCGGCAACATCTCGTCCATCGAGGTTGAGGTTCGCGGCGAGATCGCAGCCCACGATGTATCGGTCCTCAAGCTGGCTGGCCTCAAGGGCTTCTACCAGAACGCTGTGACCGAGCAGGTTTCCTACGTAAACGCTCCACTTATGGCCGAGGCACGTGGCGTAGACGTTAAGCTGACCGTTGACACCCTCAGCGAGGAATACCGCAACGTAACCACCATCAAGGCAACCCTGGCAGACGGCACCACCGCCAGTGTTTCGGGTACCGTGATTGGCCCTAAGCACCACCAGAAGATTGTGAACATCAACGGCTACGACGTTGAGTTGGCTCTGGCAGACCACTTCGTTCTGATGGTCTACACCGACCGCCCTGGCATCGTTGCTGTTTACGGCAAGGCCTTCGCAGACGCCGGCATCAACATTGCAGCCATGCAGATTGCTCGCGAGCAGAAGGGCGGCAAGGCTCTCTCGGTTATCACCGTAGACAGCAAGGTAGACGCCGCTGTGCTTGAGGCAGTTCGCGTTGAGATCCAGGCCGACCAGATGCTGGCCATCGACATCAACCTCTAAGCTCCAAACGCAAAACCCCGGTCTCTGTTGAGGCCGGGGTTTTGCTTTGACTTGATTACGTCTGCTTTGGCAGCACCCAGATTACAACACTGGCCAGTGCCAGGAAGATGAGGGCTGCGCCGCCCAGCATGGCGGTGTGCAGGTGCTGGGAGCCGGCCACCGATGCAGATACGCCGTGTGGGTCAACGGCGCTGGAGAGTGCCACCAGCATGCTTAGGCCAAGGGCGCTGCCAAGCTGCACGGCCACACTGACCACGCCAGAAGCTGCACCCGAATCCTTGGGCTCCACGTTGGCGATTCCGGCCGAGGTGAGGCGAATGGTGGATGCGCCCTGACCAAGGCCGATCAACATCATTGGCAGTGCGAGGGTGAGAGTGTAATCGCTGCTGCGGGTTGCAAATCCAAGCAAGAAGGTGCCCACCATGACCACGGCAAGGCCGCCGGCAAGGAATGGCGCGTTGCCAAACTTCTTGCTGAGTTTTGGCACAAACATGGCGATGGCGAAGCTGGCTAGGGTCATCGGTAGGAATGCAAGTCCGGTTTCCAGTGGAGTTAGCCCGCGGGTATTTTGCAGGTACTGTGAGCCATAGAACCAGAATCCGGCCATCGAACCAACAAATAGGAAGCGTGCTCCGTTGGCGGCATTGCGCTGGGCGTTCTTCAGCAGGCGCAGCGGAAGCAAAGGATTCGGTGCCTTGGCCTCGTGGCGCACAAACCAAACCAAGAACAGAACTCCTGCCGCCAGACAACCAAGGGTGATCGGGCTGCCCCAACCGATCTCGGCGGAGTTGACCAGGCCGTAAACCAGACCGGTCATTCCGATGGTGGAGGTGATTGCACCCAGGACGTCTAGGCGGCCACTGTGGCGCTCGGTCTCGGTGAAGACAATGGGAGCCAAGATAACCAGCGCAACGCCGATAGGGAAGTTGATTAGGAAGGCCCAGTGCCAACCCAGGGTGCCGGCAATCAGACCGCCAAGCACCAGTCCGAGGGTGGTGCCGCTACCGGTAACCGAACCGTAGACCGCCAGGGCGCGACCACGCAGTGGTTCGGTGGGGAAGCTAACCGAGAGCAGTGCCAGGGTGGATGGAGCCACAACCGCGGCCGATAGACCCTGCAGCAGGCGACCGATGATGAGGATCTCGGCGCTCTGGGCAAAGCCCAGGATCAGGGAGGCCAGCGCAAAGGCGCCAAGGCCAATCATGAAGGTGCGACGACGACCGTAGATATCGCCAAGGCGGGCGCCCAGCAGCAGGAAGCCGCCGAACGAAAGCATGTAGGCGGTTTGAACCCAGGCCAGGCCAGCACCCGAGAAATGCAGGTCGTGCTGGATGAGTGGCAGGGTGGCAACCGCAATGGAGAGGTCCATCACCAGCATCAGATAACTGAGCGAAACTACGGTGAGGGTGAGGCCAGGGCGGCTGGCAACATGAGGCTGCGAGGAGGTCATGCCTCCATGGTATTGAGGCTAAAACCTAATAGGTGAACTTTTTTAGGAGTGAGACAGGTACTGCTAGTGCCTGTTTACTTCTCTACTGCCTTGCCGGATTCAATCCAGCCCAGGGTGCCACCGGCAACCGATACTGCATCGATGCCATTTGCAAACAGAACATCGGCACCCTTGGCGCTGCGCACACCCGAACGGCAGATGACAAACACGCGGCCGCCGTCTTCGATTTCGTCTAGGCGGCTCTCCAGCTGACCAAGCGGAATGTGGTGAGCGGTTGGCACGTGACCCTCTGCAAACTCGTCATCCTCGCGAACATCAAGAACATAGGATCCGGCGGCAATCTCGCGGGCTAGGTCTTCAACAGAAACTTCAACGGCCATGGTTACTCCTTGGTTGCAAAGTGGATGGTTCGTGGCGAACTAGATACAACCTTAACCTAGATAACCCGCCTATTTGTTTTTAGTAATTTTGTTACATGGACCCAACCGCCTGGATCAAAAAATACGACACTCCAAACTACGTTTACACCAAGGATGTGAACCAGTTTGTGGTGGAGTTTGTCGGAGCCATGAAGCCCGGCACAGCCATCGATTTGGCCGGCGGCGAGGGTCGCAATGCGGTTTGGTTGGCCGAGCAGAGTTGGCAGGTTGAGAACATCGACTTTGCCCAAAACGCGCTGGACAAGTACCTGCTCCTGGCCGCCGAAAGAGGTGTGCAAGACCGCTGCCTAGCAACCTGTGCCTCAGCCCTAGATTTCACCAGCAAGCTTGCCCCAGTAGACCTAGTCTTGGTGGCCTACCTCCACATCTACTCGCACCAGTTTGAGGTCGCAATGGCCAATGCCGTGGCTTGCCTCAAGCCGGGCGGAACCATCGTTGGAGTTTGGCATGCGCTAGACAACCTAAAGAGCGAACACCCGCACGGCCCGCAAAACCCCGATGTGCTGCCATCGGTGGAGTCACTGACCACGCTGTGTGCCCGACTGGGAATCGAGATTGAGACCCTGGAAAACCGTGATGGAAAAGTGCGCACCGATAATGGTCCAATGCCGTCGGTGACCGTTGTTCTAAAAGGTAAAGTTATTGATAACAAACCTGCAGGAGCTTTAGATTGACTCGTGAATACAAGCTTGCCGTTATCGGTGGCGATGGAATTGGCCCAGAAGTAACCGCGTACGCCCTGCAGGCGCTAGAGGTGGCTACTCGTGGCTCGGGCCTCACCTTTGCAACCACCGAGTACGACCTAGGCGCTCGCCGTTTCCACGCAACCGGTGAGACTCTCACCGACGCCGACCTGGCCAGCCTAAAAGAGCACGACGCCATTCTGCTGGGCGCCATCGGAGACCCACAGGTTCCAAGCGGCGTGCTTGAGCGCGGCCTGCTGCTAAAGCTTCGCTTTGCCTTTAACCACTACATCAACCTGCGCCCAACCAAGCTTTTCCCTGGAGTAACCAGCCCGCTGGCCAACCCTGGAAAGGTTGACTTCGTGGTTGTTCGCGAGGGCACCGAGGGTCCATACGTGGGCAACGGCGGCGCCATTCGCGTTGGCACTCCGCACGAGGTGGCCAACGAGGTTTCGGTCAACACCGCATTTGGTGTTGAGCGCACCGTTCGCTACGCCTTCGAGCTGGCCTCCACTCGCGAGCGCAAGCAGGTAACCCTCGTGCACAAGCACAACGTTTTGGTTCACGCCGGAAGCATGTGGCAGAAGATCGTGAACCGAGTGGCCGAGGAATACCCTGCGGTTACTCACAACTACCTACACATCGACGCAGCAACCATCTTTATGGTTACCGACCCAGAGCGCTTCGATGTGATTGTCACCGACAACCTATTTGGTGACATCATTACCGACCTTGCAGCCGCCATCAGCGGTGGAATCGGTTTGGCCGCCAGCGGAAACATCAACCCCGAGGGCGACTTCCCAAGCATGTTTGAGCCGGTACACGGTTCGGCTCCAGACATTGCTGGCAAGAACCTGGCAGACCCAACCGCCGCAATCCTCAGCGCAGCGATGCTGCTGAACCACCTGGGCAACTCGGTGGCCGCAGCCCGCATCGAGCATGCCGTAGCAGCCGACCTGGCAAGCCGCGGCAGTGCAAAGCGCAGCACCGACGAAGTAGCTAAGAGCATCTTCGCAAACCTCTAAAAGTTGTATGCCAATGGCGGCATGTAAAGAAAGTGATTGATCATGGCCTACGAATGGACCATCGAA
>JBDLVH010000053.1:0-3695 GCA_039804865.1 Actinomycetota bacterium | reverse complement strand
CGGTGGCAACGTCAACGGTGGCAAGCACATCTTCAATCTGCAGGTTGATGGCCTCGAAGGCGGCCAGCGCCAACTCTGCCTGACCGGTGGCCAATGTCATGCCATCGATGATCGCATCTGCGTCGGCGTCCCACCATGGAGCACCAAGGCCGCCAAAAGCAGGCACCAGGTTTACTTGCGATGAGCCCGCGGCAACTGTCTGGGCTAGGCGGTCCAGCTCGCTCGGGCTCTTCTGGAGTAGCTGGCTCAACCAGACCACGGTGGCGCCGCTAGCAAGAATGTTGCCCTCTAGGGCCGGGGTCAGCTTGCCATCGATGGACCAGGCAACGGTGGTTACCAGACCCGAATCGGCTGCGGCCGGCTTTGGCGAATGTGCCATGATACTGGAGCCGGTTCCGAAGGTGGCCTTGGCGGTTGCGCCGCTGCCCAGCTGGTGAGCGTAGAGCGCCGCGTGCGAATCGGCCAAGACTGCAAGCACAGGCTTGCCGGCTAGTGGGCCACTGAGGATCGGCTGAGTTGGCTGGTCGCTGCCAACCACCGGTGCAAGGGCGGCCAACGGAATGTTGAACAGCTCGGAAAGTTCTGCCGACCACTCACCGGTGGTCACGTTTAGAAGCTGGGTGCGGCTGGCGTTGCCGGCCTCTGCCACCAACTGTCCGGTCAGCTTGTAGACCAACCAGGTGTCTAGGGTTCCAAGCGCAATTTCGCCGGCGGCACTGCGGGTGCGATCGGCGTCGATCTGATCCAGGATCCACTCAAACTTGAGCGCCGAGAACATTGGGTCTAGCGGCAGCCCGGAAATCTCGCGAATCTGAGCGCTCTGCTGTGCCGAGAAATCGTGAACGCGTCCAGCGGTGCGACGATCCTGCCAGCCCAGCATCGGGCTCAGCGGACGACCGCTCGACACATCCCAGGCCAACGCGGATTCGCGCTGATTGGTGATGGCTAGGCCAAGGATTTCCTCGGTGGCCTTGGCGCTCAGTTCATCGATGGCCAGACGCACCGAATCCCAGATGGCGGTTGGATCCTGCTGGACCCAACCCGACTCTGGAAACTCGAGTTCTACCGGCTTGGTCACCGTTGCCAAAACCCGAAGGTTCGAATCGAGCAGCAGCCCCTTAGTAGAGCTGGTGCCCTGATCGATGGCAATCAGTTGACCGTGATTAGGCACTCTGCAGAACCTCGCGCACCTTGGCGGTGATGTTCTCGGCGGTTAGACCGAAGTGCTCGTAGAGACCATCGGTGCTTAGGGTTGGAGCCCACGCGTCGTTTCCGATGATGCGCATTGGCACGTGGGCGCCAGGGGTTTGAACCAGCACGCTGGCAACAGCGGCACCCAATCCACCGGCGATGTTGGCCTCTTCAACCGTGACGATCGCCTTGGTCTGTGAAGCTGCAGCCTTGATGGCAGCGATGTCTACCGGAGCAATGAAGGTTGCGTTGATCACGCGAGCCTTGATGCCCGACTCGGCCAAAACGGCAGCCGCGGCTAGGGCACGCGAAACCTGCGAACCGGTGGCGATGATGGTGGCATCGGTGCCTTCGTGCAGGGTCTGCCACTTGCCAAGCTCAAACGGGGTGGCTGCGGTGGTTACGTTAGGAACCTTGTGACGGCCAACGCGCAGGTACATCGGACGCTTTGCCGCAACTGCCCACTTGACTGCCTTCACGGTTTCATCTTCGTCAACCGGAACCACGATGTCCAATCCTGGCAGCGCGCGCAACCAGGACAGATCCTCCACCGAGTGGTGGGTTGGGCCAAGCTCGCCGTATGCCATACCCGGGCTCATGCCGCAGAGGATCACCGGGAAGTTGGAGTAGGCCACGTCGGCCTTTACCTGCTCAAGGGCGCGGCCGGTGATGAACGGGCCGGCGGCGCAGACAAACGGAACCAGTCCGGCGTTCGCCAAACCGGCGCCAACGCCAACCATGTTCTGCTCGGCAATGCCCACGTTGATTAGGCGGTCTGGGAAGAGGTCGCGGAACTCGGTGAGGTTGCTAGAACCAACCGAGTCGTTCACCACTGCCACGATTCGCTCATCGGTGCGAGCCAGTTCGATCAGGGTCTTGGCAAATGCCTGGCGGTTGTCGAAGACCGGTAGGTCTTCGTTGCCAATGCGGTAGCTGGTAGGGGTTGGGGCGCTCATGCTAGCTCCTCTAGTGCTTGTTCAACCTGCTGCTTGTTAGGTACCTTGTGGTGCCATTCCACGCGGTCTTCAATAAACGAAACGCCCTTGCCCTTGATGCTGTTGGCAATGATGGCTACCGGCTTGCCGGTGGTGGAAGGCTTCAGGGCTTCCCAAAGCTGCTGGTAGTCGTGGCCGTCGATCTCGCGGACCTCCATGCCAAAGGCGGCAAGCTTCTCGTCCAGTGGGTCTAGTCCGTTGGTGTCCTCGGTGCGGGCACCCTGCTGCAGACGGTTGCGGTCAACGATGGCGGTGAGGTTTGCCAGGCCAAAGTGGCTGGCGCTCATCAGAGCCTCCCAGTTGGAGCCCTCCTGCATTTCGCCGTCGCCCATGATTACAAAGGTGCGGGCGCCGTTCTTGTTTAGGCGGGCACCGATGGCGGTTCCCACGGCAACCGGTAGACCGTGACCCAGTGGTCCGGTGTTGGTCTCAACGCCAGGAACCTTGTTGCGGTTTGGGTGGCCGTTTAGTGGCGAGTAAGGAGCCATGAAGGTGCTGAGTTCGCTGGCATCGAAGTGACCGGTGAACGCCAGGGTGGTGTACAGCGCTGCCGCACAGTGACCCTTGCTCAGAATGAAGCGGTCGCGGTCGGCCTTGGTTGGGTTGAGCGGATCGATGTTGAGGTAGCCGAAGAAGATGGTGGTCATTACGTCGATCACCGAGAGGTCGCCTCCGATGTGGCCCTGGCCAGCGGTGTCGATCATCTGCACGATGGAACGACGAGCCAGGCGGGCCTGCTCGGCGATGATTGCGCTGCGCTCTGCCGGCGAAGCAGCCAGAATTGCTGCCCGCGTTTCGGTCCAGTAGGCCGCGGCCGCTGGGTTTGGAACAAGTTTGGTTTCTGCCACTTGAATACCTATTCACTATCGCATAACTATTTACAAAAAGATTACTCCGGCCTTCACACCTGCGCAAGCACCCGAAATGAACATTGGCTAAATCGTTATTCCAAGGGCAACTTATCCATTGGGAATAGGCGTGGCAGCATTCGGGTTTATTTGGGATGATAGACAAGCAACAAAGTTCTTCGGGGTCAGTGAAAATCTGAGCCGGCGGTTACAGTCCGCGACCCGACGAATCAAGGTAAAAGCCGGGAAACCAGCTGACACCAAGGTTCGGCGGTTGATCTGGTGAAACTCCAGAACCGACGGTTAAAGTCCGGATGGGAGAAGAACGGCGATTTTGTCGCATCGGCTTTGGCCGCAGAGGTTTCACTGTGGGCTTTGCGGGTGGCGGCTTTGTCGCCCTATTTTCCGCACCCCGATGAGCTCTACCAAGAGGAACCGGGGATATGCCAGAGGCAACCAGCTACCAAGACGCAATGCGTCGTGCGCTCGCGCTTGCCCTAAACGGCCCGGCTCATGGCGTAAACCCTCAGGTTGGCGCAGTCATCCTGGACCGCACCGGCAAAATCATCGCCGAGGGCTGGCACATGGGCAGCGGCACCCCGCACGCCGAAATTGTTGCGCTGGCTCAGCTGGCCATAATCCCCGATGGCGCTACCGCCGT
>JBDLVH010000052.1:0-4119 GCA_039804865.1 Actinomycetota bacterium | reverse complement strand
GCACGATTCAATCTGCTGGTCTTGGCGGCTATGCCCTCGGTAAAGTTGCTCATAACAGCTTGACTCTACTAACATCTTGAACAGTGTTCAAGTTCGTACTATCTAAGGATCAACCCGTGGCAGCCACTCCTCGTTTCACCCTCGCCGATGTTTCCAAGATTGCGGTATTCGCCGCCATCATTGCTCTGCTGGGCCTTCCGGGCTCCATCAACATCGCCGACGGTGTTCCTATCACCGCTCAGACCCTGGGCGTAATGCTGGCCGGAGCAGTTCTGGGCAGCTGGCGCGGAGCCATTGCCGTAGTGGTATTCGAGATTTTGGTTGCAGTTGGCTTCCCACTGCTCTCCGGTGGTCGCGGCGGTCTAGGTGTATTCGCTGGCCCTTCGGCTGGCTTCCTTATCGGCTGGATCTTTGGTGCGTTCGTAATCGGACTCATCGCCCACACCGGCAAGGCCCGTCCAAGCGTGTTCTCCATCGTCCTCGGCCTTGTTGTCGGTGGCATCGGTGTGGTCTACCTCTTTGGCATTCCTGTGATGGCAGCCATGACTGGCATGAACCTGTTTGCTGCCACCGCCGCAGCTTCCATCTACATGCCTGGTGACATGATCAAGGTCATTCTTGCCTCCGTGATCGTGGCTGGTCTGTGGCGTGCCTACCCAAAGGCCTTCGCCAACTAACGTGTCCACCCCAACCCTAGATTTCATCCGCGCCGATTCGGTGTCCGAGGTTGCCACGCAGGTGGCCGCCTCTCGGGCCCAGGGCAGGGTGCCTCTGGTGGGAGACCCCCGATGGTCTATGGAGCACTGGGGCCTGGTGCAAGATCGCTGGTCTGGCGCAACCCTGCCGGCAGAGGCCGCCTGGGTAGCGCTTAGTTCTGGAAGCACCGGAAACCCTCGCCTAATTGTTCGCACTCAACAATCGTGGGCGCTCTCGTTCCCAGTTTTGAATGAGATTCTGGGGCTCAGCGCAAGCGATGTCTTCTACCTGCCAGGCTCCCCGGCTTCTTCGCTGGCACTCTTCTCGATAGCCCATGCGGCCGATCTCGGTGCCCGGGTTGGCGGCGATGAGTTGCTTCAATCGGCTACCTTCTTCCACGGCACCCCATCGCTGCTTAGGGCTCTGCTGCAGCGTATCGAGGCCGGCCTAGATTGCGGCATTAGGGTTGCGCTGGTTGGTGGGGATGCGCTGGATGACAGCACGCGAGAGCTGGCCCAATCGCTGGGCATCAAGGTGGTGACCTACTACGGAGCCGCCGAGCTGTCTTTTGTGGCAATCGATGTTGATGGCAACGGGCTTCGCGCCTTCCCCGGAGTGGAAACCAAGATTGTTGACCATCAGCTTTGGGTTCGCTCGCCCTACCGAGCCATTGCCTATCTGGGCGATGGTGGGGCGCTGCGGGAAACCGCCGATGGCTGGGCAACCGTGGGCGACCTCGCCACCGAGCACGAGGGTCGTTTGAGCATCCAGGGACGAGCCGACGGGGCCATCCAAACTGCAGGCGCCACCGTGATTCCGGAAGACGTCGAGCAGGCACTTTGCCAGCTGCCCGGAGTGAAACAGATTGTGGTGTTTGGTGTTCCAAACAGCGTGATTGGCAACCTGGTGGCGGCAGTTTTGGTCTACCAACCAGAGACGCCGGAAAGCCTAAAGACTCTCAAGGCTGCAGAGAGCGCCGCCCTGGTTTTGCTCTCGCACACCCATCGTCCACGACTGTGGTTTGAGGCTCAAAGCCTGCCAACCACCATCAGCGGTAAGCCGGCGCGCAAGCTAATTCAGGCGGCCGCAATCGCAGGGGAGTATCGCAAACTTGAGTAACGTGAACGCAGCAAGCCGAGTTTTGCCAAACACCCCCGTTGTGGTGGCCGTGGCTCGAACCCCCATCGCTACTCGAGGTGGCCGATTGGCAAAGGTGGGTGCCGAAAAGTTGGCTGGCGTTGCAATCGCCTCGGTTGCGCAGCGTGCCAGGCAGGCACTTGGTCTTGAGCAGGACACCCAAATCGATGGTGTCTACCTTGGCAACTGCATGGGTCCGGGTGGCAACCTCGCTCGAGTAAGCACATTGGCGGCCGGCCTGGATATTCAAACCCCGGCCCTGACAATCGACACCCAGTGCGCCAGCGCTCTAACCGCCATTATCGTTGCGGGTCAGGCTATTTCTGCCGGCCAGGCCAAGCTTCAGATTGCCGGCGGCAGCGAGAGTGCGTCAACCGCTCCGGTGCGATCGGTGGACGGTGTTCCATACACCCGAGCACCATTTGCGCCAGAGGGTTTTGATGACCCAGACATGGGCCCGGCGGCCCAGCAGCTGGCAATCAAGAACAATATTTTGCGCACCGAACAAGACGCCTATGCGGTGCGGAGCCACGAGCTGGCACTGGCAGCAAAGCAGGCCGGTCAGCTGGATGCCGAGCTGGTTAAAATTGCCAATGTCACCGAAGACGAGGCCTTGAATCCAAAGATCGCCGGGCTGATTGGCAGAATGACACCGCTCTACGTTGGCGAGGATCAGGCCCACTTGGCGGTTACTGGCGGCAACTCCAGCCGCAACTCCGATGGCGCAGTGGTGGTTGCACTCACTCCAGAAGCCAAAAGAAATGGCGCCCCCGGCCTGGCACTGATCGATTCGGTGACCCTGGGTAAAAGCACCGACCTGCCGGGCATTGGTCCGGTTGGTGCGGTTGAAGCCCTGCTGGCTCGAAACGGCCTCACCATGGCCGATATTTCAGCCTTCGAAATCGTTGAGGCCTTCGGCGCTCAGACCCTGTCGGTATTGAAGCACCTGGGCTTGGCAACCGAGGCCGGAATCGATGACCGGGTTTGCGCTCAGGGTGGTTCGTTGGCCTTTGGCCACCCCTGGGGTGCCAGCGGTGCACTCATCGTCACCCGGCTTTTCTCTCGACTGGTTGTGGGCGGAGCTGAAGCGGGCACCTTGGGCATGGCAACCGTTGCAGTGGGCGGCGGCATGGGTGTGGCCGCGCTATTTGAGGTGGTTCGCTGATGGGTTCGATCATCCTCAATGGCGTTCAGGTGGAGTTCGATGGACAGCGCGTGCTGACCGTAGATCAGCTTGAGCTGACGCAGAAGACCATCGCCGTCATCGGCGCAAACGGTTCGGGCAAGAGCACCTTCGCCAGACTGCTAAATGGCTTGGTAAAGCCCAGCCAGGGCACTGTGGTTGTCAACAACGTGGACGTTGCACAGGATCAGCGCGCGGCCGTGCGCCAGGCCGGTTTCATTTTTGCCAACCCCGATGTTCAGATTGTCATGCCAACCGTCATCGAAGATGTTGAGTTCTCGCTTCGCGACAGCAAACTGAGCAAGGCAGATCGACGCGAACGCGCACTTGAGGTAATCGGCTCAGTTGGCCTTGCGGGCCTGGCCGAGGCTCCCGCGCAGTCGCTCTCCAGTGGCCAGAAGCAGCTGCTTGCCATCGCAGCAATTACCGTGAAGCAGCCAAGCCTAATCATCGCCGATGAACCCACCGCGCTTTTGGATGCCGGCAACACCAGGGCAATCGCTAGCCTGTTGCTTGCGCCGGCGGCGGATCAGGTTGTGCTGGTGACTCACGACCTCAACCTGGCGCAAATGTGTGAGGTGGCCGTTCACTTTGAGGGCGGCCAACTGGTCAATCTTGGCGACCCCCAGCAGGTAGTGGGCCAATACGCAAGGCAGTTTGCGTGATAACGCTCTACCGACCGGGAGCTAGTTTTCTGCATCGGCTTCCCGCCGGATTCAAACTTACTGTCTTGGCATTGGCCTTGGTGGCAATTTCCATCTGGGCCCACAATGGCTGGATTGTTGCGGTGTTCTTGATTCTGGCCATTGCCGGCTTTTTTGCAGCCGGGCTAAAGCGCCCTGAGGTTTTGAAACTGCTCTGGGACTTCAAGTTCTTGCTGGTGATTGTGTTGATTCCGCAGCTTATCTTCATGCCTTGGCAGGTGGCACTGCTCAACGCCGGTCGGCTGGTTGCCGGTGTGCTACTGGCCATGCTGCTCACAGTAACCACGCGCAATCAAGAGCTGATTGAACTCATCGAACGCCTGGCCAAGCCGGTGGCCAAATTGGGCATCCGGCCGCAAACCGTTGGTCTGTTGATTGCCATGACGCTCAACTCGATTG
>JBDLVH010000051.1:0-16891 GCA_039804865.1 Actinomycetota bacterium | reverse complement strand
CCCCCCGGTTAACAGCCGAGGGGTTCTTGGTTTTGAATTAATTACAGCCCAGGGCTGGTCATGCTTAGAACGTCTAGCGCCTTGTCTAGCTGCTCCATGGTTAGCTTCTCGCCATCCACATAGCCAAGGTCGATAGTGGCCTGACGAACGGTTAGACCCTCGTGCACGGCGTGCTTGGCAATCTTGGCAGCTGCCTCGTAACCGATGTTCTTGTTTAGCGGGGTAACGATGGATGGGCTCGACTCGGCAAGTGCGCGGGCACGTGCCTCGTTTACCTCAAGACCCTTGATGGTCTTGTCTGCCAGCAGGCGCAGGCTGTTGCTGAGCAGGCGGATGCTCTCAAGCAGCGCGTTGCCCATAACCGGGATCGCCACGTTGAGCTCGAAGTTTCCGGTGGCACCGGCCCAGGCGGTGGTGGCATCGTTGCCGATGACACGGGCACAGACCATCATTACGGCCTCGGGGATAACTGGGTTAACCTTGCCCGGCATGATGGACGAACCTGGCTGCAGGTCTGGAATGTGGAGCTCGCCCAGGCCGGCGTTTGGACCCGATCCCATCCAACGAAGGTCGTTGTTGATCTTGGTGAGGCTGACGGCAAGCACGCGAAGTGCACCCGATGCCTCAACTAGTCCATCGCGGGCACCCTGAGCCTCAAAGTGGTCGCGGGCTTCGGTTACAGGAAGGCCGGTTTCATCGGCTAGCAGCTTGATAACGGCCTGTGGGAAGCCCTTTGGAGTGTTGATGCCGGTGCCAACTGCGGTACCGCCTAGTGGCACCTCAGCAACACGCACGATGGTGGTGTTTACGCGCTCGATTGCGTAGCGGATCTGGGCTGCGTAGCCACCAAACTCCTGACCCAGGGTAACTGGGGTTGCGTCCATGAGGTGGGTGCGGCCGGCCTTAACCACGGTCTTCCACAGTGCTGCCTTCTCTTCGAGGGCAAGTGCGAGGTAGTCGAGTGCTGGTAGCAGGTCGTTGATGAGCGCGCTGGTAACAGCAACGTGCACCGAAGTTGGGAACACATCGTTGGAAGACTGCGATGCGTTGACGTGGTCGTTTGGGTGAACAGCCGAACCGAGGATGTCGGTTGCCAGGGTGGCAAGCACCTCGTTCATGTTCATGTTGCTGGAGGTGCCCGAGCCGGTCTGGAAGATGTCTACCGGGAACTCGCCGTCGTGCTTGCCAGCGATTACTAGGTCTGCTGCACCGGAAATGGCGTTGGCCATCTCTGGCTTTAGAACACCAAGCGCAGCGTTAGCCTGAGCGGCAGCCTTCTTGATTTGCGCCAGAGCAGCGATGTGAGCGCGCTCTAGGGTGGTACCCGAGATTGGGAAGTTCTCTACTGCGCGCTGAGTCTGAGCGCGGTACAGCGCGTTGATAGGGACGCGAACCTCGCCCATGGTGTCGTGTTCAATGCGGTATTCCACAGTGGAACCTTTCGTTGTTGGTGTTGCTGAAATCTTGGGTGCTAGTTGTGGGAAAACTTTGGTTAGTGGATGTTGCCCTGAATGGTGATTGGGTGGATGTCGCCCTCAACCAGCTTGTAGTTAGCGCCAACCACGGCAAGCTTGCCAGCTTTGATGGCATCGGCAATCACCTTGGAGCGAGTAACCATCTCGTTGATGGTGTCGATAACGTGCAGCTCTGTTACCTCATCGATCTGGAACTTGCCCAGGGCATTGGCCTCAAGCACGGTTGGGGTGATGCGCGCAACCAAGTCGTGGATGAACTCGCCCTTGGCGTTGACCCTGCCTTCGGTGGCATCGATGGTGGCCCGGATGGCACCGCATTCATCGTGGCCAAGAACAAGGATTAGGGCGACGCCTAGAACCTCAACCGAGTACTCGAGCGAGCCAAGAATGGTTTCGGCGATTACCTGGCCAGCATTGCGCACCACGAATAGGTCTCCAAGGCCAACATCGAAGATGATTTCAGCGGAGAGGCGGCTGTCGGCGCAGCCGAACAGGGCCGCAAACGGGGTTTGCACACCGGCAATGGAGGCGCGGCGGTCGATGTCTTGACGAGGGTGCGCCAACGCTCCGGAGACAAAGCGGCGGTTTCCGGCCTTCATGGCATCCCAGGCCTCTTGCGGGGTTTGGGGGCGTTTAACTTCGTTGGTCTGCTCGGTCATGTTTAGTACCTTGCCTGGATTTGGGCTGCAACGAGTGTTGCAAATCTATTGAACTCGCTCTTGCTGGCGGTTCCGTAAATGAGAACCTGATCTTGGCGGCTGCCCGCAGTGACATCGGTTACCAGCGCGTAATCGCGAGTCTTTGGGGGAGTGCTTGGGCTGGTGGTGTTGTAAACCACCCAGGTGCGACCAGCAATTTTTACCGAGCCGGTTGGGATATCGCCCTTCAGCTGCAGCAAGGCCCAGGTTGGGTTGCTGGCAAAGGCCTGAGTGAGACCCAGGTACTGGTTATGAGGGCCTACAAAGCCCACGTACCAGTTTTGAACGCCGTCGGCTGCCTTGCTGGTCCAACGGGCAGAGTTTGAGTACCAGCCCTTACCCAGCAGTTTTGGAGCAACGATTGGCAAGTTAGTGCTGGTGTGGGTGTTGGATGCCACTGCACGGTAGTCAACCTGCTGCAGCAACGAAGAGTTTGGGCGTGGAACCGCGAGAACCATGATTACAACCACGCCGATGGTTGCCAAAAGCGATAGTGCGAGGTTATTGATGGTCTGCTTGGCGCGATGAGCCTTAGCCCTGGCCTCAGGGTCTACCACTGCAGTTTGGGTGTCTGTCATTGATTGGGCCTAGGCCTGGGTGTTCTGCTTGGCGGCAAGTGCGGCATCTAGACGTGCCTTGGCGCCGGAAAGCCACTTCTCGCACTGCTGTGCCAGCGCCTCGCCGCGCTCCCAAAGTGCCATCGACTCTTCGAGGGTGGCGTTGCCTTGCTCTAGCGAGCTAACAACCTGCACCAGTTGCTCGCGGGCCTGCTCGTAGCTAAGGCCAGCAATGTCGGCGTTTGGGTTCTTCTCAGTCATCGTTATCTACTTTATTTCAGGTTTAGAGTTGAAAATTCTTTGAGGCTGTTTGGAAAACTTGTGGGGCTAGTCTGCGGTGGCGCCAATTTCGCCCTTGGCAACGCGCACCTTGATCTTGCTGCCTGCCTTGACCGCGGCTGCATCCGTGATGACCGTGCCATCCAGGGTGCGAACCACGGAATAGCCGCGCTCCAGAGTGCTCTGCGGTGAAAGTGCGCTTACCTGCTTGGCCAGGTGCTGCAGCGTGTGGCCTTCTAGCGAAAGCAGGTTGCCAAAGGCGTTGCGGCCGCGCTCTACTGAGATGGTGAGCTCTTGGCCACGCTGGGTGATGAAGGTGTAGGGGTTGGCCAAAATTGGGCGGCTGATTACCTGCGCCAAGAAATCTAGCCCGCCGTTTACCTGGTTGGAAATGCGCTGGTGGATGCGGTTCATGAGCAGGCCCAGTTGGCGGCGCTCCTCAACAACATCTGGCACAACGCGCTTGGCCGCATCGGTTGGAGTGGATGCGCGCAGGTCTGCGACGTCGTCTAGAACCGGGCGGTCGTTTTCGTGGCCGATGGCACTGACCAGAGGCTTGCTGGTTGCGGCGGCTGCGCGCACCACCAGTTCGTCGGAGAAGACAAGGAGGTCTTGGAATGAACCGCCACCGCGGGCAACGATGATGACATCCACCTCTGGGTCTTCATCGAGGGTTTTGATGGCAGCGGCAAGCTGTGGGGCGGCCTTATCGCCCTGAACCAGCGAGTGGATGACACGGAACTGCACCTCGGGCCAGCGCAGCTTGGCGTTTTGCAGCACGTCCTTCTCGGCGTCGGAGTCTTTGCCGGTAACCAGACCAACGAGGTTGGGCAAGAAGGGGAGTGGCTGCTTGACCTGGGTGAGACCTTCGGCGGCCAACTGAGCACGCAGTTTCTCGATGCGCTCGAGCAGGTCTCCGAGGCCAACCTTGCGCATTTCAATGACCTGCATGGTTAGCTTGCCGGCCTTAGGCCAGAACGCTGGCTTGACCAGCGCCACCACGCGATCGCCCTGCTTGATGGCGGTATCGATCTTGCCCAGATTCCAGGCGTGGATGTCTACAGCGGCTTCGGCGGTGAGGTCTTTTAGGCTGGCGAACATATTGTTGCCAAAGCTGACCTTGGTAATTTCGCCTTCAATCCAGATGTAACCGAGGCGATCGATGAAGTCTTTTAGTGTCTGACCAAGCTGAGAAACCGACCAGGGGGTGTCTGAAGTGGACACCTTGCTGGCTGGCGCTTCTGCGCCCCAAGATCCAAGGTCGCTCATGACGCTCCTTTGGCCGATAATTGAGGGGTGACTGACATTAAGCCTATCGAAGGCAACGGACATCTATTGGCCTCCGAAACTGGCGTTGGTTCCATCGCCGCCGACACCTCCAAAAAGGTGCTGCTCGCCTCGCCTCGCGGCTACTGTGCCGGTGTAGACCGTGCTGTCATCGCGGTTGAAAAGGCCCTAGATCACTACGGCGCTCCCGTTTACGTGCGCAAGCAGATTGTGCACAACAGATTTGTGGTGTCGTCGCTCGAAAAGCGCGGCGCAATCTTCGTGGACGAGGTTGACGAGGTTCCAACCGGTTCCATTCTGGTTTTCAGTGCCCACGGTGTTTCGCCGGCGGTTGTTGCTGCTGCTCAGGAGCGCGGGCTCCAAACCATCGATGCCACCTGCCCGCTGGTAACCAAGGTGCACCGAGAAGTGCAGCGATTTGCCGAGGAAGAATACGACATCCTGCTGATTGGCCACAACGGCCACGAAGAGGTTGAGGGAACCGCCGGCGAGGCGCCAGAGCGCGTTCAGATCATCGATGGCCCGGAGGATGCCGGCAATGCCGTGATCCGCGATCCAAACAAGGTCATCTGGCTAAGCCAGACCACCCTCAGCGTGGACGAGACCATGGAGACCGTAACCCGCCTGCGCACCCTGCTGCCAACTCTGCAGAACCCGCCTTCGGACGACATTTGCTACGCCACCCAGAACCGCCAGGTAGCCATCAAGAAGGTTGGCGCCGCCTCGGATCTGGTCATCGTGGTTGGCTCGGCCAACTCTTCCAACACAGTGCGTCTGGTTGAGGTTGCCAAGCAGGCCGGTGCCAAGGCTGCCTACCGCGTGGACTTTGCTTCCGAAATCCTGGATGAGTGGTTCACCGACGTGGAGACCGTGGGTGTTTCCTCGGGCGCATCGGTTCCTGAGGTGCTGGTTGAAGAGGTGCTTGAGGCGCTCGCAGTGCGTGGCTACGGCGATGTTCGCAATGTGACCACCGCCGAGGAAGACATTCAGTTCTCGCTTCCAACCGAGCTGCGCCGCGACCTGAAGGCCGCCGGACAGGACACCAGCAACAAGGTCAAGCGCAGCTAGCCCTCCCGCAGTCTGGCCCGCGCACCGCTTTGGCCTAAACAAGTTCTTAAATGAAGAAGCCCGCTCAAACGAGCGGGCTTCTTGACGTTTAGCTTCTTGGGCTTAGAGGCTCATGCTCTTGCCGAACGAGCCAAGTTCCTTGGCGGCTTCGACAACGCGAGCCGACATGCCGGCCTCGCCAATCTTGCCCCAGGCACGTGGGTCGTAGGCCTTCTTGTCGCCAACTTCGCCGTCTACCTTCAGAACGCCATCGAAGTTCTTGAACATGTGTCCAGCGATTGGGCGGGTGAATGCGTACTGCAGGTCGGTGTCGATGTTCATCTTGATAACACCGTGGCTTACAGCCAAAGCGATTTCTTCTGGGGTCGAGCCCGAGCCACCGTGGAACACTAGATCGAATGGCTTGTCCTTGCCGTACTTGGCACCAACAGCAGCCTGGATCTCGCCCAGTAGCTCTGGCTTCAGAACAACGTTGCCTGGCTTGTAAACACCGTGAACGTTACCGAAGGTAAGTGCAACCATGTAGCGGCCGTTCTCGCCTAGGCCTAGTGCCTCTGCGGTTGCTAGACCGTCTTCTGGGGTGGTGTAAAGGTGTGCGTCGTGCTTAGCCTCGATGCCGTCTTCCTCGCCACCAACAACGCCAACCTCGATCTCAAGAACTGCACCGATGCTCTTGGTAAGTGCCAGCATCTCCTTGGCGATAACTAGGTTTTCGGCCATAGGAACAGCCGAGCCATCCCACATGTGCGAGTTGAATAGTGGGTCCTGGCCGTTGCGAACACGGTCCTTCGATAGGTCGATTAGCGGACGAACGAAGCCGTCAAGCTGGTGCTTGGCGCAGTGATCGGTGTGAAGAGCAATGGTGATG
Organism: Actinomycetota bacterium; assembly: GCA_039804865.1. Lineage (GTDB taxonomy): Bacteria > Actinomycetota > Actinomycetes > Actinomycetales > Microbacteriaceae > Rhodoluna. The sequence continues at coordinate 10,659 of JBDLVH010000051.1, read as the reverse complement.
CCGTAGTTCTTGGCAACTTCGCGGGCGAAAACAGCCATAGCAGCGGCACCCGAAGCCATGTTCTTGATGGTTGGGCCCGACCAGTAGTCGCCGCCACCGGTGGTTACCTGGATGATGCCGTCAGAGCCGGCAGCAGCAAGACCAGCAAGGGCTGCGTTTAGGGTCTGCGAAGAGGAAACGTTGATGGCTGGGTAAGCAAAGCCGCCATTCTTGGCGCGGTCAAGCATTTCGAGGTACTGATCTGGGGTTGCAACTGGCACAGTGTGCTCCTAAATAGATGGGTGCAGAGTGGCGGATTCTCGCCTTTGAAACGAAAAAAGCGGCTTCATTGGGCTTCCATACGATGTTACCAATAGAGTGGGGTGCAAGTTTAGGAGAAGCGATGAGCGCAACGAATCTGGGTCAACCAACGGTGGACATTTTCGCGGCTACGATTGCCGCCGCCGTTGGCTCGTGGCATCTGGTTGGTGCCGGCGACAAGGATGCCGTGGATGGCGCCGCAGTTGACGCCATGCGGGCTTCGCTTCGCACCGCCGAATTCGGCGGAATCGTGGTTATCGGTGAGGGCGAAAAAGACGCCGCTCCCATGCTGTTCAACGGCGAAATGATTGGCCAAGGCAGGCCACTTGAATGGGACATCGCGGTTGACCCCATCGATGGCACCAAGCTTGCTGCCGAGGGTGTGCCGGGCGCCGTGAGCGTCATGGCTGCGGCAACCCGCGGTGGCATGATGGCTGCCCCCGAGGTCTACTACATGCAGAAGATCGTTTCTGGTCCGGCCGCCCGTGACCTGTTAGACCTCGATTACTCGCCAGAGAAGAACATGCAGCTCCTGGCAGACGCACTGGGGAAGCCGGTTGGCCTATTGAACGTTGCGGTAATTGATAAGAACCGCAATAAAGACCTCATCGAACGGGTGCAGGCCTTTGGGGCCAACTGGGTGCGCTTTGCCGAGGGCGATGTGGCCATGGCGGTTGCCGCAGCGGTTGGCGATGTTGGTGTGGACATGCTGATGGGCATCGGTGGTAACCCAGAGGGCGTGGTGACCGCCTGTGCGGTTCAGGCGCTTGGCGGATTCATGCAGGGTCGACTCATGCCGCTAAACCCCGACGAACTCACCCGGGCCCTGGATGCCGGCCACGACATCGAGAAGAAGTTTGAGCTAGATGAGTTGGCCTCGGGGGAGCGGTTCATCTTTGTGCTTACCGGCATCACCGATGGCCTGCTGGCCAAGGGCATCGTTGATCAGGGCGATGCGATGCTGCTGCAGTCGCTGGTGCTTGATAGCGAGTTTGGTGAAGCGCGACTACTTGAGGTGCGCATTCCACGAGTTGGCTAGCCTGCAAGACTAAGTGGCCCAAGTGCCGTGGCTCAATTCCTGGGGCTCGACCCAAAAGAAAATCCCCGCCGTGGCGGGGATTTTTACTTAAGCTTCGGCTGGTTCGTCCAGCAATTTCTCGCGGTCTGGAGTTTCGAAAAGGAACGACTCTGGCAGGTGGTCGATGTTCTCGAGGCCCGAGGTTGGCTGCTGCACCTTGGTGGCACCCCAGCGAACGGCCATCTTGACACCCTCAACTACGTCGAAGCCAACACCAAGAACCTTGGCGTCGCCTTCAAGCGGGTTGGTGGCTACGTGGCTTAGGAAGCCCGCAAGAGTGGCATCGCCGGCGCCAACGGTATTGGCAACCTTCACAGGATTGGTGCGGGCACCGATGCAACCCTCGGCGGTAACGGCGATGATGCCGTCTGGGCCTAGCGAGGCGAGTACTGCCTCGATGCCGTGCTCGCAGAGCTCGGTGGCTGCGTCGATTACCTCACCGACGGTGCGCAGGGTGCGACCAACGGCCGAGGCAAGCTCTTCACAGTTTGGCTTGATGATTGCTGCGCGGCCGCTGCGAGCCCAGGTGCTCAGTGGCTTGCCACTGGTGTCTAGTGCAACGCGAACACCTAGGGCATCCATGCGGTCGAACAGGGGAGTCATGTCGATGAATTCGCCGGTGTACTTGTCTACCGGGTGTGCGCCAGCAACAACTAGCCACTTTGCACCGTTTTCGATAACGGTCTGCTCGGTTAGATCGACGCAGGCTGCCCAGTCTTCAGCGGTAAGTGGGCGAGGAGGCTCGGTGATTCGAGTGGTGGTACCAACGTTTTCGATGATTGTGGTGGAAACACGAAGGGTGCCCTCTACCCACAGTGGCTTCACAAAGTGGTCTGATCCGGTGCGAGCCACAACGTTTGGGTCACCGTTTCCAACTGGAACAACGGCAGGAGCCTTGATGCCGGCTAGCGATAGGCCGCGGCTTACGTTGATGCCCTTGCCGGCAAGTTCTTCGCCAACGCCGTCGGCGCGGTTGACGCCACCAGGAACTAGGTGCTCAACAAAGTAGGTGCGGTCGAGTACCGGTGCTGGTGTCAGTGTGACAATTGGCGACCCAGTGGAGATGCCGGTCATAGAAACTCCTCGAAATGTTTCTGTGGATAGCCGTTTTAAAGGCAGATGTTTGCGCTTGCGGCAAACATCGTTGTAGGCACGCTCTGGTTAAAAAGTATAACTAAAGACAACTTTAAGCCGAAAATCAGCAAAGGGTGCGTCTGCGGATTTAGTTGCAAACACACCCTTTGACAGATGTTTTCAGTTGTTAAAACCGCTATTCGGCAGTTTCCTCGTTGGAGGTGCCCGAATCTAGTTCTAGTTGAGCCGAGTGGATCTCGAATTTTGTGAACTCGGTGGCAGTGGTTTCCACGTGCTCGAGCTCCTTAATTTCCACGGCGCCAAACTGTGCAATCTCTTGCTTGTTGATTTCGCGTGCAGTGGTGAACAGGTTGCGCTCAAGTGAGGAAACAAACTGGTTGTATGCCTTGGCCGAGTTGTTGAGGTGGCGGCCAACTGCAGAGGCGTGGTCTGCCACGGTACTTAGGCGAGCGAACAGGTCTTTGCCCAGCTTGATCACGTGGTTGAGAGCCTCTTGGTCTGTGGTGTTCTGCCAGATGAGGGCCACGGTCTTGAGGGTGGTAAACAAGTTCATTGGGGTTGCCAGGGCAACCTTGTTGCTCAAGGCGTATTCGGCCAGAGTTGGGTCGTGTTCCATGGCGGCCGCCAGCAGATTCTCGCTTGGGATAAACGCAATCACGTAGTCGGCTGAGTTGGCAAAGCCCTCCCAGTACTTCTTGTTACCCAGTGCCTTGATGTGGCCCTTTAGGTCTGAGACGTGCTTGTCCAGCAGGCGCTTGCGCTCGATCAGCTGGTTTGGATCGGTAAGGTCGTCTAGCTCCATAGCCTGCAGGTAGGCATCGAACGGAACCTTGGAATCTACTGGGATGGCACGCTTGCCAGGCAGGTGGATGACCAGGTCTGGCTTGATACCGGAACCTGCCTCGTTTTCGGTGACGGTCTGGGTAGTGAAGTCCACCCGGTTGAGCATGCCAGCAGCCTCTACGATGCGCTCTAGCTGGATCTCGCCCCACTGGCCGCGGGTGCGGTTATCGCCCATAGCCTTGGCCAAGGCGTGGGTCTGCGAGCTGAGGCGGTTGGAAGCATCGATGCTGCTTTTGAGGTTGGCCTCGAGGGCCGACTGCTGCTCAACACGTGCCTGCTCCATTGCCTCAACCTTTGACTGCATGTCGGTGAGTTGTTTCTTGGTAACCGAAAGCTGGTTAAGCACCTGGTTGTCTTGAAGGTCTTTGTCCTTCTGAACCTGGATGGTTTGTTCCAACTTCTGAATCTGAACTAGACGCTCGGATGCGGTTGCCTCAAGGCCAGCCTTTGCCTGAAGTGCAGCATTTAGCTGTGCCTGCAGGTCTGGAGAAAGGGAGTCTGCAGATTTGCTGCGCGAGACACCGATGAAGTAGCCGGCAACGGCGCCGGCGAGCAAACCGATTACAAGAAGAATGTATGGATTCATGCTTGCGAGTATGCCAGCAGCCGGTGACATTTATTGAAAGCCGGTGCCGAATGTGCCCGGCAGTTGGCCTAAATGTCTTTGCGAAGTGGCTTTAGCGTATGGCCGGTGGCAGCCAGCAGATCATCCAGGGTCTCAACGCCATGGTGTTTTGCCGAGGCAATCACGATCCGCGCACAGGTGTCGGCATCGGCTAGGGCATCGTGGTGTTTGAAGTCTTCGATGCCAATGCGATAGGCCACAGCGTTCAAACGGTAAGAATCAAGGTTCCAGGTCTTGCGGCTCAGCTGAACCGTGCAGGCGTACTTGAGGTTGGGCAGTCCAATGCGAATGGCCTCGGCTGAGGCTCGAAGCACACCCATATCAAATGGTGCGTTGTGGGCAATAAGTACATCGTCGCCAACAAACTGCAGCAGAAGCGGCAAGATCTCGTGCCAGTATGGGCCGTCTGCCACATCGGCGGGGTGAATGCCGTGAATGCGGATATTGCCCTGGTGGAACCAGTCGTGGCCCGGAGGCGGGGCAAATAGGGTTGCAAAACTCTCAACCACCTGGCCGTCACGAACCCGCACTAATCCCACCGCGCAGGGCGATGCCGGAGAGCCATTTGCGGTCTCAAAGTCGATTGCGGTGAAGTTAAGGGTCACCACTCAATTAAACTTGTATCTCATGGCCCTAACCATCGGAATCGTGGGACTACCTAACGTAGGTAAGTCGACCCTCTTCAACGCACTCACCAAGAACAACGTTCTGGCAGCAAACTACCCGTTTGCCACCATCGAACCTAACGTGGGTGTGGTCAACCTCCCCGATGCCCGTTTGGGCAAGCTGGCCGAGATGTACGGCTCCGAGAAGCTGCTGCCTGCACCGGTTTCCTTCGTGGACATTGCCGGTATCGTTCGCGGCGCATCGGAGGGCGAAGGCCTAGGCAACAAGTTCCTGGCTAACATCCGTGAAGCCGACGCCATCGCTCAGGTGGTACGTGGCTTCGTAGACAGCGATGTAGTGCACGTCGATGGCAAGGTAGATGCCGCCAGCGACATCGAGACCATCAACACCGAGCTGATCCTCGCCGACATGGAGACCCTGAACAAGGCTCGTACTCGCATCGAGAAGGAAGTAAAGGGCAAGAAGATGGAGCCGGCTGCCCTCGAGGCAGTGGACGAGGCGCTCAAGGTGCTAGACACCGGCAAGCCACTCAGCATGTCGTCGGTAGACCTAACCCCAATCAAAGAACTTGGCATGCTCACCGCAAAGCCAATCATCTATGTTTTCAACGTCGATGAATCGGTGCTTACCGATGCAGCGAAGAAGAAGGCGCTCGCCGACCTCGTTGCTCCTGCCGAGGCAGTATTCCTAGACGCCAAGGTTGAGAGCGAACTGATCGACCTAGACCCAGCCGAAGCCGCAGAGCTGTTGGCATCGCTTGGCCAGGACGAGAGCGGTCTAGACCAGCTTGCTCGCATCGGCTTCGACACCCTTGGCCTGCAGACCTACCTAACCGTTGGTCCAAAGGAAGCCCGCGCCTGGACCATCCGCAAGGGCTGGAAGGCTCCAGCAGCTGCCGGCGTTATCCACACCGACTTCGAGCGTGGCTTCATCAAGGCCGAAATCGTCTCCTTCAACGACCTGATGGCAGCGGGCTCCATGGCTGACGCCAAGGCCGCCGGAAAGGTGCGCATGGAGGGCAAGGAATACGTGATGCAGGACGGCGACGTGGTGGAGTTCCGCTTCAACGTTTAACTCACAGGTGAGTCTCAGCATTTAGGTTGAGAATGCACCTACACTTGCCTAATGAGCAACATTGCTGGCCGACAGGCTGCAACACTTTTCAGCCAGGTGCTGGAGCGCGCAAAAACCGCGGGACTTCTCAAAAAGAAGCCATCGTTTTACATCATCCGCCTCGCCGTTATCGGCTTGATTGCGGGTGCCCTATGGACCGGCGGAGCCTTCCTCGGTTTCTTCACCGCTGGTGAAGGTGCCTGGATTCTGCTTGCCTTCCTTATGGCCGGCTTGCTTGGCATCCTAAGTGCCCAGTTTGGCTTCATCGCCCACGAGGCAGCCCACCGCCAGATCTTTGCCAGCAACAAGGCAAACGACTGGACCGGCCTAATCCTGGCAAACCTCTTTGCCGGCCTCAGCTACGGTTTCTGGCAGCGCAAGCACAACAAGCACCATCAGAAGCCAAACTTCATCGATGAAGACCCAGACATCAACATCCGAATCCTTAGCTTCACCGTGGAATCACGCGACCGCAAGCGTGGCCTCGAGCGCTGGATGAGCAACCGTCAGGGCTGGCTCTTCCCATTCCTGCTATTCCTAACCGGCTTCGACCTCTTGCTAGACAGCTTTGCAAGCCTTCGCCGCAAAGACCGCACGCTGGGTATGCGCCTGCTTGAGTTTGGCCTGATGCTGGTTCGCCAGGTTGGTCCTTATATCGCGCTTGGCTTCATGTTCGGTTGGCTGTGGGCCATCGCCCTCTGGGTATTCATGATGATGATCTTCGGATTCTTCATGGGCGCCGCCTTCGCGCCAAACCACAAGGGCATGCCACTCATCGAAAAGGGCTCGAAGATCGACTTCTTCAGCCGTCAGGTTCTCACAAGCCGTAACATCCGTGGCAGCTGGCTAAAGGACAACCTGATGGGCGGACTCAACTACCAGGTTGAGCACCACCTCTTCCCATCCATGCCTCGCCCTAACCTGAAGGCCGCGCACAAGCTGGTTCAGGAGTTCTGCAAAGAGAACGGCGTTCCAATCACCGAGATGGGTCTGCTTGCCAGCTATGGCGTAGTAATTCGCTACCTAAACAAGGTGGGTCTAAGCAAAAACGCCGACCCATTTGTGTGCCCACTCGTGGCACAGCTGCGCCCCGTCTTTTAATCGCTAGCCTATTTGCATGGGCAGAGACAAGTACGCATCCGCGGCTCACGCTTCGCGGGTAGAACGCGCCGATGAATCTGCCAAGGCAAACCGTTCACCACGCGTGAAGAAGGTTGTCGGCCCCAAGATCGAAGTCCACAACGCAAACGTTCACGGCTGGACCGGGCTGGTTGACGAGGAGAAACACCTTGCCATGAAGCAGGCTCTGCTTCACATCCTGCCTAAGCAGGCACCGGGTCTCACTCAAACCGAAATGCGCAACAAGGTGATAATCCACCTGCCAGAGTCGCTGTTCCCCGAGGGAAACAAGGTGGACTGGTGGTCCAAGTGCGTGCAGCTGGATCTTGAGTATCAGGGCGTTATCATCCGTGAAAAAGACGCCAAACCGCTGAAGTGGCATCGCGCCAAATAAATAGGTTCAGCCAAACCTAAACGGCAGCGCGCTATTTGCGGTGACAGGCTACTTCGCCTGGCAATACCGGGCGAAGCAACAGATAACGAACCTCGCCAGCTGGCAACAACCACTTTCCGTAAGCGTTGTTGCGGGCGTATTCCTTGGCTAGCTTGCTAAAGCTCACCGCTGTGCAACGGGTAATCGGTGCCTTTATCGAGCCTGGCCACTGTTCCAACTTTGGCCCTTCGGCCCTGAAGTAGGCCCATTCTTCAATCTTCTGTCCCGATTCCAGGGTGCAGTAACCAACCTGTCCACCCGGCTCGTCCACAATGCTCAGGCTGCCGCCATTTCCGTCACAGAACACCGAAGCTGGATTAGCCAAGCCGCCACCAATGCCACCGGGGGTGGGCGAAGGTGAATCGGTGACGATGCCGCCACCAAGTGCCGCCATCAAGATGCCGCGATCCCAAACCTCATACTGCTTGGGAACGTAAGTGGTGCCGGGTAGGTGCTGAGCATAGTTGACCAGGGCGTTTACCGCGGCCGAAAGGCGCTTGCGCGCGCTTACCTGTGGGGGAGTGAGGTTGCCATTGCTGAAGTTGAGGGCATACACCGACAGGTTGCGGTGATAACCCGGGATTGCAATCTTGATGCGAGTGTTGGGAACATCGGCCACGCCCGGAAATCCCCAGCCACTCTTGGGTGCGATGCTTGCCTTGGCAACGGTCACGATTAGCTGCTTCAGCTTGGCAGGTGAGGCTACGTGCTTGCGGGCAAGGCGCCAGTCCAGTCTCTTGCTGTTGGCATCGTTGGTGAAGACTGTGCCGTCGGTGTAGCCGGTAATAGCGGGAAGCGAAGATTGATCTGTGCCGGGAGCAACAAACCCGCCTTCGTAGGCGATGCTCACCGATGGAAATGGGCTGGTGCTAGCCGCCGATGCCGGTGCAACCGCTACCAAACCCGCCGCAAGCAAACCGGCAACAGCCGTCAAACCAACGGAAACCATAGTTGGAGCAATACGCGCATTCACAAAGAGAACTCTAAATCTTTGCGCCCCGTATTGATAGGTGCGTAAGGCAAGAATGGATGAGTGGTTCGAATGCATCCCAGTACAGGCCCAATAGCTGGCAACGTGGCTGTAAATCAGGCTAGTCTGGCAACAGGTTTAGTCAGAGGGGTAACGTACTTGCTGTTGTCGGAAATTCTTCTCCAGAACAAGGCCATCGAGGCCTCGGTTGCCGCCAAGGCGCCGAAGGACGATGTGGAGAACGAACTTTATGTTCGCGATCTTGTTATTAACGGTGTGGTCTCTGGCAAGGCCCTAGCCAAGGCTCGCGCTCAAAAGCTTGGCATGCACTACTGGGATATCACCGAACACCAGCCCGACCCAGAGGCCATCGCAGCTCTTACCGCAGAGCTGTGCCGCAAGCACACAGTGCTTCCAGTGAAGCTGGCCGGCGGAGACCTCTACGTGGCAACCGCAAACCCAGGCGACATTCTGGCCATGGACGACATCCGCGCCTCCTGTGGCTACTTTGTGATTCCTGTTTTGGTGGATGGTTCCGACCTCCTGGCAGCCATCAACAAGGCCTTCCGAATCGACAGCGACCTATCGCTGATTCAGTCTGAACTTGCCGGTGACTACGGTGTTGTAGAGCAGGCCGAGGACGAGTTCGACTTTGACCGTGCCGCCAACGATGCCCCAATCGTGCGCTTCGTCAACGTGGTTATTTCGCAGGCCATCGCAGACCGCGCCTCTGATATTCACATCGAGCCGGGGGAGCGCGACCTACGTATCCGCTACCGCATCGATGGCGTGCTGCACGAGATGCAGCGCGAATCCAAGAGCATTCAGGCCGGCGTTATCTCGCGAATTAAGATCATGAGCGACATCGACATCGCAGAGCGTCGAAAGCCACAAGATGGCCGAATGACCTTCCGAAGTGGCGAGGAATCCCGCGACCTCCGTGTGGCAACTCTGCCCACCGTTTGGGGCGAGAAGATCATCATGCGTATCCTCGACACCGGATCCATCTGGAAGTCGGTGGACAACCTTGGAATGCGCGAGGACAACCAGGCCAAGTTCATGGAGGCCCTGCAGCGCACTTCCGGCATGATTCTGGTTACCGGTCCAACCGGTTCGGGTAAGACCACCACTCTTTATGCCTCGCTTCGCGTGGTTCAGAGCCCAGAAGTTAACATCATCACGGTTGAAGACCCGGTTGAGTTCCGTGTGGAAGACATCAACCAGATGCAGGTAAACGTTCGAGCCGGACTCACCTTCGCCTCGGCCCTGCGTTCCATCCTTCGAGCCGACCCAGACATCGTTCTGGTTGGTGAGATCCGAGATAAAGAGACCGCACAGATTGCCCTCGAGGCATCGCTAACCGGTCACCTTGTGCTTTCCACCCTGCACGCCAACGATGCCCCAAGTTCGCTAATGCGATTCATCGAGCTGGGCGTGGAGCCATTCATCGTGGCATCTTCGTTGGCCCTGGTTGTGGCCCAGCGTCTTGCCCGCCGCCTCTGCGAGAAATGCAAGATCGAAACCACCATTCCCAAAGAGGTTCTCACTGATTTTGGGTATGTGCATCAGGGCGGCGCACCAACCTGGTACAAGGCGGTTGGTTGTTCCGTCTGCTCTAACACCGGATATATCGGTCGTCTGGCCATCCATGAGGTTATGCCGGTCACCGAGGAAATCGCCCAGCTGGCAATGCGTCGAGTTTCCAGCGACGACGTGGCCAAGGTGGCTGTTACCCAGGGAATGTCCAGCTTGTTGCTTGACGGGCTTAGCAAGGCTGCTGCGGGGCTTACCTCAGTAGAAGAAGTAATGAGAGTGGTTGATTAGCATGCCAAACGAATACGGCAACGGAGACTTTGGGGACATGACCCTTCGCTTCATCGGTATAACCGAAGCGCTAGAGATGACCGTGGCATTGGGCGCCTCAGACCTGCACGTCACCGTTGGCAGGCCACCGATGGTGCGCATCGATGGTTCGCTTAGCCCGCTGCCCGGTGCCACCATCTGGAATCTAGAGATGATGGACCGCGAGATTCGCAAGATCATCAGCCCAACCAAGATGGTTGAGTTCGAGTCCAAGCTTGAGCTAGACCTGGCCTACACCGGAACCGATTCAAATCGCTACCGCGTAAACCTCTACCGTCAGCAGGGAAACCTTGGCGCGGCCTTCCGTGTCTTGCCAAGCAAGATCAAGAGCCTCACCGAACTGGGTATGCCAGAAGACCTTGCCCTGTTTGCAACCCTGCCACGTGGCCTTGTGCTGGTAACCGGCCCAACCGGTTCTGGCAAGTCCACCACTCTGGCCGCAATCATCAACGAGGTCAACATCAGCCGTCCAGACCACATCATAACCGTTGAAGACCCAATCGAGTTCTTGCACGAAAGCAAGAAGGCCCTGATTCACCAGCGCGAGGTTGGCGCCGACACCACCACGTTCGCGGAGGCTCTAAAGCACGTGC
>JBDLVH010000050.1:0-10896 GCA_039804865.1 Actinomycetota bacterium | reverse complement strand
GCAGTTACCTGCTCGGCTGCGGCTGGGCGAACGACGATGCGATCTTCGAGTGGCTTAATCTGAACCGACACGTTGAACCTCTTCTTGTGAGTGCGGGGTTTACTCAAAAATGTTAGCACTCTAGGGCCTTGAGTGCCAAAGTGCTGTTCAACATCGATGACAACCGCAGTTGGCGGCTAGGCGATATCCTTGTGACATGGAACGCCAGGACTTCATTGCACTGATGCGCCCCGAGGGGCAGCAATTGCTGGCGACTGTGGATTACAGCAGCAAGACCGATGTGGTGAAGCTGGTCTCCAAACTTCGCCAGGACGGCAACGACCCAGCCCTTGTGGCCGCTGTTCTCACTCAGGCCAAGTTGCGCCATCGAGCCGCCGCCAAGTTTGGCGATTTCGCCGCTCGCATGCTCTTCACCGAGCCGGGACTCGAGCAGGCCAGCCGACTCAAGGTGGCCGCGCCGCACGCCGGCAGGTTCCGCGGTGCGGGTGTCACATCGGTGGCAGATTTGGGCTGTGGCATCGGTGCCGAATCACTCGCCTTTGCCGGTGCCGGAATCTCGGTACGCGCCTTCGAACTGGACGAGGTCACCGCAGCCATCGCCACCTACAACCTGCTGCCATTCGAAAATGCGGTGGTGGATCAGGCAGATGTGACCCAGCTGACCTATGCTCCAGCCGAGAGCCAGCCGGCGGAAGCACTTTTCTTCGATCCGGCCCGCCGCGAACTGGGTGGCCCAAAGCGCGCCACTGCCAGCCGCAAATTTGATCCGGCAGACTTCAGCCCAAACTTCGACTGGGTGGTGGAGCGCTGCAGTGCGCCTGGCATCAAGGCCGCTGGAATCAAGCTCGGCCCTGGACACCCCCACGATGGCATTCCCGAAAACTGCGAGGCGCAATGGGTAAGCGTTGGCGGCGACTTGGTGGAACTTGGGCTCTGGTTTGGGGCGGCGGCAAGGCCGGGTGTTGTGCGTGCAGCTCTGCTGCTCACCGATGGTGGCAACTTCGAAATCACCAGCGACCAAACCGATGTGGGCCACGCGCCACTTGGCGAACTGGGCACCTACGTCTACGAGCCAGACAACGCGGTGGTTCGCTCGCACCTGATTGCGGTCTTGGCCGCGCAGACCGGCACCCACAGTTTCAGTGCCGAGATTGCCTACCTAACCGGTGATGAGCAGTTGCAGAGTCCTTGGCTTCGTGGCTACCGAGTGCTGGAAAACCTGGCGTTCGATCGCAAGAAGTTGAAGGCCCGCCTGCGCGAGCTGGAGATCGGCGTGCTTGAAATCAAGAAGCGCGGCGCCGACATCGTTCCGGAGGAACTGCGCAAGGAAATGGCTCTCAAGGGCAAGAACAAAGCCACCCTGATTGTGACCCGCGTTGGCGAGGCGCACCGCGTACTTATCGCTGAAGCTCTCTAACCAGTCCAAACAGCTTGGAATTGCGAAAAGCTCCCGGGGCACAATCCGGGAGCTTTTCGTTCTTGGTTGTGGAAGCAGGTAAAGGGAGAGAAACCTTACTTATGTACTTCCAAGCTTTGGTGCAGGTGAAGCGGGCTGCCTAGCGGCCCATCATTCCCCAACCGTCGGTGTCGCCATCGTTGCGGAAGCCGCCCATCATGCCCCAGCCAGCGCCAGGACCGTAGCCGTAGGAGCCGCCGCCCACCCAGCCACGCATGCGGAACAGCAGCATCAGGACGCCCATTGCGATTGAACCGGCGATGTAGAGGTAGCCAAGCACCAGACCGGTGATGGCAAGGGCGCGACCCTTTTCGCCGCTGCGCTTGATCTGGGCAAGCGCGATGTGTCCGGTGATTACACCGGCAACAGCACCAACCCATGAGATTGCGGTTGCGATGCTGACCACAGCCAGGGTGTTGTACTTAGTGAAGTCGTGCTTCTCGTGTGCAACCGGTGCTGCCGGTGCCGAGGCCTGTGGTGCGGAAGCTGAGGTTGCGGTGGACTCTGCGGTGTCTAGTACCTGAGTCTTGTCGTCTTTGTTTGCCATTTTGTGCTCCTTGTTTTTGGCTTGATACCAATAAAGCATTGGAGCCTGAACGCAACCTGCGAGCAGTCTGGGAGTTTGTTGAGAGTTCTGGCCCTAGGCGCAGCCGATTTCAGCGCTGAACTAGAGGGTTTGCACGGTGGTAACCGGCAAGGTGCTGTCGGCACCGAAACTGAGACTGCTTGGAGCGCGTCCAGCTATCACCAGCTGGGCACCCAGGGCGGCAATCATCGCGCCATTATCGGTGCACAGATTGAACGCCGGGATGCGCAGTTCGATTCCATTGGCCTCGCACCTGGCAGCGGCCACCTCGCGCAGGCGTCGGTTGGCCACCACACCACCGCCAAGCAGCAGGCGTGGCACGTTGTTATCCAGGCAGGCGTTGACAGCCTTGGTAACCAGCACGTCAACCACGGCCTCGCGGAAGCTGGCCGCGACATCTTCAATGCTGAAGTCTTCGCCCTTGTCTTGGGCAACCTCAACCCAGCGGGCAACAGCGGTCTTTAGACCACTGAAGGAGAAGTCGTAACGGTGCTTCTCCATGTCCTTGGGCAGGGTCAAACCGCGTGGGAATCTGATGGCCTTTGGGTCGCCGTTGGCGGCCACTCGGTCGATCTCGGGCCCACCCGGGTAAGGCAAGCCAAGCAGGCGGGCAACCTTGTCGAAGGCCTCGCCGGCGGCGTCATCGATGGTCTCGCCCAGCAAGACCACATCATCCAATAGGTCGCGCACCAGCAGCAGTGAGGTGTGGCCGCCGGAGACCAAAAGCGCTATGGTTGGGACCTCAACCTCGCCACGCTCAAGCACATCGGCGCCAACGTGACCAACCAGGTGATTCACGGCATAGATGGGCTTGCCCAGCCCCACCGCGAGCGCCTTGGCAGCGCCCACACCAACCATCAATGCGCCTGCCAAACCAGGACCGTTGGCTACCGCGATGGCGTCAACCTCTTGCAGCGAAATCTTTGCCTCGGCCAGCGCCTTGTGCAGGGTGGGTTGCAGCGCCTCGAGGTGGGCTCGGGCGGCAACCTCTGGCACAACTCCGCCAAAGCGGGCGTGCAATTCCATCGATGATGAGATCACGTTGGCAAGCAGGGTTCCGCCACGCACAATTCCGATGCCGGTCTCGTCGCAGGAGCTCTCGATGCCCAGCACGATTGGTTCGTGCTTTATGTTTGCCGGCAGCTCGAGGCACATGATTCGGGCGTCCACGCCGTCGGGCTGGTAATAGTTGTGACGGGTGTCGATGACCTTGAAGCCCATCGAGTCGTAGAGGTTCTGGGCCGGGGTGTTATCAGCACGCACCTCTAGGAAAACCATGCGGGCGTCCAGATCGCGGGCGATTCCCACCAGCTGATTCATCAAACGGCGACCAATGCCCTTGCCGCGCATATCCTCGGCCACCGCAACGGTTTGAATATCCGATTGATCGTGCGAACCATGCTTGCTGAGCCCGCCAAAGCCAACCACGCTCTCGGTGCCAGTGACCTGATCCACGATTGCCGCCACGAGATAGTGGGTGTGGTTAGCAACCAGCTCATCGCGCATGGTGGCCTCCGACCAGGAGTCGGTGCCAAAGTTGTTTTGCTCGAGTTGCATGATGGGGCCGAGGTCTTCAATGCGAGCACCGCGAATAGTTATCTGTTCCAGAGTCATCCGCTCACCCGCTTGCCAAACATTTGGTTGGGCTTTGGTTCCACGGCGTCGGGGGCGCGAAGGTAAAGCGCCGAGACCTCGTCGGTCTCAAGCCCAGCCATGAGTTGTGCCTCAGCCAAGCGTGCCACCCAGTGAGCGGTAGCTCCGCCGGTCACCTCGGTGAACTGGCCATACTCGGCCAATGCGGCGGTCACTTCGTCGTGCTTGCCAACTGCTGGGCCGGCAACCCGAACCGGAATTCCGTGCGCATCGATGCCGTCATAGAGGGCCCAGTAGATTTCGCCACGTCGGGCATCGGTGACCACCAAGATTCGGCCATCGGCAAGATCAAGACGATTGGAATAGGTCTCGAGGGCAAGTGCATCGTGGCTGATCACACCCATCAAGCGGGCACCAACGGCTTCGGCCAGCATCACACCGGCGGCGATGCCAACGCGCAACCCGGTGAACAGTGCGGGCCCACGGCCAACCGCAACCACGTCTACCACCTGTGGTTCAAGTTCCACCTTGGCAAAGACCTGGGCAATGGCATCACCGATAAGTTCGGCGTGCTTCATTCCGTTGTCGTAGCGCACCTCGGAGAGCACGCTTCCGCGGCTTAGCAGAGCAACCGATGTGCCGGCTGTGGTGTCGATCGCAAGCATGAATCCGGTCACAGGGTCACCCCCGCCCAGCGTGGTCCTTCGCCGGTGATCAACACGCGGCGATCCTCGCTGGCTCCGGTGTGGTCGCGCTCAATTTCGATGTCCAGCCATGAATCGCTTAGGCCATCCGTGAAGCCACGCCCCCATTCGATGAGGGTGATGGACTTTGCAAAATCAATGTCGAGGTCATCCAGCTCGGCCGGCGAACCCAAACGGTAGGCGTCAACGTGCACCAGCGCCGTGGTTGAGTCTTCCAGCTTGTGGGTGCGGGCAATCACAAAGGTGGGCGAAGAAACCGTGCCCACCACGCGCAGACCCTCACCGATGCCGCGGCTGAGAGTGGTCTTGCCGGCACCCAGTGGCCCGGTTAGCACCACGATGTCTCCGGCCTGCAACTTTGCCGCCAAATCCAAACCCAACTGATGCATTGCATCGGAGTCTGAGATTAGGAGGTTGGCCAAAACCTGGCCCACTAGTCGGCGCTCAACAATCCGTTGCTGATGTAGTGGCGCACAAATCGGCCACCAATTCTGGTGACAATCTCGTAGTTGATGGTGTCGGCTGCTGCGGCTAGGTCATCGGCCGATGGATAGCCCAGCTCTGGATCGCCGAAGATCACCACGGTGTCGCCCGGAGCAACCTCGTGTTCCCCAACATCCAGCACAAACTGATCCATGGCCACGCGAGCCGCCAAATCGTGGAGTTGCCCGTTGACCCAAATCTTTGCCTGGCCGGTGGCGGCGCGGGGCAGCCCCTCGGCATAACCAACCGGAACCAGCGCCAGATTGGTGGGCTTTGCGGTGCGATATACGTATCCGTAGGAGACGCCCTCGCCCGCCGGAACTCCCTTAACCTGAACCACCTTGGCGGTTGCGGTCATGGCGGGAATCAAACCGTAATCGGCAGCCGCGTTGTCACTAAATGGGCTGAGGCCGTAGAGGGCCACACCGATTCGAACCATGTCGTAGTGAGCCTCGGGGTAAGACAGTGCACCGTCGCTTGCGGTTAGGTGGCGCAGTTCAGGCTCAATGCCGTAGTCGGCAACCAGCTTCAGCGCCTGCTCGAAGCGCGCAATCTGGGCTTCATCAGACTCGCGGTTGGTGCTGGACAGGTGGCTAAAAACGCCAACCACCTTCATGGTTCCGGCACCGATGTGAACGTTGGCGGCACGAAGCAGATCGCCCAGGCCAGCAAGGGTTACGCCGTTGCGGCTGAGGCCGGTGTCCACCTTGATGTGAACGCGGGCAACCCTGCCCAACTGGGCGGCAGCAGTGGCCGCGTGATCCAGCTGCGCGATGGTCGAGATGCCCAGGTCGATTTCGTGGCGAACGCCATCTAGGAAGTCCTCGTCGAAGGCGTGCAGCCAGGCCAGGATTGGCACTCGAAGGCCGGCTTCACGAAGCTGCAAGGCCTCTTGCAAATCGGCAACACCCAGGTAGTCGACACCCTCGGCCTCAAGCCTGCGGGCCACCTCGATCATGCCGTGGCCGTAGGCGTTGGCCTTGACCACACCACAAACCTTGGCTCCCTGAGCAACGGCTCGCATGGTGCGAAGATTGGCGGCAATGGCGTCAAGGTTGATTAGCAACTCACGCATTGTCGGCTCCCTCCGCAATCAAGTAGGCAATCAGCATTCCGCCATCGTGGCTAATGCTCAGGTGAATTTTATCGATACCCGCCTGGGCCAGAGTTTGCGCACTCTGTCCATCGGCGGCAAGAAACGGTTGCCCAAGCTGGTTGCGCCAAACCTTTAGCTCGGTCCAGCTGAGCCCATTTGGTCCACCGAGAGCCTTGACCAGCGCCTCCTTGGCGGCGAAACTGGCGGCTAACCGGCGCGGACTTTCGGTGCGTTCATCAACGTGGAAGAGCCGTTCAAGCAGGGCCGGGGTGGCAGCCAAGTGAGCCTCAAAGCGCGCCAGATCAACCAGATCAACACCGGTTCCCTTGATCACGCTCGCCACTTCATTCTGTTGGACAACTGAGCCGAATCGCCGCTACTCGACGGTTACAGACTTGGCAAGGTTACGTGGCTGATCCACGTCTAGGCCCTTGGCTGTCGCCAACTCCATGGCGAAGGCCTGCAGCGGGATTACCGCCAAGATGGCACTGAAAATGCTCTGGCTCTGCGGAATCCACAGCACGTGCTCGGAGTACTGCTCAACCTGGGTGTCGCCCTCTTCGGCCACGGCAATAACCTTGGCACCGCGAGCGCGAATCTCCTGGATGTTGCTGATCACCTTTGGCTGCAGGCTGTCGGCCTCGCGCGGGCTTGGAACCACAACGATTACCGGCTGCCCCTCATCGATGAGGGCGATTGGACCGTGCTTCAGCTCACCGGCGGCAAAGCCCTCGGCGTGGATGTAGGCAAGCTCCTTAAGCTTTAGCGCACCCTCCATGGCAACCGGGAAACCAACGTTTCGGCCAAGGAAAAGCACACTCTTAGCATCGGCGAAGTCTTTACCAAGCTGACGGGCGGCGGCTAGTTCTTCAACCACGTGCTGCACGCGGGCAGGCATCTTTAGCAGTTCCTGGCCAAGTTCGGCCAGCTGGTTTGCAGGCAACGACTGACGCAACTGGGCCAGCAGCAGACCAAGCAGGTAGCCCGCAGTGATCTGGGCGGTTAGGGCCTTGGTGGATGCAACCGCAACCTCTGGACCGGCGTGAGTGTAGATAACCGCATCTCTCTCGCGGGCAAGGGTTGCGCCCTGAGTGTTGCAGATGGCAAGCACCTTGGCGCCGGCCTCCTTGGCATAGCGGGTGGCCATCAGGGTGTCCATGGTTTCGCCCGACTGACTGATGGCAACCACCAGGGTGCGGTCGGTGATGATTGGGTCGCGGTAGCGGAATTCGTGGCTTAGCTCCACCGAGGTTGGGATGCGAGCCCACTTCTCGACGGCGTACTTGGCAACGTCGCCGGCGTAGCTGGCGGTGCCACAGGCAACAAACACCAGGCGGTCGATGCTGGCAACAAACTCTGGATCGAGACCCTCGATCTCGGTGAGGGTGACTAGACCTTCGCTGGAAAGGCGACCCATGAGGGTGTCTGCAACTGCCTGCGGCTGGTCGTGGATTTCCTTCTCCATGAAGGAAGCCCAGCCACCCTTGCTGGCAGCCGAGGCATCCCAGTCCACGGTGAATTCTTCGGGCACCACCGGCTGACCATCGAAGCTTCGAACCTCAACCTCGCCGGCGCGCAAAATCACAATCTGGTCTTGGCCAACGCTGACGGCGCGCTTGGTGTGCTCCACAAAGGCGGCAACGTCAGAGCCTAGGAAGTTCTCGCCGTCGCCCAGACCGATAACCAGCGGAGCATTGCGGCGGGCGGCCATGACCACGTCTGGCTGGTCCTCGTGGATCACCAAGATGGTGAATGCGCCGTGCAGACGGTTGACCACATTGGCAAAGGCCTTAGGCAGGTCCCCAACCGCGGCATACTCCCGCGCGATCAGGTGGGCGGCCACCTCGGAGTCGGTCTCGCTGGCAAACTTGGTGCCCTCGGCCAGCAGTTCGGCCTTTAGCTCGGCAAAGTTCTCGATGATGCCGTTGTGGATCAGGGAAAGTTTTTGGGTTGGTCCACCGATGTGCGGGTGCGCGTTGCCATCGGTTGGCGCTCCGTGGGTGGCCCAGCGGGTGTGGCCAATGCCGATGTTAGAGCGGTGCATTGGGTGCTCGGTGATCTCATTCACCAGGTTGGTTAGCTTGCCGGCCTTCTTGCGAGTCTCCAAGCCAAAGTCGCCAATCACCGAAATGCCAGCCGAATCGTAACCGCGATACTCGAGTCGCTTTAGGCCTCCCAGTAGGACGTCAACTGTTTCTCTTGGCCCTACATAGCCCACGATTCCGCACATAAGGTCTAATTTACGGCAGAATGGCTTTTTATGAGCAAAGGCACAGGCGCACAGCCAACTCCATTCGTGGAGATTGCTCGTGCGGATTGGGCGGCCCTGGCTTCAGCCACCGAGACTCCCCTCACCGCCGAAGAATTGGGTCACATCCGGGGCCTCGGCGACTTCCTAGACCTCGATGAAATGCGCGAGGTTTACCTGCCACTCAGCCGTCTACTCAACCTTTACGTTGCCGAGACCCAGAAGCTGCACGGCGTAACCTCCAGCTTCCTCGGTGAGCGCGCCCAGAAGACCCCATTCATCATCGGTGTGGCCGGTTCGGTGGCGGTTGGCAAGAGCACCGTAAGCCGTGTGCTGCGCGAACTGCTTGGTCGCTGGGAAGGCACCCCAAACGTTGCACTGGTAACCACCGATGGCTTCCTCTACCCCAACGCAGAGCTTGAGGCCCGCGGCATCATGCACCGCAAGGGCTTCCCCGAGAGCTACGACCGCATGGCCCTGCTGCAGTTTGTGGCCGACGTAAAGAGTGGACTACCTCGCGTTTCGGCGCCGGTTTACAGCCACCTGTTTTACGACATCATGCCGGGTGAGAGCGTGGTTATTGAAAGCCCCGATGTGCTGATTGTCGAAGGCCTGAACGTGCTGCAGCAGCCGGGTGCCGGACAGGCGCTGGCACTGAGCGACTACTTCGACTTCAAGATTTACGTTGATGCCGATGCCGAAGACATCAAGAGCTGGTTCCTGGCTCGCTTCCGCAAGCTGCGCGACTCGGCATTCACCAACCCAGACTCCTACTTCCACCGCTACTCGCAGGTGCCTTTCGAAGATGCGCTGCAGCGCGCAAATGAGATCTGGGAAACCATCAACCTGCCAAACCTCATTGAGAACATTCAGCCCACCCGCTCGCGGGCCACGCTGGTGCTAAAAAAGGGTGCCAATCACCTGGTTGAAAAGGTTTTGCTGCGCAAGATTTGATGCGCGGTTTAGTGCCACTGAAGTTTGTGCTTCATGCGCGCGGGCGAAGCAGCGCTAAAGAGAAAGTCGCTGCTCGACCAGCATCGCGATGCGATTGGCCCAGCTCTGCGCGGTGCCCTCATCGGCGGCCTCAACCATCACACGAACCAGCGGTTCGGTGCCAGACGCGCGCAGCAGCACACGACCGGTTCCGGCCAACTCGGCCTCAGCCTGAGTTACTAGCTCCTGAATCGGTGCATCGGTGGTGACCTTGGTCTTGTCCACGCCAGGCACGTTTACCAATACCTGAGGGAAGATCTGCATTACCTGAGTGAGTTCGCGCAGACTCTTGCCGGTTCGCTTCATCTCGGCCAGCAACTGCAGACCGGTGAGGATGCCATCGCCGGTGGTGGCGTATTTGCTAAAGATGATGTGGCCGCTCTGCTCGCCACCGAGGGTGTAGCCGCCGGCGCGCATTTCTTCCAGCACGTAGCGGTCTCCCACTGCGGTCTCCAGCATCTCAATGCCGGCTTCGCGCATGGCCACCTTCAAACCCAGGTTGCTCATCACGGTAGCCACCAGGGTGTTGCGGGCAAGGGCGCCCCGCTCCTTGGCACTGAGTGCCAAAATGGCCATCAGCTGGTCGCCATCAACGATGGCACCGGTGTGGTCCACGGCAAGGCAGCGGTCGGCATCGCCATCGTGGGCAATACCAACATCGGCGCCAATCTCAAGCACCTTGGCCTGAAGCGAGCTGAGGTGAGTTGAACCCACGCCCAGGTTGATGTTTACGCCGTCTGGCTCTGCACCGATAACGGTGACGCTGGCACCGGCGTCGACAAATACCTCTGGGGAGATCCCGCTGGCGGCACCGTTGGCGCAGTCCAGCACAACCTTGATTCCGTCGAGGCGGTTTGGAAGCGACTTCAGCAGGTGAACCAGGTAGCGGTCTTCGGCGTCGGCGAAGCGGTGAATGTGACCAACCTCGCCGCCGAGTGGCGCAAGCATTGGCCCGCCCATGCCGGCCTCGATCTTGTCCTCTACGGCGTCGGGTAGCTTGTGGCCACCGCGGGCAAAGAACTTGATGCCGTTATCGGCCGCTGGGTTGTGGGAGGCAGAAATCATCACACCGAAGTCGGCGTCGAGGTCTGCGGTTAGGAACGCGGTGGCCGGGGTGGGCAACACTCCCGCGTCAAAAACGTCAACCCCCGAACTCGCGAGTCCGGCAGCTACTGCTGCACTAATGAACTCGCCCGAGATTCGGGGGTCGCGGCCAATTACGGCTTTAGGTTTGTTTCCAGCGTTCTTAGATTGTGCACCAAGAACGATGGCAGCCGCCTGAGCAATCTGAAGTGCGGTTTCAACGGTCAAATCGCGATTAGCGAGACCACGCACTCCATCTGTGCCAAATAGGCGAGCCATGTTTGAAGCGTAGCGGAACCAGAAAGCGGATTAACGCTTGCTGAACTGCGAAGCCTTACGTGCCTTCTTAAGACCGGCCTTCTTGCGCTCGATAACACGTGCGTCGCGGCTTAGGAAGCCAGCCTTCTTCAGTGCTGGACGGTTGTTGTCGCGGTCGATCTCGTTTAGTGCACGCGAGATGCCTAGACGAAGTGCGCCAGCCTGACCAGCAACGCCACCACCGTTGATACGAGCGATAACGTCGTACGAACCGGTTAGGTCAAGAACCTTGAATGGGTCGGTGATTAGCTGCTGGTGCAGCTTGTTTGGGAAGTAGTCCTCTAGGGTGCGACCGTTTACCTTGATGGTGCCGTTACCTGGTACTAGACGTACGCG
>JBDLVH010000049.1:0-8146 GCA_039804865.1 Actinomycetota bacterium | reverse complement strand
TCGCCGGTAATCAGGCTGAGAATGCCCAGCAGGTTGCTGACACCAGGCTTGGTCTCGCGGTCGAAGCGAATCGAACCCTCGGCATCGGTGACTGCACTCTTGATCTTCTTCACGATCACCGAGTTCTCGTCCATCAGATTGATTAGACCCTTTGGATCGGCCGCACTCTTCGACATCTTGGCCTCAGGGTTCTGGAGGTCGTAGATCTTGGCGGTTTCCTTGAGGATCTGAGCCTCTGGAATCACAAAAGTTTCGCCAAAGCGGCTGTTGAAACGGGTGGCCAGGTCGCGGGTCAGCTCGATGTGCTGACGCTGGTCTTCGCCCACCGGAACCGACTTTGGCTGGTATAGAAGGATGTCTGCCGCCTGCAGAATCGGGTAGGTGAAAAGGCCCACCGATGCACTCTCGGCACCGTTCTTCTGGGTCTTGTCCTTGAACTGAGTCATGCGCGAGGCCTCGCCCATACCGGTGATGGTGTTGAGCACCCAGGCCAGCTGAGCGTGAGCCGGAACGTGGCTCTGAACGAATAGTGCGCTCTTGTTCTCATCGATGCCGGCGGCTAGATACTGGGCGGCGGTGCGGCGAGTGTTGGCGCGCAAGGTTGCTGGGTCCTGTGGAACGGTGATGGCGTGCAGGTCTACCACGCAGTAGTAGGCGTTGTAGTCGTCCTGCATCTTGGTCCAGTTGACCAGGGCGCCCAGGTAGTTGCCCAGGTGCAGCGAACCAGCCGATGGCTGCATTCCGCTGAGCAGGTTGTCTTTACCGTTGGCGGCCGAGTAGACGGGGGCCTTAGCGTTCATCAATTGATCCTTTGTAATCCCGAGGACTATGCAAGCCCTGAAGGGTGATTTCTAAAAAGCGTATTCCACAACCACAGGGGAGTGGTCGGTGAAGCGGGTGTCGTAGCTGGCGGCGCGGTGCACGTTGTAGGTGCTGGCGCGTTCGGCAAGCTTTGGGGTGGCCAACTGGTAGTCGATGCGCCAACCGGTGTTGGTGTCGAACGCCTGTCCACGCTGGCTCCACCAGGTGTATGGGCCTGGCTGCTCAGGGTGGAAGTCGCGACCCAGGTCTCGCCAGCCCTGCTGCTTCATGAAGCCGTCGAAGTAGGCGCGCTCTTCCGGCAGGAAGCCGGCGTTCTTGAGGTTGCCCTTCCAGTTCTTGATGTCCAGTTCGGTGTGGCCAACGTTTAGGTCGCCAAGCACAACGACGTACTCGCGGGTGGCCATCAGCTCTGTCATGCGGGCGGTCATTGCCTCAAGGAACTTGTACTTCTCAACCTGCTTTGGGGTGTCAACCTCGCCCGAGTGAACGTAGGTGCTCACCACGGTTAGGCGCTCGCCGCCAACTTCAAACTCGGCCTCTAGCCAGCGTCCGGCGCTGTCAAAATCGTCTGGGCCAAGCACGGTACTGTGGGCCACCGATGGCACCGAGCTGACTACGGCCACGCCGGCGCGACCCTTGGCGGTAGCCACATCGTGCAGGATGTGCCATTCGCCGGTTGGGCTGGCATCGGTGACGGTGGCAAAGAGCCCAATGATGTCTTCGTCGGCGGCACGAACCTCCTGCAGGCACAGGATGTCGGGGCGAGCCTCGCGCAGCCACTCCACCATGCCCTTGCGGAAAGCGGCGCGGACGCCATTGACATTGAGAGTTACAACCTTGAGCGGTGAGTTTGCCATGACTCCAGTTTAAACTTCCGTAGACTTCAAAGGTGTCAAAGCAGCTTTTAGTAGGCGCCGGTGTGGGTAGCGGTATCGCTCAGGGCCCCGCTTTTGTTTTGCGCACCGCCGATTCAACCGCCGATGGCCCAACCGGATTAGATTCCGGCGGAATCGAAGCCATCAAATCGGCCATCAACTCGCTTGCCACTCAGCTTGAGGTTCAGTCCAAAGACTCCGAAAGTGGCGACATCCTCATGGCCCTGGCCGCCATGCTTCGCGACCCGGTTTTGCTGGACTCCATCAAGGAGTTCTTGGCCACCGGCTCGGGCTCCGAGCGCGCGGTTCGCGGTGCGTTCAACAGCTTTGCCCGCAAACTAGAGCGCCTGGGCGGCTACTTCGCCGAGCGCAGTGCAGACCTGCAGGACCTCAGTAATAAGGTGATCGACCGTTTGGGTGGCCAAACCGGCGATGTCGACTTCCCCGATGAACCGTTTGTGCTGGTCACCACCGAGCTCTCGCCAATCCTGGCGGCCTCGCTAAAGCAGACCCCGGTGCTGGCGGTAATCACCGAAAAGGGTTCGGCCACCTCACACAGCGCAATCATCACCCGTGGCGCCAACCTACCAACCGTGATGGGTGTGGTGGGTGCCAGCGAGATTGTTGATGGCCAGGAGCTTCTGGTGGATGCCACCAGCGGTCAGGTATTCGTAGAACCAAACCACGAAGAAATCCAGCAGTACGCCGAGGCGGCCTATCCAAGCACCACCGTGATGAGCGCGCTGCCAGACCCGGCAGACCTGCCGGTGGCGATCATGGCCAACCTGGGTTCCAGCTTCGAGATTCCAACCGCAATCCGAGCCGGCGCTCAGGGCGTTGGCCTGTTTCGCACCGAGCTGCTGTTCCTGGGCCACAAGCGCCCGCCATCCAAGGATGAGCAGATCTTCGAGTACACGAAGCTGCTGGCCGGATTCCAGGGCAGCCGCGTTATCGTGCGCGTGCTAGACATCGATGTGGACAAGCCGCTTGAGTTCCTCTACAAGACCCCGGGCGGGCCATACCCAAACCGCGGGCTGCGAGTTTTGCTGCAGAACCGCTCGGTGCTGAAGACTCAGCTGGAGGCGCTAGCCGCCGCCGCCGAGTACTACCCAACCACCGAACTCTGGGTGATGGCTCCGATGGTGGTTTCGGTGAGTGAGACCAAGGAATTTGTGAAGCTGGCGCGTTCGGTTGGCCTCAAGACCGTTGGCATCATGATCGAGGTTCCGGAGATCACCAAGCGCTTCACGCTAAACCGCGCTCTCAAGTACGTGGACTTCGTCAGCATCGGCACCAACGACCTCACCCAGTACGTGCTTCGTCGTAGCCGTTACTCCAGCAACATGGCGCTGAGTGAGACCCGCAATAACAAGGTATTGCTCATCATCGATAACGTGATTCGCGCCTGCAAGGCCAGAGGCATTCACGTGGGAATTTGTGGCGAAGCCGCGGCAGACCCGGCAAGCGCCAAGATCTTCATTCGCATGGGCGTAGACAGCCTAAGCGCGTCGCCAGCACTTATTCCGGCGCTGGCCTCGGCCCTCGTTTAGTCCAAGCCGCAATCTGTAAAGCCGGTAGCCGGTGGCCTTTAGGCCATAACCGGGCTACCAATTAGCGGGCTATCCCAGCCGGCGTACTCGCCGCCGTAGTGCTCCACCACCAACGCAATGTCATCGCAGGCGTGGTTGAGGTTGCTGTTGGTCAGCTTCAAAAAGTGCATGGCCAATACTTGGCTCTTCATGGTGTGGTTCAGCAAAACGGTGTCGAACCCGGCTGCCTTCAGCGCCGACTCGGCGGCCTGAGCCATGAAGTGGTTGGCAAAGTAGCAGATGTGTTGCACGCGGTGCAGGGCCCCGATGGTGTCGCCGTCTAAGGCACGGCGCTGCAGCAACAGTTGGTTTGCTGGGGCGAAGTCTCTCATGGCTAACTCCGATTCAAAACCCAACTCCCCGCGCTGGGTTCTAGGGATAACCCCAATTTAGCCCGCATTCCGAGGGCTTTCCCTCAGCACACGCCGAAGCTTTTAGGTTGGCCGGTTAAAGCAAAACCGCCGATCATCGACCGGCGGTTTTGAAGTGAAACTTATTAGGCGCGTCCGCGCAGAATGGCGTTCTTTACCTCTGCGATGGCACGAGTCACCTGGATGCCACGAGGGCAGGCCTCGGTGCAGTTGAAGGTGGTGCGGCAACGCCACACACCCTCTTTGTCGTTGAGAATGTCTAGGCGAACCTCGGCTGCCTCATCGCGGCTGTCGAAGATGAAGCGGTGGGCGTTAACGATGGCGGCTGGGCCAAAGTACTGGCCGTCGTTCCAGAACACTGGGCACGAGGTGGTGCAGGCGGCGCAGAGAATGCACTTGGTGGTGTCGTCGTAACGCTCGCGGTCTTCGGCAGACTGCAGGCGCTCGCGGTCTGGAGTGCCACCGGCGATGAGGAACGGCTTGACGTCGCGGTAGGCCTGGTAGAACGGGTTCATGTCTACGATCAGGTCTTTTTCAACGTCGAGACCCTTGATTGGCTCAACGTAGATTGGCTGCGATAGGTCTAGGTCCTTTAGCAGGGTCTTGCAGGCCAGACGATTGCGACCGTTGATGCGCATTGCGTCCGAACCACAGACACCGTGAGCGCAAGAACGACGGAACGATAGCGAACCATCGTGCTCCCACTTGATCTTGTGCAGGGCGTCCAGCACGCGGTCGGTGCCAAACATGGTGAGGTCGAAGTCTTCCCACTTTGGCTCGGCGTCAACCTCTGGGTTGTAGCGACGAACCATCATGGTCACCTTGAACGAAGGGACCTCGGCGATTACGGGTGCGCTCTGAGCTTCCATTAGTACTTACGCTCCATTGGCTGGTAGTTGGTAACAACAACTGGCTTCCAGTCCAGCCTGATGTTCTCGCCGGTCTTGTAGGCCATCGAGTGCAGCATGAACTTCTTGTCGTCGCGGGTGTCGAAGTCTTCACGGAAGTGACCACCACGGCTCTCGCGGCGCTCGCGTGCGGTGAATGCCAGAACCTCTGCTAGATCTAGCAGGAAGCCAAGCTCAACGGCCTCGAGGAGGTCGGTGTTGAAGCGCTGGCCTAGGTCCTGGATGGCGATGTGCTGGTAGCGCTCGCGCAGCTCGGCAATCTTGTCTAGGGCCTCGTTGAGCGAAGACTCGGTGCGGTAAACCTGGGCGTTCTTGTCCATGGTGTCCTGCAGTTCCTTGCGCAGCACGGCAACCTTCTCGGTGCCCTTGCTGTTGCGAACTGCGGTAAGCAGCGAGACAACGTCATCGATGGCACCCTCAGGTACCGGAACGAAGTCGGCGTCCTTGCTGTATTCCACAGCATAGATACCGGCGCGCTTGCCAAAGACGTTGATGTCCAGAAGCGAGTTGGTGCCAAGACGGTTTGCGCCGTGCACCGAAACGCACGCACACTCGCCGGCGGCGTAGAGGCCAGGAACAACGGTGGTGTTGTCGCGGAGGACCTCTGCCTTGATGTTGGTTGGGATACCGCCCATTGCGTAGTGTGCGGTTGGGAACACTGGCACTGGCTCGGTGTAAGGCTCTACACCCAGGTAGGTGCGCGCAAACTCGGTGATGTCTGGAAGCTTGGCGTCGATTACCTCTGGTGGGAGGTGGGTGAGGTCTAGAAGTACGTAGTCCTTGTGAGGGCCAGCACCGCGACCCTCGCGAACCTCGTTGGCCATTGCGCGCGCAACCATGTCTCGAGGAGCCAGGTCCTTGATGGTTGGAGCGTAGCGTTCCATGAAGCGCTCACCGGTGGAGTTACGAAGGATTCCGCCTTCGCCACGGGCAGCCTCCGAAAGCAGGATGCCAAGACCGGCAAGACCGGTTGGGTGGAACTGGTAGAACTCCATGTCTTCCAAAGGAAGACCCTTGCGCCAGATGATGCCAACGCCGTCGCCGGTGAGGGTGTGGGCGTTGGAGGTGGTCTTGAAGATCTTGCCGAAGCCACCGGTTGCAAACACAATCGACTTGCCCTGGAAGACGTGTAGGTCTCCGGTGGCTAGGTCGTAGGCCACAACTGCGGCTGGACGCTCAACACCATCAACGGTGTTCATAACTAGGTCTAGAACGTAGAACTCGTTGTAGAACTCGATACCCAGCTTTACGCAGTTCTGGTACAGGGTCTGCAGAATCATGTGGCCGGTGCGGTCTGCTGCGTAGCAGGCACGGCGAACTGGAGCCTTACCGTGGTCGCGGGTGTGCCCACCGAAGCGACGCTGGTCGATCTTGCCCTCCGGGGTTCGGTTGAACGGAAGGCCCATGTTCTCAAGGTCGATAACTGCGTCAACCGATTCCTTTGCAAGAATCTCGGCTGCATCCTGGTCTACAAGGTAGTCTCCACCCTTGACGGTGTCGAAGGTGTGCCACTCCCAGTTGTCTTCCTCAACGTTGGCAAGAGCCGCGGCCATGCCACCCTGAGCCGCACCGGTGTGCGAGCGGGTTGGGAAGAGCTTTGAAATAACTGCGGTCTTGGCGTGTGGGCCAGCCTCGATGGCGGCACGCATACCGGCACCACCAGCTCCCACGATTACGACGTCGTACTGGTGGTTGAAAACCTTAGGACTGCTCACTGCGATATTCCTTTATTTGCTTCCGAGTATTACTTGGCGCAGAGTTGCTGCCAGGTGGCTGCGCTTAGCAGTCCCTTGGATACACATGGGTCGAATGCCGTAACAACCCAGGTGCCTAGGATGATCAGTGCGATGCAGGTAGCCCAGAGCAAGACGTTGAGGGTCTTGCGAACAGCAGCGCGCTCGGCGTAGTCGTTCACGATGGTGCGCATGCCGTTGGTGCCGTGGATGAGTGCCAGCCAAAGCATTAGGCCATCCCAGACCTGCCAGAACGGGTTTGCCCACTTGCCGGCAACAAATGCGAAGTCGATGGCAAGAACGCCCTCGCCTACGAATAGGTTCACGAAAAGGTGGCCGAAGATGAGAACGATAAGCACAACGCCCGATGCACGCATGTACATCCAGCCGTACTTCTCGAGGTTGGCGCCCTTGCGCTTGCGTGGGCTGTTAGGGACTTCGATGACGATTGACATTTACTGACCCCTTAGTTGCCTGCAGCTGCGCGCTGGAATTCGGTGATGATGTTTGGAATCTGGTGCGTTGCAAAACCAGCCACGAGGATGAAGGCAAGTGCAATTACCCACCAGAACATGCGGTTCTGGAACTTGGCACCCTTGCGCCAAAAGTCGATGAGAATGATGCGCACACCGTTGAGGGCGTGGAACACGATTGCAGCAACCAGTCCAAGCTCGCCAATACCCATGACTGGCTGCTTGTAGCTCTCGATTACGGTGTTGTAGCTCTCAGGGCTGATGGAAAGCAGCGAGCTGTCAAGAATGTGAACCAGCAGGAAAAAGAAAATGGCTACACCGGTAATGCGATGTAAAACCCAGGACCACATTCCGACTTTTCCGCGGTAAAGGGTGCCGGCAGGCATCTTTGGCACGAGAATCCTCCTCAAAAGGGGTGCTTACCTATAAAGGTGCTTAAAGTCTACGGTGGGCAACCCGCACCACTTGCCAATTTCCTATCAATCTCAACTATGGTGGCTATTGATATGCAGAATTCACGCAAGCCCATCGAACGTTTCCACACCATTATTCCTGCGGGTGGAATCGGCTCTCGACTCTGGCCGTTGTCGCGCGCTTCGGCGCCAAAGTTTTTGCACGACCTAACCGGTAGCGGACAGACCCTGCTGCAGGACACCTGGGATCGCCTTTCACCAATCGCCGGCAGTGACCGCATTCTGGTTGTCACCGGACTTGCCCACCAGGGTGCAGTGGTAGAGCAGATCGAAGACCTAGACCTTAAGAACCTGGTTCTTGAGCTGAGCCCTAAAGACTCCACCGCCGCCATCATTCTTGCCGCCGCCATCTTGGCTAAGCGCGAACCAGATGTAATCGTGGGCTCGTTCGCAGCCGACCACGTCATCCCAGATAGCAAGGCATTCCAAGACTGCGTGCGCGAGGCCATCGAAGTTGCCGCCACCGGCAAGATTGTCACCATCGGTATCACGCCAACCGAACCATCGGTGGCTTTTGGTTACATCAAGACCGGAGAGCCACTTGGCATCGAGGGTGCGCCCAATGCCCTCGCCGTCTCGGCTTTCATCGAAAAGCCAAAGATGGCCACCGCCCGCAAGTATGTGGAGAGCGGCAAGTACCTTTGGAACGCCGGCATGTTCATTGCTCCGGCCGCGCTGCTGCTAGACCAGCTGGCAAAGACCGAACCAGAACTGCACAAATCTCTGATGGAAATCGCCGATGCCTGGGACGGCATGTATCGCGAATCGGTGATGCACAAGGTGTGGCCAAACCTCAAGAAGATCGCCATCGATTACTCGATTGCCGAACCAGCCGCCGAGGCTGGTTTGGTTGCCGTGGTTCCGGGCAAGTTCACCTGGCACGACGTGGGCGATTTCGCCGC
>JBDLVH010000048.1:0-11049 GCA_039804865.1 Actinomycetota bacterium | reverse complement strand
TATAAGGGGTAAAATCGTAGAGGACTCCCCGTGCGGCGTCACCTCGGCCAACTCCCCCAGGATCGAAAGATAGCAAGGGTAACTGGGCTCTGGCGGGTGTGCGGGGAGTTCTCTTAATTGTCGCTGGTGTTAGGTAGGCTCAAATCGTGGTTACAGCCCTTTACCGTCGCTATCGTCCTGAGACATTCGCAGAGCTCATTGGTCAGACTCAGGTCACTGCTCCACTCATGACTGCCCTGCGCACAGATCGCGTAAACCACGCCTATCTTTTCAGCGGCCCACGCGGTTGCGGCAAGACCACCTCGGCTCGCATCCTGGCTCGTTGCCTCAACTGTGCCGAAGGCCCAACCGATACCCCTTGTGGCGTTTGCCCATCCTGTGTTGAACTCAGCCGCGATGGTGGCGGTTCGCTAGATGTTGTTGAGATCGATGCTGCCAGCCACAACGGTGTTGACGACGCCCGAGACCTGCGCGAGCGCGCAATCTTCGCCCCGGCGCGAGACCGCTTCAAGATCTTCATCCTCGATGAGGCCCACATGGTCACTACCCAGGGCTTCAACGCGCTGCTCAAGATTGTGGAAGAGCCGCCTGCCCACATCAAGTTCATCTTTGCCACCACCGAGCCCGAAAAGGTAATCGGTACCATTCGTTCGCGCACCCACCACTATCCATTCCGCTTGGTTCCGCCGGCCCAGATGCTCGACTACCTAGAGTCGCTTTGCGAGTCAGAGGGGGTTCAGGTTGCACCTGGCGTTTTGGCGCTGGTTGTGCGTTCTGGCGGTGGCTCGGTTCGAGACTCGCTTTCGCTGCTAGACCAGCTGATTGCCGGCTCTGATGGTGGCAAGGTTGAGTACGAGCTTGCTGCTGCGCTGCTGGGCTACACTCACGCCGAACTTCTTGACACCGTTGTAGATGCATTTGCTGCCCACGACAGTGCGGCTGTTTTTGCCTCGGTCGACAGCGTTATTCAGACCGGTCAAGACCCTCGACGCTTTGTCGAAGATCTTCTCGAGCACCTTCGCAACCTCATCATTGTCATCTCCACCGGAGATAACGCCAAGGGTGTGCTTCGCGGCATCGCAGCAGACGAAATCGAAAAGATGGTGCAGCAGGCTTACAAGTTTGGCCTTGCAGAGCTAACTCACGCGGCCAACATCGTGGCTCATTCGCTCACTGAGATGTCTGGTGCCACCAGCCCAAAGCTTCACCTCGAGTTGATGTGTGCCAAGGTTTTGGTTCCATCGGCCGACAACACCCAGGTTGGTTCGCTAGCTCGAATCGAGCGCCTTGAGCGCCGAATCGGCATGGCCACCGCAGACGACAATGGTTCAGCTGCAATCACTATTTCCACTCCGCCACCTCCGGTGCGCGTTGCGCCGGCCCCAGTTGCAGCAAAGCCACCGGTCATGCCAAGCGTTCCGGCTGCAACTCCGAGTGCTCCGGCAGCAACTCAAAGCATTCCGGCAGCCGCGCCAGCCGCAGCTGCAGCACCTACTGAGACCATCGCGGTTGTTCCGCTCAACCTCCAGCAAATCCAAAGCCAGTGGCCTTCCGTAATCAAGTCGCTCTCAGACATTTCGCGTGCCACCTGGGTGCTTGCTCAGAACATCAAGATCTCTGGTTTTGCAGACGGCATTCTGTCGCTCGAATTTGAAACCGCCAACGACAGCGAAACCTTCAAGAAGGCTGCCGGCGCACCCGGCCACCTGCGCCAGGCAATCCAAGAGGTATTGGGTATCAACCCACAGTTCCGTGCCACAGTTGCCGAGACGGCCCAAAAGCAAAGCGCAACACTGCCATCATTGCCAGCCGCCGCACCAAGCCTTCCGGCAGCAGCCCCCAGCATGCCTGCAGCGGCACCGAGTGCTCCTGCCGCAGCGCCCAGCGCTCCTGCGCCAGCAATAGATGCGCCCGAACTGGCCGTGGTTCCAGCCATGCCAGAGCCACCAGCTCCGCTAGACGTTACCCCGCCTGCGCCGGTAACTCCAGAGCCAGAAGAACCAGCCGGTAAGGTGGGCCGAGTGCACCAGGGTGCCACCTATGGCGAGCCGCTTCTTCGTGAAATCCTCGGCGCCAAGCCGGTAGACGACATGAAGTCGGGTCGCTAAATGTACGAAGGTGTAGTTCAAGAGCTCATCGACGAACTGGGTCGTTTGCCAGGTGTGGGCCCTAAGTCGGCACAGCGCATAGCTTTCTATCTGCTTCAGGCAGACGACGACCAGCCTCGCCGCCTAGCTCAGGTTCTTCTAGAGGTAAAAGAGCGCGTCAAGTTCTGCGAGGTTTGCTACAACGTAACCGAAGAAGACCGCTGCAACATTTGCCGCGACGCCCGCCGAAGCCAAACCACCATCTGCGTGGTTGAAGAGTCCAAAGACGTGCAGGCAATCGAGCGCACCCGCGAATTCCGTGGTCTGTATCACGTTCTGGGTGGCGCCATCAGCCCCATCGAAGGCATTGGCCCAGACAACCTGCGCATCAAAGAACTGATGTCGCGCCTTGCAGACCCAAACATCCAAGAGGTAATCATCGCCACCGACCCAAACCTTGAGGGCGAGGCAACCGCAACCTACCTAACCCGCATGCTTGCGCCGCTGGGCATTACCGTGAGTCGTCTTGCAAGCGGTCTGCCGGTTGGTGGAGACCTCGAATACGCGGATGAGGTAACCCTCGGACGTGCCTTTGAGGGCCGTCGAGTGGTGAAATAGGCTTTTAGCCAGTGCCCGATGTGGGCTAAACTTTATTAGTTATCTGCCTGTTATTTTTCAGGCGACTTCCCATTATTTTCAAGGAGTAGAGCCTTGGCCCTAATCGTGCAGAAGTTTGGTGGATCTTCCGTTGGAGACGCCACCAAGATTAAGCACGTTGCCCGCCGTGTCATTGAGACACAGAAGGCCGGCAACCAGGTTGTTGTTGTAGTTTCTGCAATGGGCGACACCACCGACGATCTCATCGATCTAGCTCAGTCGGTTGCCCAGGATCCATACGCAGCACCGCGCGAAATGGACATGCTTCTCACCTCGGGTGAGCGCATTTCGATGGCACTTCTTGCCATTGCAATTAATGCCCAGGGCGCAAAGAGCCGCTCGTTCACCGGTTCGCAGGCTGGCATCATGACCAGCAGCAAGCACGGAGATGCCCGCATTGCCGAGGTTTCGCCAGTGCGCATCAAGGAAGCACTCGATGCTGGCGACATCGCCATCGTTGCCGGTTTCCAGGGCTTCAACAAAGACTCCAAAGACATCACCACCCTTGGTCGCGGCGGCTCTGACACCACCGCGGTTGCGCTTGCCGCAGCCCTAGACGCCGATGTCTGTGAGATCTACTCTGACGTTGACGGTGTTTACACCGCCGACCCACGCATGATCCCTGCCGCCAAGAAGCTAGATGCAATCGACATCGAATCGATGCTTGAGCTTGCAGCAGCCGGCGCCAAGATTTTGCACATCCGTGCGGTTGAGTACGCTCGCCGTCACAATGTAGACCTTCGTGTGCGTTCAACCTTTAGCACCGACCCAGGAACCATCGTTTATTCTTCGCAGCCAGAAGGAGTCAAAATGGAAGAAGCAGTTGTATCGGGTGTTGCCGCCGATAAGGGCCAGGCAAAGATCACCGTTATCGGTATTCCAGACCTGCCAGGCAAGGCAGCCGAGCTATTCAAGGTAGTAGCCGAGGCCGATGCCAACATCGACATGATCGTGCAGAACACTCCTACCGGCTCGGACGTAACCGACCGCGTAAGCGACATCTCGTTCACCCTGCCACTGGGAGACCTCGGTCGTGTTGCAGGTGCACTTGACGCCGCCAAGACCACCATTGGCTACCGCGAGCTAGAGCAGGACGCCGACATCGGCAAGCTAAGCATCGTTGGCGCTGGCATGCGCACCCACTCGGGCGTTTCGGCAACCCTGTTCAGTGCACTTGCCAAGGCCGGAATCAACATCGAAATGATCTCCACCTCCGAGATTCGCATTTCGGTAATCACCAGCAGCAAGCAGCTTGACGACGCCGCCCGCGCAGTTCACACCGCATTCGGTTTGGACAGCGACATCGAGGCTGTTGTCTACGCCGGTACCGGCCGCTAATCACTTTCCAAGCAGACTTTTAGGAGCAACTAATGAGCCGCAAGCCTAACCTCGCCCTCGTTGGCGCAACTGGTGCCGTTGGTACCGTAATGATCGGCATCATCAACAGCCGTGAGAACATCTGGGGCGAAATCCGCCTAATCGCCAGCCCTCGTTCGGCTGGCAAGAAGATCACCGTTCACGGCGAAGAGCTAACCGTTGTTGCTCTTTCGCCAGAGGCTTTCGATGGCATCGACATTGCAATGTTCGATGTGCCTGATGAGGTTTCCGAGGTTTGGGCACCGATCGCCGCTGAGCGTGGCGCAGTTGCAGTAGACAACTCGGGCGCATTCCGCATGAACCCAGACGTTCCTCTTGTTGTTCCAGAGGTAAACCCAGATCAGGCCAAGAACCGTCCGCTGGGCATCATCTCAAACCCAAACTGCACCACCCTCACCATGATGGCCGCCATGGGTGCACTGCACCGCAAGTGGACCCTCAAGGAGCTTGTAGTTTCTAGCTACCAGGCCGTTTCGGGCGCTGGCGCAGCCGGCATCGACGAGCTAGCTTCGGAGCTTGCCGTTGTAGGCAAGCAGGCTTCGCTTGGCACCCAGACCGACGATGTTCGCGCAGCCCTTGCCGCAGCCGGCAACGACCTAAGCACCTCGCCTTGGGCGCACCCAATCGCGCTAAACGTGATTCCTTTCGCTGGTTCGTTGAAGGCCGGTGGCCACAGCAGCGAGGAGATGAAGGTTCGCGACGAGAGCCGCAAGATTCTTGGCATCAGCGACCTAAAGGTTGCCGCTTCGTGCGTGCGAGTTCCAGTTCAGGTGGCTCACTCGCTTACCGTTCACGCAACCTTCGCCAACAAGCTAACCGCCGATGAGGTTCGCGATGTGCTTGAGCAGCAGCCAACCGTGAAGGTAGTTGACGACCCAGTCAACAACCAGTTCCCAACTCCTAACATGGTTGCCGGACAGGACCCAACCTTCGTTGGACGTATCCGTCAGGCTCTAGACTTCGACAACTCCATCGAGCTATTCGTGGTGGGCGACAACCTGCGCAAGGGTGCTGCACTAAACACCTACGAGATTGCCGAGCTAGTTGCCAAGGAGTTTTAATCTCATTTGAAACGCCCCGCGCACCCAGTTTCTCGGGTGTCGCGGGGTTTTTCATTACCCGAGCGGTTAGCCTATTTTTATGCGAAAAATTGCAGCTGTTTTGTTGGCAGTGGGGGTTGCCTTCACTGTTTCAGCGTGTGCGCCTTCGGGCACCGATTCGGCATCCCCATCGCAGTCTGCATCGCTTCCTAGCATCGACCCAACACTGATTCCTTCGGCAGCTCCTGCCTCGGTGATCGACGTGGATCCAGCTGGTTTCAAGATGGCCACCGGAGACTACGTTTTCAAGGTTGGATCTGGTCCTACCTGGTGCACCATCAGCCCACAGTT
Organism: Actinomycetota bacterium; assembly: GCA_039804865.1. Lineage (GTDB taxonomy): Bacteria > Actinomycetota > Actinomycetes > Actinomycetales > Microbacteriaceae > Rhodoluna. The sequence goes on along the minus strand of JBDLVH010000048.1, from coordinate 5,537 downwards.
CAAGCTTTCAATCTGTGAGCAGAGCGAAGTTGCCACCCAGTACGCACCAATTCCCGTGCCGGCTACCTGCAACTACTCGTATGGTTACCAGGTAGAACTGAAGGCCACCACTCCAACCGATGGTTCAAAGTCTGCTTTCTTCCCTTGCCTGGGCGGTGCATTCACCGATCCAACCGGCGCGCAAACCCTGCAGGATGGCCAGCGCATCAGCGTGGATGGGTTCGACTGCTTTGTTGCCGTGGACACCGCGCGTTGTGAGAACGCAGACAAGTCGTTTATCGTTTTGGGCCCTAAGGCCTGGGCACTGGGCTAAACAGCCGCCCACAAGCCAAATGGCTAGGATCGTGTTGGGCTAAGCCTTGGCGACCAAAGTTACAACGCGCACCTCTGGGCGGCATGCGAAGCGCACCGGCGCAAAAATCGAGTGGCCAAGTCCGGCGCAGACATTCAGCCAAAGCTGGTGCCCATTCTTGCTCCAGCTGCTCAAACCCTTTGCCGCCTTGGTTGGCAGATCGCAATTTGTGGTGAGTGCACCAAAGCCCGGCACGCAAACCTGTCCACCGTGGGTGTGCCCGGCAAATAGCACCGGAATCTCGGCCTCGTTGAAGGCATCGATAACGGCAAGATAAGGCGCGTGGCTCACACCGATAAGCACATCGGAGTTGGCAAGGGCTACTTTGGAATCAGCGATAGAGCCAAGGCCAGACAGGCCATCGTGGTGGTCATCGATGCCGACCAGACCAACTCGCAGGCCGTTTACCAATACCTGGCCACCGCGGTTGTTTAGATTCACCCAGCCAAAGCGCTCGAACCCGGCAACCAGCCGCTCGGTGTCTAGGGGAGTGTTGCTGAGGCGCTCAGAAGGCGCACGCAGGTAACTGAGCGGATTGCGAGCCTTGGGGGCAAAGTAGTCGTTGGATCCGTTCACAAAGCCGCCAGGCTTGCCTGAGAGGCCTCCCAGGGCGATCAGCACCGGATCCACTGCATCTCGGTGCCCAAGGTTGTCTCCAGTGTCTATCACCAGATCAACATCAAGCTTGCTGAGGCGGGCAATCCAGGCAATCTTGCGCTGCTGCCAGGGTGCCAAATGGAAGTCGCTGATGTGCAGAACTCTGATTGGCTTGGAGCCGGCGGGAAGAACGGGCAGTGGCTGTGGTTCGTAGCGAATAACGCGAAGGTGCCGTTCGATTCCGATGCCCCAAATGGCTGCCAAAGCACCAAGTGCAAATAGCACCCAGAGCAGAGCCCAGAGCCAGTTCAAGCTAGCGCCTATGGTCCAACGCTAATGATCAGCAGGATCGCACCAGCTCCGGCAGCTGAGCTGCCCGCAGCGGGATCGGTGCCTACAACCATTCCCTTAGCAACGGTGGACGAGTGCACGAAGTACTGAGTCTGCGATGCCTGAGGCTGCGATACCGCCGAGAAGCCAGCTGCAAGCAGGGTGGCGGTGGCATCGGCCACACTCTTGCCGGCAACGTTTGGCACAACACTCTGGCCGCCCTTGCTTACGTAGAGCACAATCTGGGTTCCGCTGGCAACGTTGCTTCCGATGGAAGGCGAGGTGCTAGCGATGGTTCCTGCTGGCTGACCCGAGGCCACCTGCTTCACCGAAATCTTGGCAAGTAGTCCGGCTGCGATGATGTTCTGAGATGCGGCATCCGGGGTCTGGCCGGCAACGTTTGGTACCTGAACCGTGCTGGCGTCAATCATCGACTGCGGTGGCGCAGGCATCGACTTGGCAGGTGGGTAAAGCTTGTTGGCTTCCTTCATAGTGGTGCGCCAGATGTCGTGACGAAGGGTAGCTGCGCCCTTCTTGTTGATGGTGGTGCCACGAAGTGACTTGGTTCCAACCACGTTACCCACCCAGGTGGAGGTGGCCACGGTGGACGAGAAACCGCTCATCCAGGTGTGAACACCCGAGTCGGTGGTTCCGGTCTTACCGGCCAAGAAGGCGCCATCTCCGGTGTTGGATCCGCCACCGGTACCGCCGATCATTACGGCGTGCATGGCATAGGTCATTCCGGCTGCAACGGTTGGGTCAACCGCTTGGCTGCAGGTGCTGGTTGGCACGGTCAGCTGCTGCTGGCTAGCACGAACCACAACCTTGTCGATTGCGATAGGGGAGCAGTACATTCCTGCGTTGGCGATACCGCCCATTGCTGCCGCAACCGACATCGGAGCGATTTCGTTTACACCAAGAATCGACGATGGGTAGTAGAGCAGCTCGGTGCCATCTGCGCGATGGATTCCAAAACGCATCGCGGTGTCGCGAATATCGCAGAGATCAAGCTTGGACGCCATGTTGGCGAAGGCGGTGTTCTCAGAGATTGCGGTTGCCTGAACCACGGTTGGGTTCTTCGGCTCGTTGTTCACGTCGTTGTTTGGCTGCCAGTCGCCAGTGATAACGCCACAGCGCGCACTGAAATCGGAGGCGTGGTAGTTGACTACTCGGCCATCAACGTGGTCCATCAGGTGGTGACCCGCGATTAGCCACTGGGCCAGGGTGAAGATCTTGTAGGTACTTCCAACCTGGAAACCGCTCGAGCCACCATAAGCCTTGTCCGTTGCATAGTCCACCGAGGTGTGGCCCGGCAGGTTAGACGGAGTCTGGTCGTAGATGCGGTTCTCGGCTAGGGCCAAGATGCGACCGGTGCCAACCTGCACCGAAACGGTGGCGGTACCAATCTGGCTTGGATCGGTTGGCGGCACGTACTTCTTGCTAGCGTCGTTGGCAGCCTGCTGCAGGTCAACATCCAGCGAGGTGTAGATGTCTAGGCCACCGCGGCGAAGTAGCTTTTCGCGGTCGGCTGCGGTTGGGCCAAACTCCTGCGAGTTTCGAACGGTCCAAACTACGTAGTCACAGAAGAACGCGGTGGTCTGGTCTGCCTCACAGCCAGGCTGCTCGGAGGTTAGGTGGGTGACGATTGGCTGGTTCTTGGCATCGTTGGCCTGCTGCTGGGTGATGTAACCCTCGCTGGCCATGTTGTCGATTACGTAGTTGCGGCGGTTCTTGGCGCGGTCTAGGTTGACTGCAACGTCCGGCTTGTAATCGTTAGGGCTCTTCAGCATTGCGGCAAGCATGGCCGATTCTTGGATGTTTAGATCCTTGGCGTGCTTGTTGAAGTAGTAGTTGGCTGCGGCCTCAATGCCGTAGATCTGGTTACCAAAGAACGAAAGGTTCAGGTAACCGGCCAGGATGTCCTGCTTGGATGTGGTCTTCTCCAGTGCAAGTGCCATACGAATCTGCTGAACCTTGCGGCCAAGACCTGCTAGACCACCAACGGTTGCCGAATCGACAGCCTGCTGGTTACCGGCCAAGGCAGCTGCCTGAACCTGTGCGTTCTTCACGTACTGCATGGTGATGGTTGATCCACCAGGACCGTTTCCGGCGGTGGCAACGTTGGTTGCGGTGGCACGGATCAGCGAGATCCAGTCCACACCGTTGTGCTGGTAAAAACGAGGGTCCTCGGTGGAAACAACCGCGTTGACGATATTCTTGGAAATCTCGTTGAAGGGCACGCTGATTCGGTTCTCTTCGTAGAAGGAAGCGATCTTTACCGGGGTGCCGTTTTTGAGGCCGTAGATGTTGGATGCGTCGCTGGCATTTACCGGCTTGATGTAGTCGGGAAGGTTCTCGAACATGGCCAGACCGGTGGTTGCAGCAAAGCCGCCAACGGTTACCGCTGGGGCAAGCAGACCGGTACCGAGAATTCCGGCAATGGCGCTCAATCCAATAAGTTTGAGAATGTTGCCAAAGCGGCTAGGTTGCTTGTCACGCATAGACTCTAGGTTATCGCTTTGTACTGAAAGGACGCTGAAAATGCAGAAGTGGGAATACACCACAACCCCGTTGCTTATTCACAACACCACTGCAATTCTCAACAACTGGGGCGCCCAGGGCTGGGAACTCGTGCAGATTGTTGTTGGTCCTGAGGGTGGGCTAGTGGCCTACCTAAAGCGCCCGGTCACCGCCTAGGTCATTTCATCCCAGATTTGAACCTGAATCACAAGTTTTAGAACCACCGACTTCCCGTCAAAAAGAAACAAGAGGAGACTCCGATGTCCAAGATTGAAGCCCGCCTAGTTGAGCTGGGCCACCCCCTTCCTGAGGTTGCCAAGCCGGTTGCGGCCTACGTGCCTGCCGTGGTTACCGGAAATCTGGTTTTCACCAGCGGCCAGCTGCCATTTGTAAGCGGTCACCTGCCTGCAGTTGGCAAGGTTGGTCAGGGTGAAGAGCTGGTAGACCCAGTCGTTGCCAAGGACCTTGCTCGCCAGTGCGCCCTAAATGCCCTGGCTGCGGCCAAGACCGCCATCGGTGACCTAGACCGAATCACAAGAATTGTGAAGGTTGTCGGCTTCGTGGCATCGGTGCCAGAGTTCACTGGCCAGCCTGGTGTAATCAATGGCGCCAGCGAGTTCTTGGGTGAGGTCTTCGGCGATGCCGGAGTTCACGCTCGCAGCGCAGTTGGCGTGGCAGTGCTTCCACTGGACTCGGCCGTTGAGGTTGAGATCATCGCAGAATTTGCATAGCCGTTTGGTGCCTGCTGGCACCGAATGACAAAAAGGGCCGGTCAAATGACCGGCCCTTTTTGTGTCCCGTTTTGATTAGTCTTGGGCGCCCGCAGCCAGTTTGCCCGTGATCAGGCTCATGACGCCAACGTCGGCAAGGGTGGTGGTGTCACCGATGTCGCGTTGCTCAGCAACATCGCGAAGCAGGCGACGCATGATCTTGCCGCTTCGGGTCTTTGGCAGCTCTGGCACAACCATGATCTGGCGAGGTTTGGCGATCGGGCCAATCTCCTTGGCAACGTGGTTGCGAAGCACTTTGTTTACGTTCTCGTCGCTTCCGGCCTCGGCCACCTTGTCGGTGCGCAGAATCACAAAAGCCACGGGAGCCTGACCGGTGAGTTCATCGGTGGCGCCAACTACTGCGGCTTCGGCAACCCATTCGTGGGCCACCAGCGACGACTCAAGTTCGGCGGTGCTTAGGCGGTGGCCCGAGACGTTGAGCACATCGTCCACTCGACCAAGCACCCATAGGTCGCCCTCGTGGTCCAGCTTGGCGCCATCGCCGGCGAAGTAGCGGCTTGGGAAGCGGCTCCAGTAACCCTCTTGGTAGCGTTCTGGGTTCTGCCAAATTCCGCGCAGCATCGCTGGCCATGGCTCGGTGATTACCAGGTAGCCACCGTGGCCGGCTTCGAGGGTTCGGCCCTCGTCGTTTACCACGGCGATATCGATGCCCGGAATGGCAAGTTGCGCCGATCCCGGCTTGAGTGTGGTTAGACTTGGAAGTGGACTGATCATGATTGCGCCGGTCTCTGTCTGCCACCAGGTGTCAACAATTGGGCACTTGTTGCCACCGATAACGTCGCGGTACCACATCCATGCCTCTGGGTTGATTGGTTCGCCAACCGAACCCAAGACGCGAAGCGAGCTGAGGTCGAACTGGTCCGGAATCTCGCGACCCTGCTTCATGAAAGATCGAATGGCAGTTGGTGCTGTGTACAAGATGCTGACTTTGTACTTCTGGATGATTT
>JBDLVH010000047.1:0-27516 GCA_039804865.1 Actinomycetota bacterium | reverse complement strand
GAACATTAGCAGCAGTTCTAAAACCATTCACCCGATTAGACTTAACCGTAATGAAAAAGAGTCTGTTGGTTCTGTTTGCCGTGGCAAGCGGGTTTGCCATTGGCAATCTCTACTTCGTTCAGCCTCTGTTGGCCCGCATCTCGCAGGACCTAGGCACTTCCACCGTGCACAACGGCTGGCTGGTCACCTCGGTGCAGATTGGCTACTCAGTTGGCATCATCCTTTTGCTTCCGCTGGGAGACGCGCTAAACCGCAAGATCTTCGTTCCGGTGATGATGACCCTGTCCGGACTGGGCCAGATAACAATCGCCTTTGCCCCCAACTTCACCGTGATTTCGATCGCGTTCATGTTTGTGGGCTTCACCACCATTTCGGGCCAGGTTTTGGTGCCGCTCACCAGCGAACTCAGCGACGACAGCAACCGAGGCAGCAACTCCAGCTTCATCGTCTCGGGCATGATCGTCGGCATCCTGGGCGCTCGCACCATCAGTGGCACGCTTTCCGACCTCATTGGTTGGCACAGCACATTCTTGGTGATTGGCGCTGCAAATGTGGCCTTGGCGGCGCTGCTTTATACCCGCATTCCGCACCTACCGGCAACCGTCAAAGAGCCATACCACCGACTAATCTCGGGAATCTTTGCCATCTGGCGCAAAAACCCCTGGGTGTTTCGCCTGATGCTTAATACATCGATGGGCATGATGCTCTTCAGCGCAATGTGGACTTCTATTACGTTCTACCTCAGCGCCGCCCCTTTCAATTACTCCACCACTCAGATTGGCCTGTGGGGACTGATAGGTGTGATTGGCGCAGTGGGAGCCAGATTCACTGGCAAGTTCATCGACTCAGGACGCGGCGACTTTTACGCCAAGGTTGCCCTGGGAGTTGCAGCCACCGCCTTGGCCATCGGTTCGCTTGCGCCTCTGTCCATGGTGTTCCTGGTAGTCATGTTGTTCATGCGCGAACTAAGCGGAAACGTTGTTGCAATCAACACCCAAACACAGGTAATCGCCATGTTCCCGCACGCTCGCTCTCGTGTGAATGCCGGCTATGCCTCGGTCAACTTTGTGGGCCAGGCCCTTGGTTCGGCTTCGGCTGTTCTGCTCTGGCCGGCCATTGGTTGGACCGGCATCATGCTGATGTGTTCGGCCCTGGGATTCTGCGCCCTCTTGTTCTGGATCTACAACATGCGCACCAAGCCACTGACCCCCACCTTTTAGTTTTTTGTTCGGGCAACCCCTGCTATAGAACCTCTCGTTAGACAAATGGTCTAGTATGGTCGACGGCGCAAATGTTCGGTTTGCCAAATATCTTGAGGGGAAAACCTTGTTTTCAAAGTTCAAAATCGCTTCGGCAGTTGTAGTTACCGCCGGCCTGCTAACCATTGGTGGCATCGCTAATGGTGCTGGCGCATCGTGGTCGTACACCGGCCCAACCGGCCCATCGCACTGGGCAACTATCGACCCAACCAACTACGCACTATGTGCAGATGGTTCGGCTCAGTCGCCAATCAACATCACCAAGACCAAGTCGGTTGACCTAACCAACCTGCTGTTCAAGTACACCGCAGGCGAAGCCGGCATCTTCAACAACGGCCACACCGTTGAGGCAGAGCCTCTGGGCACCGAAGCCAGCACCATGACTCTTGGTGGCGTGGTTTACCCATTCGTACAGTTCCACTTCCACGCACCTAGCGAGCACGAAATCAACGGTATGCACTACCCAGTTGAGGTTCACTTTGTGCACAAGACCGCCGATGGCAAGATTGCCGTTGTTGGCGTATTCCTAAAGGCTGGCGACAAGGCCAACGCAGCCTGGGCTCCTTTCGTGGACAAGATGACCGCGGCAACCGCAGACCCAGAAGCTACCAAGGCTGAGATCGACTGGGCCACCCTGCTTCCAAGCAACAAGCAGACCGTTCGCTACGACGGCAGCCTAACCACCCCGGGCTGCTCGGAGGGTGTCAAGTGGAACGTGTTCACTCACCCAGTTGTGGTTTCGCAGGCTCAGATCAACACCTTCCTTGAGTCCTACTCGGGCAACAACCGTCCGGTGCAGCCTCTGCACAACCGCGTTGTTACCTTCGACAGCACCGCAACCAAGTAACAAACACTTCAGCTAAAAGAAGGGGCTGGGTTCGGATTTACTCCGGGCCCAGCCCCTTTTGCTTTAACCTGCCCAAAGAAAAAACCTCGTTAGCACTAGGCATAACGAGGTTTTTGGTGGTGCACCCCCTCGGACTTGAACCGAGAACCCACTGATTAAGAGTCAGTTGCTCTGCCGATTGAGCTAGAGGTGCGTGTCGCGCTACAAACGCAACAAGAGAAAATCTTAGCAGGGAATTAGAAATCACGCCACCGGCGAACGCAAGCAAATTGTTTACCGTCCTCACATAGACTCAACCAAGGCACCCCGCAGCATCGGTGGCCACAGATGAGGTAAGAATGACCGAATACACCCGCCTAGAAGCCGGCGCGGAAGCCCCAGACTTCACCCTGCTCAATCAGAAGGGCAAGCCAGTCTCGCTCTCCGACCTAGCCGGCAGCAAGGTTATCCTCTACTTCTACCCAGCAGCTGCCACTCCGGCCTGCACCATGGAGGCAGTCGATTTCAATCGCGCTCTCCCCAAGTTCAAAAAGGCGGGCTACACCGTTATCGGCCTGTCCCCCGATGAGCCGGCAAAGCTCGAAAAATTCCGCAGCAATCAGGGCCTCAAGTTTGACCTACTGAGCGACCCAGATCACAGCGTGCACCAGGCCTACGGAGCCTTCGGTGAAAAGAATCTTTACGGCCGCCAGTACGTTGGCGTGATTAGAAGCACCGTGGTTTTGGATGAGACCGGCAAGGTAACCCACCCGCTTTACAACGTGAAGGCAACCGGTCACGTAGGTATGCTCTTGCGTCTGCTGGGGCTTGAAAAAGCGCCAGCTAAGAAGCCGGCTGAACCCAAGGCCTAGCGCTCGCCTGCATCCTCACGGGCTGCAGCATTTACCGGCTTGCTTAGCAGCAGAGCCAGCACCAGCACTCCAGATACCGCTAGCGCGCCACCGATGAACCAGTTGGCACCGCGACCGGTGACGCTGTCATAGGCAAGCAGCAGCTGAGCGGCCTGCCAAAAGATTGCGCTAGAACGTGCCCAACGGGCTCCCGATCGAATCTTCCAGGCGGCAAAACCAATCCAAACCGCTGCCATCAAAAACAGTGCAATCAGGGTGAGATCGGCTGAGAACAGGCGGAATTGACCAAGCGCCAGTCCCCACACCAAGAACGCCAAAATACCCAGCGCCTCAATCGCCAGCAGCACCGAACTCAGATTCAGAATTCTTTGCAGGCTAGCGTCTTTGGGTTCGTGGATTTTTGTTGGCTGAGGGGACATGAATCCTTGATTTCTACAGATTGGGGTATTGCCAAATGCCTTTGGTTATGAAACCATATTGTCTATTGCAGAAGTGCATTTCGCACAATTTCAGCAATAAAATCTTGTGATTCTCCGACGGCTCAGCCGTCCTTCGGTGTCCCATTGCCGAGGACCTAAATAAAGGAATATGCTGCATGAACATGACTTGGCTAAATGAAGCTCGATGCCTCACCGAAGACCCAGAACTGTTCTTTCCGGTTGGAAACACCGGCCCAGCAGTAGAGCAGATCGAACAGGCTAAGAGCATTTGCCGAGAGTGCAATGTAACCAACCACTGCCTAGAGTACGCAATCAAGGAAAACCAGGACACTGGTGTTTGGGGCGGTCTCTCTGAAGACGAGCGCAAGTCGCTAAAGCGCAAGTACGCTCGCGCCCGCCGCGCCTCCTAATTGGATTTCAAAAAGAACCCGCTTCGGCGGGTTCTTTCATTTAACCGATGTTCATCTGCCTGCTAAACCGGAAGCGATACGACCGCGCGGGTTCCGCCCTCGGCTGGCGAGTACCATCTGATACTTCCGCGAAGCTCACCCTCAACCAGAGTGCGCACAATCTGAGTGCCCAGGCCGTTGCCAACCATGCCATCGGTGAGACCCTTGCCATTATCGGCAACAGCAATCTCCAGCTTCTTGTTGTGGCGCTCGGCGCTAACCGCAACCACACCGCTGCGCTCGGCCAAGCCATGCTCCACGGCGTTAGTCACCAGCTCGGTGAGAACCACCGCAAGCGTGGTGGCAACCTCGCTTCGCAGCTGGCCAAACTTTCCATCCTTGATGGTGTTTACGGTGGTTCCGTGGCTGGCGGCAAGTTCGCTGGCCAGCATCATCACGCGCTCAAAGACCTCGTCAAAGTTGACCTCCTGAGCCAACCCCGATGACAGGGTGTCGTGCACCACGGCAATAGCCGAAACTCGACGCATTGCCTGCTCCAAAGATTCTTTGGTTTCTTCGCTCTTGCTGCGACGAGCCTGCATCCGCAGCAGGCTTGCCACGGTCTGCAGGTTGTTCTTCACGCGGTGGTGAATCTCGCGAATGGTGGCGTCCTTGGTAATCAGCTCACGTTCCTGCTTACGCAGTTCGCTCACGTCGCGGCAAAGCAACAGTGCACCGATGCGCTCCCCCGCGCGCTTCAGCGGGATGGAACGCAGCGAGACCGTGCCGTTGCCCGACTCCAGGTCCACTCGCCAAGACGCCTTGCCGCTGAGCACCACCGGAAGCGATTCGTCCACGGTATAGCCAGACTTCAGCAGCGGAGTGACCACGCCGGCCAGAACCTGACCCTCAACCTCTTGCTCAACACCTAGGTTGTTGAACACCGAGATGCCGTTGGGGCTGGCGAACAGCACCTTGCCATCGGTGTCCAGACGAAGCAGGCCGTCGTTGGCACGTGGGGCGCCTCGCTTTGGCCCGGTTGGGTTGCCCAGGTCTGGGAAGCCACCCTCGGCAATCATGCGCATCAGGTCGTTGCCCGCCGCCAGGTAGTTCAGCTGCACCTTGTTTGGCACCTTGGTGTCGGCCAGGTTGGTGTGGCGGGTGATTACCGCGATTGGCTTGGGCTCCACGGCCTCGCTCTTGTGGTTGACGCGTCGGCGCACTGGCACTGCGGTAAAGCGGTTTGGGATGCCGTCGTAGTTGTCCAGTTGAACCTGGTCCACAATCTCGCCGGTCTCGTAGGCTTCGCGCACCTGTTCGGCCCACACCGCACGGATGGTAGACCCAGTGATGTCACGGTAGAAAATTGTGGCCGAAGACGATGGGCGGGCGTGGCCGGCAGCGATGAACGAACCAGACTTGCCAGGCACCCAAAGCACCAAATCGGCAAAGACCAGGTCCGAAAGCAACTGCCACTCATTGGTGACCAGGTTCAGCCACTCGATGTCGGCTTGTGAGGCGGCTGAGAGCGTCTTTAGCAGTTGTGCGGGCGTTGCCATGAGCCAAGTTTACAAAGCCCGCCAGCCGGCTCTGGTAGGCGGGGCAATCAGGCTAGCCTGCCCGCCAGTTCACCGATGGCGGCGAGCGCCTTGGATTTGCCACTCAGTTGGCGCAGTGGCAGCCCGCGCTGCAGGGCCTCATCAAACATCTCATCCTCGGGGATCATGGCCTGAATCTGTAGCTGGGTGCGCTCGCGCAGCACCTGACGCACCTGCCAATCGGGTCTGGCTCCAAGCACGCTGGCACGGAGGCGGTTGATCACCAGCGAAATAGGGGCACCACCGAGTGAAGTGATGCGTGCCTCGGCATCGAGGAATCTGGCCACGCTCACCGAGTCTGGGTGCAAAACCAGTAGACGTTGGGTGGCCAACTTGGACGCCAACACCTGTGCCTCGGCGTTTACCCCGGCAGCCAGATCCAGAACGATGTGGCTGTAGCTGAGACTCAGAAACTCAATGAAGGTCTCCAGCAACTTCCAGTTGACGTTGGCCGTATCCACGTTTAGACCGTAGCCACTGAGGAAGTCAACTGCAGCACCCTTGGAAAGCAGTCGAACGGTTAGGTTTCCCAGCGCCGAGTAATCCAGCCGCTCTTGCTCTAGCAGGCGCATCCCGGCCAAGACCGCCGCCTGCTGCTGCGGTAGACCAAAATAGCGATGCTGCGAGGGCCACTGGGTGTCGAGGTCGATCAGGCAAACGCGGTGCCCCGCCGCAGCCAATTCGAAGGCCAGATTGGCGGCCAGAGTGCTCTTACCGGCGCCACCCGAAACCGCTTCGATGGCGAAGAGTTTGGCTCGGGCAGTTTTCAGCTCGAAATCAGATTTGGATCCGGTGCCCGCCAGATTGAACTCAACCGCGTTGCTCACTGTGCCGCCACCAGAAATATCGGTGAATCGCTGGCCATTGCGGCCAAGACCGCAGGGGTTTGAAGCGGATCTATCAACACCTCAACCTGCTGATTGGTGCTGGCAAAGACTCCGCTTGCCTTGGTTACCCGAGCAACGCTGGCCAGGGCAACAAGACGCTTAGGCACATCGAACTGATTGTTCTCAAGCCGCTGCGCGCTCCAGATGGCCACCCGCGAACCCGCGTGAACACTCCTGCCTAGCTGGGTCTTGGTGGTAATGACAAGGCGGGACAACGCACTTGGTGCAGTTGCAACCACCGATGCCCGAGCCACCAGATTATTTACCGGCAGCGGCTGAAGCGCGTATCCCCTGGGCGTTGTTGTTCCTGAGAGGTAGCCAACGCCAAGCGAGCCCAGATTGGCCGGAACTACCCTCCAGCTGGCCTGTGCCAGATTGGCGCCCGCCGGAATGGTTTGAGCGGGCACGAGGTATCGCTGCTGGTCCAGCCAGAAAACCTTCACCGAGATTAGGGCAGCCAGTAACAGCACCCCGACCACAACCAAGGTGGTGGATTTCTTGGCCTTGAAACCCTTACCCATTACAAAGTTGCTCATCAGTAGCGCCTCTCGCTCTTGCCCCAGGTTGGAACCTCGCCGTTCTCGTATTTTGGCTGGGTGGTCTTTGGATCGATTACCTCGATGAGACGAATGGAATCGAACGAGGCCATGCGCTCCAGCTGCCCGCCATCGTTGCGGCTTAGCACCAGCCAACGCCCCTGAACGGCTGCCTGAGCCGGTGGCAGCGACTCCTCCTGCCCGTTTACCCAAACCCGCAGCTGCACCGGCCCAAGGCCCTGCAGGTAAACCCGGGCTTCTTCGCTTACCTGGCGCACTGGCGGCAGGTTGCGGGCGCCAAGCGCCGAGAAGGTCACCGATGTGACTGCGGTGTTTGGAAGCAACACCCAGCTTCGACGATCTACCCGAAGTCCGGCAATGAAGTCGTCGCCAAACACCACGTAAATGAGCGTTTCGGTGCTGCCGCCAACGCATCTAACCTGGGCGCCATTGCAGCCGTAGTCCAGTTGAAACCAATCGCTATGTAGCTGCTCGCTCTTGGGCTGCAGCGGAATTGAAATGTCCATGGCTTTAGCAAATCGGGTTTGCCAAAAGTAAGCAGAAAGTTATCCACAGATTAGGGTTTTCCCGCTAATCTGATCTGGCTAGGGGAATAGCGTCATATTGACCTACCCATAAGGGTTGGCATAGCGATTTTGGGAGGAATCGTCATGGCAGTTCACCGAGCAGCCAAACTCGCCGTATTACCCGTGGTGAAGCACGCCACCAAGCGCAAGCTTCGCGCCTACGATCCCTTGCTAGACGACGAGGGGCTCTTCCCCACCGCCGAGGAAATCGCTCTGCTGCCAGACCCAATTCCGCTGCTACCCACCATCGCCACTCTTGTGGTTGAGGTGATCGCCGGCGCCCGCTCGGTAGAGCAAATGTCTTCACTGGTATCAGATCAGGTCTATGAAAAACTTCGCCTCAGGGTTGCCCAGCGCGCCCGCAACGATGCCAACTCGGGCCGTCCCGCACTGATGCCCAAGTTTGCCGTGGGCAAGATTCGCCACGACAGCCCTCGTTTGGGGGTAATCGAATCGGTGGTGCTAATCAACTCCCAGGCCCGAACCCGCGCGGTAACCATTCGCCTTGAGCCATTCCACAAGCGCTGGCGTGCAACCAGCGTGACCATCCTCTAGAAACACCTTCAAGGCCTTTAGCCACAGGCTCTTGCAACTTCCCCTGGGCAACCAACTAATTGAGAAAAGCTAAGTCCCCGGTCAATGACCGGGGACTTAGCTTTTGAGTTGAAACTAGTTCTTGAAGAACGACGAACCAGCAGCTGGTGGCTCGGTCTCGTCGCTGGCTGCACCACTCACGTGAGCGCTGCCGTCTTCGTCTGGCGATACGTAGGTTAGCTGAGCGCGGTTGTCCACGTGCGATTCCAAACCTGGGGCCTGAATCTCGGTGTGGTCTGCCGCTGCCTCAACCTGAACCTCCAGGTTGAACATGAAGCCAATGACCTCTTCGCGGATTGCGCCCATCATCTGCTGGAACATGCCAAAACCTTCGCGCTGGTATTCAACCAGTGGGTCGCGCTGGGCCATGGCTCGCAGGCCAATGCCCTCCTTGAGGTAGTCCATCTCGTAGAGGTGGTCGCGCCACTTGCGGTCGATCACGCTGAGAACAACGCGACGCTCTAGCTCGCGCATGGCCTCTTCGCCAATCTGGTTGGTGCGGTTCTGATAGGCGATGCGGGCGTCCGAAACGATTTCGCGGGTTAGCCAAGCGGTGGTTAGGCGGCTGCGGCTGCCGGCCTCGGCCAGCACCTCATCGATGGCCAGACCGATTGGGTAGAGGGCGCGAAGTTCGGTCCAGAGAGACTCAAGATCCCAGTCTTTTCCGGCGCTGTCGGAGATGTGTCCGCGAACGATTTCGGCGATTGCCGAATCGAGGAACTCGTCTACGCGGTCTGCGATGGTGTCGCCCTCGAGGATGTGACGGCGGTCTGAGTAGATTGCCTCACGCTGACGGTTGAGAACGTCGTCGTACTTTAGAACGTTCTTGCGAACCTCTGCGTTGCGGGCCTCAACCTGAGACTGAGCGCTGGCAATAGAGCGGCTGACCATCTTGGATTCGATGGCTAGGTCGTCTGGGATACCAGGACGGTTCATTAGGGCGCCGGCGGCACCGCTGGAGAACAGGCGCATTAGGTCGTCGGTTAGCGATAGGTAGAATCGGCTCTCACCCTTGTCGCCCTGGCGACCGGCACGACCACGCAGCTGGTTGTCGATTCGGCGCGATTCGTGGCGCTCGGTGCCAAGCACGTAGAGACCGCCAACGGCAAGAACCTTTTCGGCTTCCTGCGCAACCTGCTCTTTTACCTTGGCGAAGATTTCGTCCCAGGCGCTCTGGTACTGCTCTGGGTTTTCCTCGGCGGTTAGGCCAAGCTTGGCAACCTCAGCAACGGTTAGGAACTCGGCGTTACCACCAAGCATGATGTCGGTACCGCGACCAGCCATGTTGGTGGCTACGGTAACCGAACCGAGGCGACCAGCCTGGGCAACGATGGCGGCTTCCTTGGCGTGGTTCTTGGCGTTCAGCACCTCGTGGCGCACACCTGCCTTGGCAAGCAGGCGGCTTAGGTACTCGCTCTTTTCAACCGAGGTGGTACCAACCAAAACCGGCTGACCGTTCTTGTGGCGCTCGGCGATGTCGAGCACAACCATGTCGAACTTGACCTGCTCGTTCTTGTAGATGAGGTCAGGCTGGTCGATTCGGACCATTGGCTTGTTGGTAGGGATTGGCACTACGCCTAGGCCGTAAGTGCTCATGAACTCGGCAGCCTCGGTCTCGGCAGTACCGGTCATGCCCGAAAGCTTGTTGTAGAGGCGGAAGTAGTTCTGCAGGGTAACGGTGGCAAGGGTCTGGTTTTCGGCCTTGACCTCAACACCTTCCTTGGCTTCGATGGCCTGGTGAACACCCTCGTTGTAGCGACGACCCGAAAGGATGCGGCCGGTGTGCTCGTCGACGATCATGACCTCGCCGTTCATAACGACGTAGTCTTTGTCGCGCTTGAAGAGGGCCTTGGCCTTCAGCGAGTTGTTTAGGAACGAGATCAGCGGAGTGTTGGCGCTCTCGTAAAGGTTGTCGATGCCTAGGTAGTCTTCGACCTTGTCGATTCCTGGCTCGAGCACACCAACGGTGCGCTTCTTCTCGTCTACCTCGTAGTCGATTACTGGGTCTAGGGTTTCGGCAATCTTGGCGAAGGTGGCGAACCACTTGTTGGCCTCGCCCGACGAAGGACCAGAGATGATCAGTGGGGTACGAGCCTCATCGATGAGGATGGAGTCGACCTCGTCGACGATGGCAAAGAAGTGACCGCGCTGAACCAGGTCTGACTTGTCCCAGGCCATGTTGTCGCGCAGGTAGTCGAAGCCAAACTCGTTGTTGGTTCCATAGGTGATGTCTGCGAGGTACTGCTCGCGGCGCTCGGCAGGCTCTTGGCCACTGAGGATGCAACCCACAGTCATGCCTAGGGCGCGGAACACGCGGCCCATAAGTTCGCTCTGGTAGCCGGCAAGGAAGTCGTTGGTGGTAACCACGTGCACACCACGGCCAGCGATGGCGTTTAGGTAGGCAGGCATGGTGGCAACCAGGGTCTTACCTTCACCGGTCTTCATCTCGGAGATGTTGCCGAGGTGCAGGTTGGCACCACCCATGATCTGAACATCGAAGTGACGCATGCCCAGGGTGCGCTTGGCTGCTTCGCGAACTGCGGCGAAGGCCTCAGGCATGATGTCATCTAGTGACTCGCCTGCGGCGTAGCGCTCGCGCAGCTGCTGAGTCTCAAGCGCCAACTCGGCGTCGGTGAGGTTTGCAAACTCTGCTTCAAGGGCGTTTACCGCATCGGCGGTGTTGCGCAGTTTGGTAAGCAAGCGGCCTTCGCCAGCGCGCAAGACTTTGTTGAGGATGTTAGCCAAGTTGGTTGCTCCAAACAGAAGTTAGATATAGCTCCATTCTAGGCGAAAGCCCCAAACCACTAGGGCTTGGGGCTTAACGCTTTGGGCGAAACTAAGCCAAAGTTATAACTCCGTAGTTCCAGCCCTTTCGGCTGTAAACCACCGATGGCTTACCGGTCTCGCTGTCGAGGAAGAGGAAGAACGGGTGCCCCACCAGTTCCATCTGGTACAGGGCGTCGTCAACCGACATTGGGCTGCCAGTGAATTCCTTGCGGCGAATCACAACTGGGCTGTCACCAAAGTCTGGTTGGGCGGTGGCAGCAGCCTCTGCAACGACGGTCTTTCCCAGCAAGACGTCGGAGTTAGCTGGAGTTACATCCAGCTCTGCGAAGTCGTGCGAACTTAGCTCGGCTGCCGATGCTTGGCGGTGCTGGCCGCGGTGAACCTTGTGCTTGTCACCGGCACGGCGCAGGCGCTCGGAGAGCTTGCCCAATGCGATGTCGAAGGCTGCAAACTTGTCGCCGGCGTGAGCCTCGGCACGGATGATGTGGCCAGGCTCTACAACGGTGAGTTCAACCTGATCTTCTTGACCGGTGGCTTTATGTTCGTGACGGGTTACCTTGATGGTCAAAGATTGGGTTCTACCTGCAAGCTGCTCCACCTTGTGTGCGCGCTCTAGAACGTATTCTCGGAATCGATCCGAAACCGTGAGGTTTCTTGCCGAAATGTTGATTTCCATGGTGACCTCCATCTCGGGCATCGTTGCCCGTGAAAGAAAGTTATACCCGAAACGGGTCTGCTGTAAGCCATTTCATAAAGTTTCTGCAAAAGTCAGAAAATTCACAGGCTGCCAGCCGGCCGCAGTCAGGCACCTTTGCATCTCACGCAGGGTTGCGCCCGTGGTTACCACGTCGTCTATCAGCACCAGGCGGTAGCCGCTGAAGCCGGCACTGGGCTTGGATTTGCAGTTCATTTTGCCGGCTAGGTTCTGTTGGCGTTCTAGCCGATTGAGGCCAGACTGATCGGCTACCTCGGCACCCACCCGAAGCAAAGGCAGCACCTGGGCAGTTACTGAGGTTGCCCTTAGCTGGCGGGCTACTGCCTTGGCCAAAAGCACTGCGGGCACAAAACCGCGACGAGCCATTGCGGAGCGACGGCTTGGTGCAGGAACCAGAAGTACCGGTTGTTTGCCGCCCTGGCCAGCCAGGGTGTGTTCAAGATTTTGGGACAGGGTCTGGGCCATGGCAGTTGCCATCAGTTTAGCCACCGAACCACTGCCTCGCTCTTTCAGGGCGTGCACCAGCATCTGCGGGGCACCCTCGTAGGCGGTTGTTGCCCAACCAGCAACAAGGCCGGGACGGGAAACCGATCGGGGCAAAATCGGGAGCTTAAGCCGGCAGGATTGGCAAACCTGCAACGGGGGCTGCCCGCAGATGAGGCAATCCACTGGAAGCCAAAAACTTGTCATTTAGCAAGCATCCGGCCACCGCCCTTCGACACATCTGGGCTAGGAGCAATCAGTGCAGAACTTGAAGTCTGCGAGGGCTAATAAGGCATGTGGGCGGCAGTGACGCGGTCTGCCAAAACACTCCAGTTGAAGCCGTGGTTCTGAAGCAGGCTGCCGTTCTTGGTGAGCACAAACATCGAGTTGCCGCCATCGGCGGTGAGCACCTTTGTGCTGTCGGCAAGGGTGGCCAGGTTCTTTGGTTCGGCGCCAAGAGCCAGCATGTCAACCGATGACTGACCGCCACCCAGACTGCTCAAACCAACCAAGCCGGTTGCGCCCGACCAAGCCACGCTCACCGGAGTTCCGGTAGCTCCGGCAACCTCCAGCGGCTGTCCAAGACCGGTAGGAACACCTAGAGAATCGCGGATAACGGAAGCCACAAACACCTTGGTGACCTTGTTCTTGTCCACAGCCACAAATGCGATTCGTGAGCCCTCGGCACTCAGAGCGAAGTCCAAGATTCGATACTTGGTCATCCAGCTAACCGAGAACCACATGACCGCACCACTCTCAGGCATCACCTGAATGGTCTGACCGCCATCCGAGGTCATCGACCAAAGCATGCCGCGAGAATCGAATACCGGAGCCAGCAGACCCTTGCGGACGTCCACCGCGATTGGGGTTTGGGTGGCACCGATGAACTTCACACGGTAGGTGCCCCCGGGTCCCTGCAGAGCCATGGTGTTGTTATCGGAGGTGACCGCAAAATCGGTGGCTCCAACCTGACGAATGAGGTCTTTGGAACCAGTGATCTGGGTGCCCGCCGGGGAAGCCAACTGGGTTAGCGAACCATCTACCAGGGCAACGGGTGCGTATCCAACTGCCGCTCCCTGCGAAGGAATGTAGGTGGCAATTTTCTGAAGAGCGCGATCGATCTGGATCTCAACCCGGGTCACGCCCGAAAGCTGGGTGAGCGTGGCGGTGAGCTGAGCCTTGAAGTACTGTTTTTCGGCCGCAGTTGCCTGCAGGGCGGCCGCATTTAGGTTTACCACTGCGGTGGTGCCATCGATGGTTACGGCATCGATGGCCAGCCTGGTGCCAACCGGCATCGGGGTCTGAACTGCCGGCTTCAGCCAGGCGGACGGCCCGTTGAGGACCGCGGTAACCAGACGGGTTGCGGTAGAGGCGCGCGAAGGGAACCAACGTAGATCCGGCACCAAATAGCTGAACGTGTGATCGAAATAGTAGGTGGCGTAGGAGTGGAAAATCACGTCGAACACCGGACGGATCATCACCACCACATCGGGGGCAGAGCTAATGCGCCAGTTACCGCTGGTTTTTACCAGGGTGAACTTTAGGGTGCGCTTGGTGTTGCTGGGCTGCGCCAAGTAGTGGCCGTCGGCATCGATCTTGGCCGAAACGCCAAGCTTCACGGTGGCAGTGTTGTCGCCGGCAATTTGGATGTCTAGTGACCCCTGCTGGATTAGCACCTCCTGGTTGGGAGACCAGGTGGTGCGAAGTTTTGGAACCAGGAATTCGCGTGCCACCGAGTAGTCGTTCTGCGGACCGGTGGCGGCGTTTAGGAAGCCGGAGAGCACAGCCTTCTGGTCTTGCCCATCGGCAGGTCCCGATGGCGAGTAGTAGAGGTAGTCGTTGGAAAGCCCGTTTTGCACGTTCGGGCCATCGAGGATTGCACTGTTCATTGGGATCTGAGCACAGCCGGCAATGGCAACTACCGCCACAGCGGACAGCGCAGTCAAGACCAGCCGGCGCAGACGCGCACGCACCGACATCGGGTTAATCTTCATCGTGATAGAAACCCTTCGGCAGATCCCAGAGCGGCTTGGCCGGTGGCATGGAAAGCGGCGAGGATGCAAAGACAGCACCCTTGGCCCTTGGCAGGGTTAGCCTGAAGCAAGCACCCTGATTTGGCCGAGCCCAGGCCTGCAACCAGCCGTTGTGCAGGTTGGCGTCTTCCTGGCTGATGGCCAGACCCAAACCGGTTCCGCCGCTGGTGCGCTGGCGCGAAGGATCGGCACGCCAGAAGCGATCAAAGATGTGATCTAGCTGAGCCTTGGTCATGCCAATGCCGTAGTCGGTGACCGTGATAGCCACAGCCTGTTCGTCGGCGCCAACGTGAATGTCGATGGGAAGCCCCTCGCCGTGCTCCACGGCGTTGGCGATTAGGTTGCGCAGCAGACGCTCGATTCGGCGCGAGTCCAACTCAACCTCAACCAGCTGGTTTGGAAGGTCTACATTGATGGCAGAACCCTTGGATTTTGCCAGCGGTTCGATGGATGCGATGGCCATGCCAACCACATACTGAATGTCCTGCAGTTCCATCCGAGCCTGGGCACTTCCGGCATCGAAGCGGCTCAGTTCGAGAAGGTCTCCCAGCAGCGCCTCGAAGCGGATGATCTGATCGTTGAGGATCTCGGCGTCCTTCTTGAGCGAAGGAACCAGCTTGTCGCGGTTGCGGAAAATCATGTCGCCCGAAATACGGATGGTGGTCATCGGGGTGCGCAGTTCGTGACTCACATCGCTGACAAATCGCTGCTGCATCTTGGACACCGAGGTCACCTTGGTGATCTGCTTTTGCAGAGAGTCGGCCATGCGGTTGAACGATCGTGCCAGCGTGGCAACGTCATCCTCACCCTTGATGGGAAGGCGTCGGTCTAGGTCTCCGGAAGCGATTCGCTCCGCCACATCGGCGGCTTCACGAACCGGACGCACAATCCAGGTGGTGACGAAGTAGGAAACCAGGGCAATCATGAACAGCGAGATGGCACCACCCACAACCAGAGTGCGCTGAACGAAGTCGAGGGTCTCCTGCTCGCTCTGCAGGTCAAAAACAAGGTAGAGCTCGTAGGAGCCGGCCAGTGGAATCTGAATCGGTGCGCCGACCACCACACCAGGGTGATTTCCGGTGGCCTCTGGAATAGCAATGCTTTGGTAGAGCAGGTTGGATTCGGTGTTGGCAACCTTGGTGCGGAATGTGTTTGGGATTACGTCAACGTTGAGGCTGGAAGACATAGGGCTCTGCAGCAGCAGCGATGAAGCCGACTGCCCGGGGGTTCGCAGCAGCGCAATCTGGCGATCCTGATTTCCGTTGTTGGATTCGAGGGTTGGCACCACCGAGTTCATCAGGGTTTGCAGGGCAACCTCATCGGAGACGTTGGCCGCACTGAAGGTGTTTTGAACCTCCACCACCGCGCGCTGCGATTCGGAGAGCACCTGGGTTAGACGGGTCTGGAACAGACCATTGCCGATGGAGTAGCTGAGGAAACCGCCGAGGGCCACCATGGCGATACCGGAGAGGATTACCGTGGACGCAACAGCGCGCCCCTGAATTGAGCGACGCAGCGCACCAAACAAGGTCCGAGATAGACCTTTGGAATTCACTTAGTTCTGGCCAGCCTTGTAGCCGATACCGCGAACGGTCTCGACAATCTTTGGGTTGTCTGGGTCGTCTTCGATCTTGGAGCGCAGGCGCTGGATGTGCACGTTTACCAGGCGGGTGTCACCCTGGTACGGGTAGTCCCAAACATCCTTCAGCAGCTGTTCGCGGCTGAACACCATCTTTGGCTTCTCGGCCAAGGTGGCAAGCAACTTGAACTCAAGCGGAGTGAGCGCAATCTTCTCGCCGTTGCGACGAACCTCGTGACCCACGATGTCCAGAGTCAACGGACCAATCTTTAGAACCTCGGCGTCGGTCTCCACCAATGCACGGGCGGCCTTGAGGCAGTTGTTGATACGAGCCATCAGCTTCTCAGGCTGCCAAGGCGACTTCTCAAAGTAGTCGTCGGCGCCAGCGTCGTAGGCCTCTTCCATATCCTTGGCCTCGCTGCGAGCGGTGACCATGATGATTGGGGTGGCCGACGAAATGGCGCGGATGTCTCGCACCAGTTCGATGCCGTTGCGGCCTGGAAGCTGGATGTCCATGAGGATCAGGTTTGGCTTTGCCTCGCGGTATAGGTCGACAACCTTGAGGCCATCGCCAACGGAGACCACCGAGAAGTTGGCATCGGTAAGCCAGCGCTCGAGGCTGGAACGAAGCGCTTCGTCATCCTCAACAAGCATGATGGTAATCGGCATTGCTAAACCCTAGACCTTAGTAGCGATAGTGATCGACTTTGTACGGACCAGTCACCGGAACCCCAATGTAGCTGGCCTGTTCGGCAGTCAACTCCGTTAATTGAACACCCAAAGCGTCCAAATGCAAACGGGCAACCTTTTCGTCCAGGTGTTTTGGCAAGACGAAGACGCCCAGCTCGTAGTTGGCACGATTGGCGTAAAGCTCGATCTGTGCCAAGACCTGGTTGCTGAACGAGTTGCTCATCACAAACGAAGGGTGGCCGGTGGCATTACCCAGGTTCATCAGACGACCCTCGCTGAGGATCAGAACGGCACGGCCATTCGGCAGACGCCACTCGTGAACCTGAGGCTTGATCTCAATCTTCTCGATGCCCTCGATCTTGGCGATTCCGGCCATGTCGATCTCATCGTCGAAGTGACCAACGTTGGCAACGATGGCCAAGTTCTTCATCTGCAGCAGGTGCTCAGGCTTGATGATGCCGGTGTTGCCGGTTGCGGTTACAAAGATGTCTACCTCACCGATAACCGACTCGAGGCGCGAAACCTGGAAGCCATCCATGGCTGCCTGAAGTGCACAGATTGGGTCGATCTCGCTGACGATTACTCGAGCACCCTGGCCGCGGAGCGCCTCGGCGCTGCCCTTGCCCACATCGCCGTAGCCGGCCACGAAGGCAACCTTGCCGCCCATGAGTACATCGGTGGCACGGTTTAGGCCGTCTGGTAGCGAGTGGCGAATGCCGTACTTGTTGTCGAACTTGCTCTTGGTAACCGAGTCGTTGACGTTGATGGCTGGGAACAGCAGTTCGCCGTTCTGGAAGAACTCGTACAGGCGGTGAACGCCGGTGGTGGTCTCCTCGGTGACGCCCTGAATCTCGGCAGCGATGGTGGTGAACCGCATCGGCTCGGCCGCGATGGAGGAGCGAAGCAGGTCGAGGATTACCGACCACTCGTGGCTGTCGGTTTCCTTGGTGGCAGGCACAGCGCCGGCAAGTTCGAACTCGCGACCCTTGTGAACCAGCAGGGTGGCGTCGCCGCCGTCATCCAAAATCATGTTTGGGCCGCTGAAGTTCTGGCCAGCGGCCTTAGCCTCGGCGGTCCAGTCGAAGATGCGGTTGGTGCACCACCAGTATTCCTCTAGGGTCTCGCCCTTCCAGGCGAAAACCGGAACACCCTTCGGTGCTTCGACGGTTCCGTTAGGACCAACCACAACGGCTGCGGCGGCCTCATCCTGGGTGCTGAAGATGTTGCAGGATGCCCAGCGAATCTGAGCGCCGAGGGCAACCAAGGTCTCGATCAGCACGGCAGTCTGCACGGTCATGTGCAGCGAACCAGTTATTCGGGCGCCGGCCAAAGGCTGGCTGGCAGCAAACTCGGTGCGCAGGGCCATGAGGCCTGGCATCTCGTGTTCTGCAAGACGAATCTGGTGGCGGCCGGCCTCGGCAAGAGCGAGGTTGGCGACCTTGTATTCAAAGCCTAGGGTTTGGGTCATGCTCCAATTATCCCCGATGAAAGGGCAGCTGGAATACCGTGACTAAGCGCGAATGAGCGCGAGGACCTCGTCGCGGATTTCAGCCATGCGAGCGGCCGACTTTGCCTCCACGTTCAGGCGCAAAAGCGGCTCGGTGTTGCTGGCGCGAACGTTGAACCACCACCAGTCGTTGCTGTCGGTTCCGGTCACGGTGATGCCGTCGAATTCATCGAAGCTAGCGCGACCCTCGAAGGCTGCCTTGACGCGAGCCTTTGCAGCTGCCACATCGGCAACGGTGGAGTTGATCTCACCCGAGTTGAAGTAAGGGTTGTACTGCTTGGCAAACTCGCTCAGCGGCTTGTCCTGAGCACCAAACTCGGCCAGCACGTGCATTGCTGCCAGCATGCCGTTGTCGGCTCCCCAGAAATCGGCGAAGTAATAGTGAGCGCTGTGCTCGCCACCGAAGATGGCCTTGGTGGCAGCCATCTGGTCTTTGATCAGCGAGTGGCCAACCTTGGTGCGAACCGGGGTTGCACCATCGGCTGCGATGACCTCTTCAACGATGCGCGAGGTAAGCAGGTTGTGAATCACCGAGATATCGGCAGCCGGGTTGGCTTTGCGAACGCGCGCGATTTCGCGACGGGCAACGATGGCGGCAACGGCCGAAGGAGTTACCGCGTCGCCGTTCTGATCGATTACGAAGCAACGATCGGCGTCGCCATCGAAAGCCAAACCGATGTCGGCGCCATGCTCCACCACTGCCTTCTGCAGGTCAACCAGGTTCTTTGGGTCCAGCGGGTTGGCCTCGTGGTTTGGGAACGAACCATCCAGTTCGAAGTACAGCGGAACAATCTCGAGAGGCAACGCACCCAGATCTGCAGCGTTGCCCAGAACGGCAGGAACGGTCATGCCGCCCATTCCGTTTCCGGCGTCTACAACAACCTTGAGCGGACGGATCTCGGACAGGTCTACCATCTCGCGCAGGTAGGTGGCGTAGTCGGCGAGGATGTGCACTTCACGGTAGCTGCCCGGGGCCTCAACCTCATCGATGCCGGTTTCTAGGTATGCGATGGCGCGGTCTCGGATTGCAGCTAGACCGGTGTCTAGGCTGATGCCGCGAGCGCCGGCACGAGAGAACTTGATGCCGTTGTAGGTGGCCGGGTTGTGGCTTGCGGTAAACATGGCAGCAGGCGCATTCAAGCTGCCGGATGCAAAGTAAGACTCATCGGTGGAGCACAGACCAATGGAGACCACATTGGCGCCGCGAGCCTGGGCACCGGAGGCAAACGCATCGGCAAACTCAGGCGAAGAATCGCGCATGTCGTGGCCAACCACAACTTCCTGACCGGCGGCACCCAACTCGTCAACGAAACCGGCGGCTAGCGCCGAAACAATCTCTGGTGTCAGGTCGGTTCCGACCAATCCTCGGACGTCGTAGGTCTTGACGATTGAGTTCCAATTGATGGTCATTTGGGATCCTTCGAGTTGGTGTCCGGTACCAGTAGATGGCGAATCAATTGCCATCCCTGCGGCGGGGTGAAGCGGTTTGCGTGTTGACTGCAGAGGTCGAAACAACCTGGCTCGGGCTTTGGGCTTAGCAGCCCCATTACAGCTATCGACTGGTTGTAGTCATGGCTGAGAGTGGCAACAGCACTCTGGCTGCAGCCAGCCTTTGAGCAGGCACGTTCACTCATCAAATCAAGGATACCAACGCAACCTTGGAGAAAACTTTATGCTTGAGCCATGGCCAGCGCGCGTAAATCTCGAGGTGCATCGAGAGACAGACACGGCAGGGGTGTACGCCGACCGCTGTGGAGCCCGCGCTTCGAACCTGGCATTGCGCGCGAGGGCAATTTTGATGCCACCGTACAAGACTGCGCCGCCTATTTACGAGATGCTTTCCCCGACGTTTTTGCCAATCTGATTGTGGTGGTACGCGACCTGCCACCGATGCACGGTGAGATCACTTCGGTTAGGCGTTACAGCTATCGCCGTGAGCTAGACACGGTCTACATTTACCGTGTTCCAATCCAAAGAATTGGTGCCGAGCAAGACCCGCTCACCGAAATCTTCCGCGTTGAGTCTTATGTGATTGAGGCAGCCGCCGAGATGGTTGGACGCGACCCACGCGACTTCATGGAGAACTTGGACTAGTTGCCAAAAGGCTCTGGCGCCAACACCTAGGACCTAGCGCACCGAAATCCGGATGCTGCCACCCTGGTTCTGGAAGTCCACAACAGGAATGGCGACGATCATCGCATTGAAGTCGACGATCATGGTTGCGACCACCGGAACATCGGACGAAATGGTGACCACCGAACCAGCGGTGAGGCTAACCGACTTGCTAGAAAGTTTGGCGATTTCCAAGGATTGGGTTGGACCATTTCCGGTGATGGTTACGCGGGCGGCTCCGGCCTCGGTGGTTGCAACGCTGAGCTTAGAAATTCCGCTGTTGGGAACCACAAATCGGCGAGCGGTAACTCCCGCCGGCACGGCGTTTAGCCAGGCGAAATCGGTGGTGGAATTTTGGCCGGCGGTGGCGTGTGCCGTGAGGGTGCGGCTGAGCCTAGCGGCCGCAATGACCGGCTGACTCGAGGTCACAAACACCGAGTAGTCGCCGTCTTTTAGACCGGTGATGGGCAGGTCCATGGTTTGGCCGGCCTCTACGCTCTGTTGCAGCACAGTTCCGAAGGTCTTGGAATCGGTGCCTATCACCTGCACGGTGACCGTTGCGGCTTGGCTACCCGGCACAAATACGGCGAGGCTTGGGGTTAGGTCTTGGTAGTCGGCGTTGCCCTTGATGAGTGCGGTGGCATCGGCCGTGCCGCGCTTGAACAGACCAGGCAGAACCAGCGAGGCGGCAGCATCGGCGGCCGGGGAAATGAGATCCGCTCCGCCAGCCAGAGTGCCTCGAACGGTCTTCTGCTGAACCCAAGAAGCCACCGAAGCTCCCTGAGCTACAACCTTGACGGCCAGCAACTGGTTGTCTGGGGCGAAACCGGCTAGCGGCAAAATGGTGGTTCGGTTGGCCGGAACTGCGATGCCATTTAGTCCTGCGCCATCAATGAGACCGTTGCCGCCAAAGAGCTGCAGATTGACGGTGGCATCGGTGGCATTTGGATTGGCCACAATCAAAAGTGCTTCGCGACCGATGGCGGTGGATGCACCCAGCAGCCACTGTTCGGCGGCCGGGCGCTGACAATTGGCACCGATGGCTCCGTTGATGCCAGCGGCAGAGGCCACCTGGTAGTTGGCGGCGGAGAGCAGCTTGGAATTCTGCTGTGCCAGACCCTGAGGATCGGTGGCGGTGATGGAAACAGCGCTTGAAGTAGCGAAGTTACCGAGGCTTCCGCCACTGTTAGCCAGCGCTGCGGAGTTGGCGGCGGCACCGGTTAGCTTGAGCGTCTTGAGCTTGACACCAGCCGGCAATTGGCTAGCGTAATCAACCGCTGCGCTGCCGATGGTGCTGAAGCTACCAACCTTGCTGGATGAAGAACTCTGCACGGCTGGCCCAGGGCAAACCAGGGTGAGGTCTTTGGCCTTTACCTGCTGCAGCTGGCCGGCTACTGGGCTACCAACGATGAACGCTGGCAGTTTGAAGGTGGTTGGAATAACCACCACCGCGGCGATTGCCACGATGGTTAGCACCAGGCTCATTAGACGCTTAAGCACTAGTTGCCACCCTCCGAGTCGAACCCTTCGAGGTCTTCCATGTCCTGGTCGCTCGACGCACGAGTGCGTCGGCGGGTTGGAACGGCGAGCAGGGCAAACAGGGCAAGCACGGCTACCTGAACCAGCTTGGTGACAGACCAACCGGAGTCTGCCTTGATCACAACCGGGTGCTGAGCGTGAACTCGCCAGAGGTGGCCGTATTCGGTTGCACCCACCGGCTCGAGTTCCTTTACGGTGTCCAGCGCAGACGCCAGATCAACGGCGGCGGTAGAGCTCTGGTCCTGCACCAAGACGAAGTCCACCGATAGCTTGCCCAGGTCGGCGGCAACCGAACTGCCATTGGCTGACACCAACTTGGCGGTGGTGGCGGCAACGGCTCGGTAGGCCATCGAGCGCTCTAGATTGGCCAGACCGTAGCGGTAGGCAACGCTGAGGTTGTCTTGCTGTACACCCGCTCCGGTGAAGATGGTTGCGGTGTAGCTAACAACTGCACCATCGGTGGTTGGTCCACCGCTGGTTGAACTTGGCGCAATCACAAGGGTTCGGCTGTTTGGATCGTTGGCAGCCTGCGCTGCAACCAGAGCCGGAACCTGAGTACCGCTTCCCCAAACCAACGATGTTCCGGTTAGCACAAACTGGGCAGCTAACGCCACCAGAACCAACCAGGAACCCGCCTGAGCTAGTACTCCGATGACCTTGACTCGCGCATCCAACGCCATGACAACCAGGTAGGCAAGTAGCAGACCGGCAAGTCCGAGCAGTGCATGAGGCGAGCCCGCAACAATCTGAGAATCGGTGCCGTCTAATCCACCAAAAGCCTGGAATTGGAGAGCGTTGAGGTAGTAGGCGCAGACCACTGCCGAAAGCAGGGCCAACCAGAGGCCCAGAGCGTTTAGGCTTCGACGGGTGACCGTTGCGAACAGGCCAATCAGCAGGAAGAATGCCGGGGCGTAAGGCAAATAGTTGGCAAATGGCGCGTTTGCAAAGCCGCGCGAAAGCAGTGACCAGATTGGAACGCTTTGGGTTGTGAGCGGAACTCCCGGATCGCTGAGTAGGGCGAGTGGATGTGCCAGACCAACCACCAGGTAAACCGCCAACGGAACCCAAAGCACTAGAAGCGGAACCGGCAGCCAAACCAAATAGCCGATGCGCTTGAAACGGTAGATTGCCAGCAGCAAAATAACCAGCGCCACCAGCGGTGTAAGGCTTGGTGCGCCGGCCGAAATCACAGCCGCCAGCAGCGCGCTGAGACCAACCCAGGTCCAGGTTTGTACGCTGCGACGGGCCACCGCTCCCAGCTCCAAAACTCGAGCGAGTGTGAACACAAACCAAGGCATCAGGATCAAGGCCACCAGTGTGCCAAGACGGCCGTCAACCTGCGCCTGGGTTAGCGCAGGCCACAGCGCGTAGATGAGTGCACCGAGGGCCAGAAGACCGCGGTTCTTTGTAACCAAACTAAGCGCACGCCAGGCGGCAGCGAAAGCCAAGGGCTTCACCAGGAAGACCAGCAGGGTCACCGAAAGGGTTGGCGCCCAGAACGTGATGGAGCCGAGAGCTAACAACACCCAGCTGAATGGATCTGCCGGAGCCGCCAGGCCCAGACCGATGTTCTGCCAACTAGAACCGGCATGGGCAAACAACTGCGAGAGCGAGCCGGATAGCGGAAGCAACGCTCCTCCGGTTACTGCAACATCCTTTGGCCAGAACTGCCAGGAGATGGCTGCCAATGCTGCCATGATCCAGAAACCGCCGGCCGAACCAAACTCTGGGCGTTCGGAGGCAACAACCTCGAGGTCGCGTTCTGCCTGAGCTGCCGGCTGCTCGATCTGAGCTCTTTGGGCACGAGCTACTTCATCGCGAGTGGCGAAAAATACTCGGAGTGACTTGATGCCGCCGCGCTGCTGGGCACTGAGGTGAGAGCGACGAGCAAACTTTCCGAAGAGCGTGAAGAACCACCAGAACCCAGCCAAAAGGGTTGAACCGATGCGTTCGGGGCGCTTGATGAGAAGCAGCCAGATGCTGGTGAGAGCTGCAAGCACTGGAGCCAGCACACCCAAAACCGTAAAACCAAATGGGTTAGCGAAGCCAGCAGCCAGCTGAACCTGGGCCTTGCGCACGCTGAAGGCAGACGCGCGACCAACCAGGAAATTTGCATCGGCCGCAACCGAGATGCGGGCGGCGGGAGCCAGCAGGATTCGCCCGCCAGCCAGGCGCAACCGCATGGTCAGGTCGTAGCCCGAGGTGAGTGGGTCTAGTTTGAGGTTTCTGCCACCGATTTCGTTGAGTGCCGAAACTCGAATCAGCGAACCCTCGATGGCGGCTGAAAGGGAATCCTCCTGATCATCGAACTGGGACTGATCGAAGGCCGATGAAACCTGGCTGAATGGATGCCAGGTTGAGGTTAACGAGAGACCGTACTGCTCGATGATGCGAGCATTTGCCGGGTTAACCAGCTTTGGCGCCACCAGAGCGGCCGAGGGAGATAGCTCGGTGGTCTTTTGAAGCTCTTGCAGGGAGTTTGGCGTTGGAACAGTTTGCGGGGTTAGCAACCAGACCCAGAGGTCTGTCGCGGAAGCCAGGTCTGCAGAGATTTGATTGAGCCCAGATTCTAGATCTGCGGCAAAGATGATTTGGTCTGGCTTTAGGGATTGCGAATCTACCGCCGCGACCGTTGCCGAGGCGGCTACATTTTCATCGCGGCTAACCACGATTGCGGCTATAGCCATGGGCCTACTGTGGGTTGGGTTTGAAACCGGGTGGAAGTGCTTAAGCTTGCTTCTTTAGCTTGCGGCGCTCGCGCTCCGAAAGCCCGCCCCAGATACCAAAACGCTCGTCGTTCTGAAGTGCATAATCTAGGCACTGTGCCTTGACCTCGCAGCCCGAGCAGATGCGCTTGGCATCGCGAGTTGAGCCGCCCTTTTCAGGGAAGAATGCCTCTGGGTCAGTCTGAGCGCAAAGTGCGTCTGCCTGCCAAGCCAGTGGATTCGTCTCTAGATCTGAGTATGCCCCCGCTACACCAAGGAGAATCGGGTCGGTGAACCAGTTTTCTGGTACTCGATTGCGACTTTCCATAAGAACCCCTTGTTCTGAACAACGCAAAGTTGCGTCGTTGTAATTACATCGGTGTTATTCGCTGTAAGTCAAGTTGAGGGGTACCCAAACCGCCCCTGTTTACCAACCTGTTGCAAAACCGTAATCCAGTAAACGGACCCACGCAGGCTGTTGGACGAGCACTAGCATATTGGCATGAGTGTTTTGGTTACCGGCGGTGCCGGCTACATCGGTTCGCACGTTGTTCGTCTCTTGCAGCAGCGCGGCGAAAAGGTGGTTGTGGTCGACAACCTGACCTCAGGTTTGGTGTCCCGCATCGAGGGTGCAGTCCTAATTAAGTTGGACCTCTCGGCACCAGATGCCACCGAGATTATGGTGGCTGCCATCAAGGAACACGGCGTGACCAGCGCCATCCACTTTGCCGCCCAGAAGCAGGTTGGCGTCTCGGTTGAGCAGCCAGAGTTCTACTTCTCGCAGAATGTTGGTGGCATAACCAACCTGCTAAACGCGCTCCGCGAAACCGGAGTTAACCGCCTGGTATTTTCCAGCAGCGCGGCGGCCTACGGCATGCCGAACGTTGCAACCGTAAGCGAAGATGTGGTTTGCGCACCCATCAATCCATACGGCGAAACCAAGTTGATTGGCGAGTGGATGACTCGCGACGCTGCCCGTTCTTGGGGACTACGCGTTGCCAATCTGCGCTACTTCAATGTTGCTGGCGCCGGCTGGAAAGACCTGGCAGACACCGCAGTGATGAACTTAGTACCTATCGTTTTCCAGGCAGTTCGCTCGGGTAAGGCCCCGATCGTTTTTGGCACCGACTACCCAACCCCCGATGGCAGCTGCGTGCGCGACTACGTGCACGTCCTTGACCTGGCCGAAGCTCACCTGAGCGCACTTGCCTACCTTGAAAAAGATCAGCGCAACTTTGATGTGTTCAATGTTGGCACCGGCAAGGGTTCTAGCGTTCTAGAGGTTTTGGCCGAGGTAAAGAATGTCAGCGGCATCGACTTCGAAATTGAGCTTGCTGATCGTCGCGCGGGCGACCCACCAGCCCTTTGCGCCGACATCTCGCGCATCGAGGCAGAATTTGGCTGGAAGGCCAAGCACAACCTGCACGATATTGTTCAGAGCGCCTGGGACGCCACCCTTTAGCTGGTGGCCAAACCCCGCCAATTATTTTTAGCTAGTCGCTAGCCCCGCAATTTATTCTTAGCTGGTAGCTAAGAAGGCTGTGCCGGCTCCGCTAAACGAGTAGAACTTGGCGCCCGAAAGATAGGCCGCCTCGCCCTTTTGCAGCACTTCGCGCTCCCCCGTGCTGTCGCCCACGGCCAGTTCGCCTGCGGTGCACAACACAATCGAATCGTTGGCCAAAGTTAGGTCTGCCAGCAGATTCTGACCTCCCACCTCGATGCGGTACAGCAGGAAATCTTCCGCCTCGGAAGGATAGCGGTATAGGCCATTTACCTCGGTGGCGGCTTCCATCGGTTCAATCTCGAGCGAGGCGAAATCTACGATGCTGCGAAGCTCGGTCACATCGATGTGCTTCTGAGTTAGCCCACCGCGCAAAACGTTATCGCTGGAGGCCATGATCTCGATGCCAAGGCCCTCCAAGTAGCAGTGCACGTTTCCGGCACCCAACTCAACCGCCTGCAGCGGATCCAGTTCAACCAGGTTGAGCAGCTGGCTGATTACTACGCCGGGGTCTCCCGGGTATTGCTCCTGGAGCATCGGGACGATTTCAAGGTTTTTGCTCTCCACGTTATTGATGCCGCGGTTGGCCTTGGCCAAAACCGAGAGCTGCTGGCAGGCGTCATCCAGATTCTCTGGCCGGTTGAGCAGGCCGGCAAAGAGCACCTCAATGCCACTTTGGCGCAGCACCTGAACCCAGTCGGCTGCGGCTGCCTCGAGAACGTGAAGGTCAAGATTCTGAGCCTGCATCACGATGCGCTGGAAGGAAACAATGATGTCAACCAGCGGTCGGAAACCGGTAAGCGCCCTAAACGGGGTCAGCGCAACGATCATTTCTGGCTTGTGGTGATTGTCGCGGTAGTTGCGCTTTGGGTCATCGAGGGCAAGGCCCAGTGCGTTCTCGCGCTCGAAGCCGGCAACTGCCTGCTCCTTGTTTGGGTGGGCTTGAATACTCAGTGGTTCGCCGGCGGCCAAAATCTTCAGCAGGAACGGAAGCTGCTTGCCTTCGCGGAAAGCCAAGAGGTCCTGTTGGGTATCTGCAACGGTTGGAAGCGAGCCGGCGTGGGTGCCAAACCAGACCTCGGCCATTGGACCACCAGTGGCTGGAAGGTTGAAATACTCCGGAATAAGCGTGCTGGAACCCCAGGCATAGGCGCGAGCCTGGTTGGCAATCTTGCGAATCAAATGGGTCCCCGACCTTAGTGTTCTCTGACGTTTAAGGGTAGCAAAGCCCACTCCGAATAAACTTAAGTCCAACGCAAAGGTAGTTACCCAACAGATGACAGTAAATCCAATCACTCAGCTGGTCCCCGTGATCGCTGATAAGAAGGCTCCGGGATACCGAGCCCGACTTGGTTTGGCCTACCTGGGAAGCTTTATTATCTCGGCAGGCGACACAGTTCGCTACGCCATTGGGTTCCCAGCTTGGGGTGCCGTCTGCGTGGCCTTAGCCATTGTTGCAGGCGTGTTCTTCATGCGTTCTGGCGGCGTTGCCACCCTTCGCCGTCTGCCGTACACCCTCATCGCCCTACTTGCCATGATGCTGCTGAGCGTGACCTGGTCTTTCTACCCGCTTTACACTTTGGTGGGCTATGCCGGCACACTGATTGCCACAGTATTTGCGCTGTTTCTGATTGCCACCTTTAGCTGGCGTGACCTGCTCAACGTCTTTGCCAACGTCTTCCGCTACATCATGGCCGCGTCCATCGTCTTTGAACTCTATGCAGCCGTTGTGGTTCGCGGGCCAATCGCTCCAATATTCAAGAATTACACCGGATCGGTACCGCCATCGGGCGCCTACTACTGGACCCAGGGCACCCTACTCAAGGGTGTGCGCATTCAGGGCATCGTGGGCAACGCCAACCTATTGGCTTACGTTG